>CAYZPX010000235.1:0-3719 GCA_964480105.1 uncultured Burkholderiaceae bacterium | reverse complement strand
GCATCTTGGGGTCGATGAACATGCGCGAGCCGGGCATCTTCCAGGCGCGCTCGCTCACGGGCAGGCGCTGCTGCAGGTCCACCTTCTTGGCGCGCAAGGCGTCAAAAACCAGGTAGGCGGTCATCAGCTTGGTGAGCGAGGCCTGCTCCACCGGCGCGTCGATGTCCTTGGCGGCGAGGATCTGGTTGGCGGTCACATCGACCAGCAGATAGGTGCGCGCCGCGATCTCGGGCGGCTGGGGCGCCTGCGCCAAGGCCACGGACAGGGCGGAAGCCGCCACGAGGCCCAGCGCCCAGGAACGCAGGGTGGACAAGGTGAAGGTCATGGGAAACATGTCAAAAGCAAAAAATGAAGCAGCGCCAAACGGGGTCTGGCGCTGCGGGAGTCGGTGGGGACCGAAGGCTCAAGCCGTCGCCTGCAGGTGGCGCACAACCAGGTTCTGCAACAGGCCCAATTGTCCGTGAAAGAAATGCCCGCCCCCAGGGACCACGGTGACGGGCAGCAACTGCGGCCGCGACCAGTCCATGACGGCGGACAGGGGCACGGTGTCGTCCTGCTCGCCATGCAGCACCAGGGTGCGCAGCTGGGCGTCGGTGGGCACCGGTGCCACGGTGAAGCGGCTGGCCGCCGTGCCCACCAGCACGGCGTGGCGGATGTCGCGCTCGGGCCAGAGCTGCGCCAGCGCATGGCTGGTGACAAAGGCGCCAAACGAAAACCCCGCCAATGCCAGCGGGCCTTCAGGCGCCAGTTCGCGCACCACGGTCAGCAAGTCATCCAGCTCGCCCCGGCCCTCGTCGTGGGTGCCGGCGCTGGCGCCCACGCCGCGAAAGTTAAAGCGCAGCGCCGTCCAGCCGCACTGCACAAAGGCCCGCGCCAAGGTCTGCACCACCTTGTTGTCCATGGTGCCGCCAAACAGCGGGTGCGGATGGGCGATGACGGCCACGCCCCGGGGCGCAGCGCCTTCGGCCAGGTGGGCGGCGTCGCGGGCCACCTCGATGGCGCCGGCAGCGCCCTGCAGGGACAGGCGTTCGGTGTGTGCGTTCACAAAAATGCTCTTCTTTTAATAGCTAGTACCGCTGGTATCCATTGACTTGGAGGCCAATTTCACCAAAATTAAACCGATCCGCTCAGCGACCGAGTTCCGGCGGGGTCACCAGGCGCTCGACCACCTGGCCATTCTTGAGGTGGGATTCGACAATCTCGTCGATGTCGCTGGCATCCACATAGGTGTACCAGACGGCCTCGGGATACACCACCGCCACCGGGCCGCCGGCGCAGCGGTCCAGGCAGCCGGCCTTGTTGACGCGGATCTTGCCGGGGCCGGACAGTCCCTCGGCCTTGACCTTGGCTTTGCAATGGTCGAACGCGGCTTGAGCACCCTGGTGGGCACAGCAGCCTTCGCCATTGGTGCGCTCGTTCAGGCAGAAAAAGATGTGGCGGGCAAAGTAGCTGGGGGAGGAGGAGGTGTCGCTCATGGGGGCATTCTAGTTTTGCCCCTCCCGCGCAGAGAGCCGCAGCAGCCCGTACAGCAGCGCGGCATACGGCCAGAGCCAGCCCAGCCACTGCCCCAGGCCATAAAAACGGATGAAGCGGCCCTGCTCCCATTGCTGCAAGGTCTGGGCAAAGTAGGCGCTGGTGGGTGCCTGGTTCAAGAGCGCCAGGTGCCAGACCAGCACCACCAGCAACAGCGCCGCACAGGCCCGGCGGGGCAAGGCCACGGTTGCCAGCGCCAGCAGCAGCCCCCCGCCCCAGCCGACCCGCACCGCCAAATCAAACCCTTCCCAGGCATGGACGGGGCCCCAGCTCAGCGCCGAGGACAAGGCGGTGGCCGCGAGACCCAGCACGGCCACCACCAGCGCCAGCAGCGCACGCCGCCAGCGGGACGGCACCACACCATAGGCCAACAGGCAGGGAATCCACAAGCCCAGCGCCACGCACAGGGCCTCGCTGCCCTGCGACAGGGGCACCAGCGGCGCGGTGCGCGTGGGTAACCAGACCAGGAAAGGCGTGCCCGCCAGCAACTCGGCCAAGGCGCCCTCTAGCCGCAGAACCACCTGCCCCAGTCCCAGCGGCAGCGCGGCCGGAAACAGCAACGCCATCGGCCACAGCGCCAGCAGCACAAGTGCGCCCCGGGCGTCGGGTACAAACCAGCGGGCACGGAAATGGCTCCAGCGGTCCAGCACGCCCAGGCGCTCCAGCGCCGCCGCCGTCAGGGCGCCCAGCAGCGCACCCGTGGCGTTCAGCAACAAATCCAGGTTGGAGGGCACCCGGCGGGGCAGGTAAATCTGCAGGAATTCCAGACCCAGCGACAACAGCGCGCTGCTAAGGGCCCCCACCGGCACCGCCCAACGGCCACGCCCGCTGCGCAGCAGGGCTAGCGCCGTCAAAAAGCCCAGGGGGCCATAGCCGACCAGGTTGGCGGAGACATCAAAGCGGGTCCAGTACGGCGGCGGAAGGGGCGCCAGCAGGAACACCCAGGGATCCACCCCCTGCAGGCGCCAGCCGGTAAACGGGAACAAGGTGGCAAACACCACCAAGGCCGCATAACTGAGCGCCAGCGGCGCCGCCGAGGTCTTGTGCATGGCGCGCGCCTAGCGGCCAGACGGCTCCATAAGCAGCCTCAGAAGGGCTTGAGCACCACCAACAGCACGGCAATCGTCAGCAAGACCACCGGCACCTCGTTGAACCAGCGGAACCACACATGGCTGCGGCGGCTGGTGCCAGCGATGATCTTGCGCAGCAACACCGCGCAGGCATGGTGGTAGCCGACGATCAGGACCACCACCGTCAGCTTGGCATGCATCCAGCCATTGCCCGGCCCACGCCCGATGCCATAGCCCAGCCAGAGCCAGAAACCCAGGGCCAACGCTGGCACAGCGAGGATGGTCGTAAAGCGCAAAAGCTTGCGTGCCATCAACAGCAGGCGCTCGCGCTCAGCGGACGAGCCCGGCGGCACCATCGCCAGATTGACGTAGATGCGGGGCAGATAGAACAAGCCAGCAAACCAGCTGGCCACGAAAACGATGTGAAAGGCTTTGACCCAGAGCATGGGCGGCAGTGTACGGCGCCCATGCCCCTGGACTGGCGGGGCGAAAAAAAGCCCGGCAAATGCCGGGCCCAAACGCCAGAAGGGCCTTGCAGCCGCCCCCGGCCCCGCTCAGGGAGGAAAAGCGGGGGGCGGTCCAACCGCCCGCAGGCAATCTAGCACCGCCCTCCCCCCGTGGCAAGGGTGACAACCCCGGCGCGCCGGATGGGGCACAATTTTCGGCATGCACTTCCCACCCCACGCCCCCTTCCCCCAGAACCGTCCCCGCCGCCTGCGCCGCGACGACTTCACCCGCAACCTCGTGCGCGAGCATGCCTTGACGCCGCACGACCTGATCTACCCGGTGTTCGTGCTGGACGGCGAAAAACGCCGTGAAGCGATTGCCTCCATGCCTGGCGTCGAGCGCCTGAGCCTGGACCTGCTGCTGCCCGTGGCCGAGGACTGTGTGAAGCTGGGCATTCCGGTGATGGCGCTGTTCCCGGTGGTGGACCCCGCCCTCAAAACCCCCGACGGCAAGGAAGCCCTGAACCCCGACGGCCTCATCCCCCGCGTGGTCGCCAAGCTGAAACAAGCCTTCCCCGAGCTGGGTGTGATGACCGATGTGGCGCTGGACCCCTACACCAGCCACGGCCAGGACGGCCTGCTGGACGACAGCGGCTACATCCTCAACGAC
>CAYZPX010000234.1:0-3724 GCA_964480105.1 uncultured Burkholderiaceae bacterium | reverse complement strand
AGCGCAACCTGAGCGCCGAGGGCCGTGCCCAGGCCGAGCGCATCGGCGCCTGGTTTCGGGCGCAGGCCTTTCCGGTGGACCAGGTGTGGCATTCGCGCTGGTGCCGCACCCGCGACACCGCCCAGTTGGCGTTTGGTGCCTTGGCCCGGCCCGAGCCGGTGTTTGATTCGTTTTTTGCCGCGACCGAGCGCGAGGCACCGCAGACCATCGCTGCTCGTGCGCGCCTTCAGGGATGGCAAGGCCCTGGTCTGTTGGTGGTGGTCACCCACCAGGTCAACATCACGGCGTTGACCGGGGTGTGGCCAGCGTCGGGCGAGGGCATAGTGCTGGGCTCCGACCTGCAGGTTTTGGGTCGCATCCAGCCTTGAACTGGGCCCTCCGGTAGGGTCAGCGCCAGGCCGTGGCCACCAGCTGGTCGTAGGCCACGCCGGGGCGGCCTAGCAGGCGCTCAAAGGCGGTCGGGTTGCCCACGTTGTCGCTGCCCAGCATGGCCAGGGTGTCGCTGCACCAGGGCACGGAGGCGGGCAGGGCGTCGCCCATGCGGGCGCTCAGCTGGGTCAGCCAGTCGGGCATGCGCAGCACCATCGCCCGGCCGTGGCCCTGTTGCTGGCGCAGGCTGGCGATGAAGTCGCCCATGGTCAGCGCCTGCGGGCCCGTGCATTCGATGAGGCCCGTGGTGCCCAGGGCAGGCCCCATCAGCGCCACCACGGCAGCAGCCAGGTCGTGCACCGACACCGGCTGTACCCGTGCATCGAGCACCGGACCCGGGAACAGCGCGACCGGCAGCTTGGACAAGGTCATGAACAGCGCACTGCTGTCCCCGCCTTTGCCAAAGACCACGCTGGGCCGCAGGATGGCGGCGTCCAGCTGACCCTCTGTCATCAGGTCCTGCAGGTGTTGCTCGGCGGCGCGCTTGCTGCGGGCGTAGTGGGTGGCGCTGCCTTCAATGCCCAACGCAGAAATGTGTACCACCCGGCGCACGCCCGCTTGGGCGCAGGCATCGAACAGTGCGCAGGGCGTGTGGGTGTGCACGGCGTCCATGGGTCGGCTGCCGCTGTCGCGCAGCACGCCCACCGCGTTCACCACCGCGTCGATGCCATCGAGCCGGGGCCGCCAGGCCTGCGCACTGGTGTCGCGGGCAAAGTCCATGGGCACGGCCAACGGGTCTTGTACGCCTTGGGAGCGCTGGCGTGGCGAAACGCTGCCGTGGACGGTGTGGCCCGCCTGCGTCAAGGCGGTGCGCAGGGTCTGGCCGATGAAGCCGGTCGATCCAGTCAGAAGGATGTGCATGGTCAAACCTTGTCGAAAAGTCTGTGGGGGATCCCGTGTCTGCGCAGCCCGGGCATGGTCCTGGATGCACCAGTGTGATCAGCTTAGCTGCTCGTCATGCGCCAGCATGGGGTCTGCAGAGATCTCCGACCGTACAGTCGGGAAATAACCGCATCGGTCACAGCTCTACCAAGGCTTCGCGCACTGCGGCCACCTGGCGGCGGGATACGGCCAGGCCCTCGGCCAGACCATGCAGGCGCAGCTGCCATTCTTCGGTCCCTGTCGGGATTTTTTCCAGGGCGCGCAGGGCCTTGCGGGCGACCAGGGTGTTGCGGTGGATGCGCAGGAAGCGCTCGCCGTGGCGGGATTCCAGTTCGCTGAGGCTGGCATCCAGCACATGTTCGCCGGTGGTGGTGCGCACGGTCACGTACTTTTGCTCGGCCCGCAGGTAGAGGACCTCGGCCAGCGGCACCCGTTCGGTGTGGCCCCGGCCCTGGATGGTCAGCGCTTCGCTGTCGTCGGAGGGCGGCGGCAGCGGGTCCAGCGGCAGGGGCGGGTGCCGCCGCCGCCGCACCTTGTCCAGGGCCTGGGCCAGCCGCTCGCGCCGCACGGGCTTGGTCAGGTAGTCCACCGCATCCAGCTCGAAGGCCCCCACCGCGTGCTCGGCGTGGGCGGTGACAAACACGATCGCCGGTGGCTGCGACAGGCCTTGAATGGCCTGTGCCAGGCCCAGGCCATCGGTGCCTGGCAAGTGGATGTCCAGCAGCACCAGGTCAAAGGCGCCCCCACCGCTGGGCTGCAAACATTGCAAGGCCTGCGCGCCAGAAGCCGCGTCGGTGAGGGCGCAGGGGTGCGTGTCTGCCAAGTCGCCCAGGAGCGTGCGCAGGCGTTGGCGGGCCAGGGGTTCGTCGTCCACGATCAGGATGTTCAGCATGGCGGCTTCAGGTCTCATGCATCAGGCCAGGGGCGCGGGCAGCACCAGGCGGACTGCGTAACCGTCCGCGCTGGGGCCCGCATGGAATTCGCAGCTCAGGTCGTGCAGCAGGGCCAGGCGTTCGCGCACATTGGCCAGTGCCATGCCATGGCCGCCGGGTGCAGGCACCGTGGCCGAACGGGTCGCAGGCACGGTGTTGTGCAGCCGGACCACCACGCGCGCGCCCTTGCGCAGCGTCTCGATCCGCAGCCGCCCACCGTCGGGGCAAGGCTCCACCCCGTGCTTGACCGCGTTTTCCACCAGGGGCTGCAGCAGCAGCGGCGGCAACAGCGCCTGGCCTGCGGCGGGGTCCAGCGCCCAGTCCACCTGCAAGCGCTCGCCAAAGCGCACCGCCTCAATGGCCAGATAGCGCTGGGCGAGGGCGATTTCGTCGTCCAGCGTCACGGCCTCCCCAGGCTCGCGCAGGGCATGGCGGAACAGGTCGCTCAGGTCTTCGAGCAGGGTCTCGGCCTGCTCGGGCTCGGCGCGCACCAGGACGATGGCGCTGTTGAGGGTGTTGAACAGAAAGTGTGGCCGGATCCGGGACTGCAGTTCCGCCAGCCTGGCGGCCGTCGTGGTCGGCTGGCGGGCCTGGGCACGCCGCACCAGCCCCATGACCAGCAGCTGTGCCAGCATGCCCCCGCTGGCGGCGCAGGCCAGCCACGGCGGGGCAGGCCCCAGAGCGCCCAAAGCGTCCAGCAGTGCCCCCGCGCCCAGCCCGGCCAGCGCTCCCAGGCCTGTGCCCGCCGCGTACTGGCCACTTCGGGGCAGGCGCTGCAAGGGGGCCTGCAAGCTGCACACCAGCAGCAGCCAGCCCAAGGTGCCTGGCAGGGCGCCGCCTGTCCACAAGGCCCAATGCCCCAGCCAGTTCAAGGGCGTGGCCGCGACGAACAGGGCCCCGCAGGCCAGGGCACCCTGCACCACCAGCACGGCCCGCAACACGGTGCCGACCTGGCAGGCGTCAAACACCCGCACCACAGGGGCCGGGCCACGCCGGTGTGGGCTTGCAGCGGTCGACAGGGAAGGGGCCATAAAATTCGCGCTCTTTCAACGGGGAGGGTCGGCGGTTCCGGCCCCTCCGCATTCCATTATTCCCGTCCATGACCCAGCCCCACGCCTCCGCCCCGTCCCACAACCAGCTCGACACCAAAGCCCAGGCCTGGTCGGCGCTGTTTTCTGAACCCATGAGCGAGCTGGTCAAGCGCTACACCTCCAGCGTGTTCTTCGACAAGCGCCTGTGGCAGGCCGACATCGCGGGCAGCCTGGCCCATGCCGAGATGCTGGCTGCGCAGGGCATCATCAGCGCGCAGGACTTTGCCGACATCCAGCGCGGCATGGCGCAAATCACCTCTGAAATTGAATCCGGCGCTTTCGAATGGAAGCTGGACCTGGAAGACGTGCACCTGAACATCGAAGCCCGCCTGACCCAGCTGGTGGGCGATGCCGGCAAGCGCCTGCACACCGGCCGCAGCCGCAACGACC
>CAYZPX010000233.1:0-3771 GCA_964480105.1 uncultured Burkholderiaceae bacterium | reverse complement strand
GTGCAGCGGCACGGGCCGGGTGCCGTCTTGCTGCACAAAA
Source organism: uncultured Burkholderiaceae bacterium (assembly GCA_964480105.1). Classification (GTDB taxonomy): domain Bacteria; phylum Pseudomonadota; class Gammaproteobacteria; order Burkholderiales; family Burkholderiaceae_C; genus CAYZPX01. Next base: position 3,731 of record CAYZPX010000233.1, on the reverse strand, counting down.
GCCTTGGCGGCCTTGAAGGCGGCATACACCGCGTTCGACTTGGGCGCCACCGCCAGATAGACCACGCATTGCGCCAGGGTTAGCTCACCCTCGGGGGTGCCTAGGCGCTCATAGACCTCGGCGGCGTCCAGCGCCAGCCGCAGCGCACGGGGGTCGGCCAGACCGATGTCCTCGCTGGCCATGCGGACCAGGCGCCGCGCCAGGTAGCGCGGGTCGGTGCCGCCGTCGAGCATGCGCACAAACCAGTACAGCGCCGCATCGGGGTCGGAGCCGCGCACCGCCTTGTGCAGCGCGCTGATGGTGTCGTAAAAATGCTCGCCACCCTTGTCAAAGCGCCGCAACTGAGGGCCCAGCACCTGCAAAAGCCAGGCGTCGGTGATTTCGTGGAGCTGAGCCTGCGCGGCGGCCATGGCCAGGGTTTCCAGGGTGTTGAGCAGGCGGCGGGCATCGCCATCGGCATAGGCCATCAGGCGGTCGATTGCTACGCTTTCGATAGCTGGTACCGCTTGATTCTGTTGGGCCAGGGCCACGATGTGCTTCAAATCCTCGGGCGTGAGCGCCTGCAGCACATACACCGCCGCGCGCGACAGCAAGGCAGAGTTCACCTCGAACGAAGGGTTCTCGGTCGTGGCGCCAATGAAGGTGAAGAGGCCGCTTTCCACATGCGGCAAGAACGCATCCTGCTGGCTCTTGTTGAAGCGGTGCACCTCATCGACAAACACCAGCGTGCGCTGCGGCATCAGGCCGGAACGGGCGGCCTCGGCCTTCTCCACCGCCTCGCGGATGTCCTTGACCCCGCCCAGCACCGCGCTGATGGCGATGAACTGCGCGTCAAACGCGTCGGCCATCAGCCGGGCAATCGTCGTCTTGCCCACACCCGGCGGGCCCCAGAGGATGCAGCTGTGCGGTCGCCCGGATTCAAACGCCAGCCGCAGCGGCATGCCCGGGCCCAGCAGGTGCTGCTGGCCAATGACCTCGCCCAGGGTCCGTGGGCGCAGGCGTTCGGCCAGGGGGATGTGGGACTGCGCAGAAACCTGACTCATAGCGTCCGCAGCAAATCCAGGAAGCTGGGTGGCTGCGAGATGGTGTGTGCGAGTGAAATGGAAGAAGCGTCCATCCGAAAAATTTTAGTCTCGTGCATCGGCTAGAGTGCATGCATGACACCTACTGTCGTCCGCACATCAAGGAAATCCAAGATGCCTGGCAACATCACTTCGGCGGTTGAAGTCACGCACATCTCCAAGCACGGCTTCTGGCTCTTGCTGGGTGAAGAAGAGCTACACCTACCCTTCGAACAGTTCCCCTGGTTCAAGCAGGCCACCGTGGACCAGATCACCACGGTCGAGCACCCCACCCCAGACCACCTCTATTGGCCATCGCTGGACGTTGACCTGTCGGTTAACTCCATCCGTCGGCCAGCCGACTTCCCGCTCATGTCCAAGGCCTGAGCGTCTGCCAGCCGAGCGCCTCGGCACAGGACAGACAGGAGGAAGGGTCGATTCACGGCGCGGCAAACCATCGGGTTCTTGGTGTGGCCGCCCGCATTCAAACGCCTGGCGCAGCAGCATGCCAGGCCCCAGCGGATGCTGCTGGCCAATGATCTCCCTCAGGCAGCGCGGGTGTGGAGAATCAAGGGCTTATTCCTCCGCTGCTTGTGTCATGGCACCCTCTGCCTGCCTCCCCCCCGCGCCCAGCCTGGGCATGCTGCTGCGCATGACCCGTCCCGGCTTTTTGCTGGTCACCTTCGCCGCCTGTCTGCTGGGGCTGGCGACCGCCGCGTTCTCCGGTGTGCCGCTGGCGTTGCCACAGGCCCTGGCCACGGTGCTGCTGGCACTGATGGCGCATGCGGGGGCCAATGTGCTCAACGATTACCACGACGCCCGCAATGGCGCGGACGAGGCCAATACCGAAGGGCTGTTTCCGTTTTCGGGCGGCTCACGGCTGATCCAGCAAGGCGCCGTCAGCCTGTCCGCCACCGGGCGCTGGGCGGCTGTCTTGCTGCTCCTGCTGGTGCCAGGCGGTCTGTGGCTGACCTGGTACAGCGGCCCGGGGCTGATCGGCATCGGCCTGGCGGGGCTGTTGCTGGCCTGGGCCTACTCGGCGCCGCCGCTACAGCTGATGTGCCGGGGCCTGGGCGAGCTGGCCGTGGGTCTGGCATGGTGGCTGATGGTGATCGGGGCGGACTATGTGCAGCGACAGGCCTTCGCGCCCCTGCCCGCCGTGGCGGGATTGGGGCAGGCGCTGCTGCTGGCCAACATCCTGGTGATCAACGGTTTCCCGGATGCGCGCGCCGATGCCAGCGTGGGCAAGCGGACCCTGGTGGTGCGGCTGTCGCGGCGCGGGGCGGCCTGGTGCTACCTGGCACTGGGCCTGCTGGCCCACGGGTGGCTGGGCTGGGCGGTCTGGCAGGGCTGGGCGCCCACCGCGGTGCTGGGGGGCTTGCTGTCCCTGCCGCTGTCGCTGGCGGCGGCGGTCTTGCTGATCCAGCGGGCGGACACCCCGGCCCGGCTGCGACCGGCCATAGCACTCACGATTGGGGCGGCCACTCTGCACGCGCTGGCGATGGCGGCGACGCTGGCCTTGGCAATTCCAGGCAAAGCCTGACCGCACAGCTTATTGCCGTACCACATCGGCCCCGGCGGGCGGCTTGAATTGGAAGGTATCGGAGGGCAAGGCCGGATTGGCCTGAAAGCCTGTAAAGCGCAGCACCGAGCGCTGGCCAAAGCTGTCCTGGATGTCCAGCGTGGTCAGTTGCTCGCCCTTGAAGCCGATGCGCACCGCCTGTATTTGTCCATCGCGGGCCTTGGGCGTGGCCATCACCCAGTCCTGGCCGTCCTGGGCCGGAGCGTTTTCGAGCGTGAATTCGGCCTGCAAGGCCTTGAGGTCGGCGGCAGACGCCAGCAGCGCCGCCGGAGTGGACCCCAGCACCTGGCTTTGTTTGCGCGCGGTGACCTGATTCAGGTCCACGTCGTACAGCCACACGGTCTGGCCGTCAGCGACGAGGGTTTGCTCGAAGGGCTTGCGGTACAGAAAGCGAAAGCGCGCGGGCCGCTGGAACTCGAAGCTGCCGCTCGACGTCTTGCTGCGCGCGGCCTGCCCTTCCTTGGGCGGCGCGGTGACCACCTGGGTGAATTCGGCGCGGCCAGTCTGCGTGCCCTTGAGGAAGGATTCAAGGCTTTTTAGGCCCTCAGCCCATACAGGAAGCGCGGTAGTAGCTATCAAAAGAGTAGCGATTATCTTATTCAAGGGCATTCCTTGTGGTCTCTCAGGCTTCCCGGTTCGGCACCAGCACTTCGCGCTGGCCGCTGGCCGTGAGCGCGCTGACCAGGCCGGCTTTTTCCATGTCTTCCAGCAGCCGCGCCGAGCGGTTGTAGCCAATGCGCAGCTTGCGCTGCACATAAGAGATGCTGGCCTTGCGGTCCTTGAGCACCACCTCCACGGCCTGGTCGTACATCGGGTCTTTCTCGCCGCTGCCCTCGCCGCTATCGCCCAAGGGGCCGTCGTCGCCCTCGGTGGGAGCGCCTTCGAGCACACCGTCGATATAGTCCGGCTCGCCCTGGGCCTTGAGGTAGCTGACCACGCGGTGGACCTCCTCGTCGGACACGAAGGCGCCGTGCACCCGCACCGGCAGGCCGGTGCCGCTGGCCATGTAGAGCATGTCGCCCATGCCCAGCAGGGCCTCGGCGCCCATCTGGTCCAGGATGGTGCGGCTGTCGATCTTGCTGCTGACC
>CAYZPX010000232.1:0-3790 GCA_964480105.1 uncultured Burkholderiaceae bacterium | reverse complement strand
GGCCGAATTCCTTCATCAAGGCCCGTTCCTTGGCCTTGCTGATCTTCATGCGCAGTGGCTTGGCTTTTTCGACCGTAGCGACAGTGGCCTGCTCGGGTTCAGCCTCGATTTCGCCCTCCAACTCAGCCTCGATGTCCGACAGGTCGGCATCGTCGCCCGCATCGTCTGCAGCCACGTCCGACTTGGCCTTGCGACCGCGCTTGGCGGGCGCTTTGGCTGCCGCAGTCTTCGCAGGGCGGCCTGGGCGCTTCTTGGCGGGTTCGGCTTCGCCCTCAGCTGCCATCGGGCTCGCCGCCGTAGAGAGTTCCTCGGAGGGTGCGGTGGTCGGGGCAGTCTTTTTGGCGGGCATGGTCGGTACTCTCTTGAAGAACGAATCTGCGAAGGGACACAGATCCTCGTGGCAGGTGCAAGCGGCACCGTTCCAGCGTCAGGGGCCGGAGCCGTCCCTGATTGTGTCCATGAAAAATGGGAGCGCAGCGAAAACGCGAGGCTTTTTTAGGGCACGCGCACCACCAACACATGGGTTGGGGCGCTGCGCTTGCAAGATGTCTGGGCGATCATTTGGTGTGCAGTCCTTGCGGGAAAGGGGCGGTGGTGCGCGGTTGTCACCGTTGCCAGGGCCGGAGGTGCTGCTGTCGCTCTTGCAGAGGGCATGGATTGTACCCGTTTTACGGTGGGTGCGTGCAAATCGCTTGCGCTACCCGCCTTTTTGCGCTAGTGCGTTTTCCCGCGCCTTGCGCTGGGTTTCAAGGTCACGGTAACGGGCCAGAGCCTCTGGATCGCGGGCGGCAGCGGCAATCAGGGTGTTTTGTTCGGCCTTGAGGGCCTCGATGTGCATGCGGTGCAGCAGGTCGCGCAGCTCCAGGCGCAGCTCGTGCAATTCGCCTTCAGTTTGTGCATGTGCGCCGGTCATCAGGCGATCGGCCCAGGCGGCGAAGGGCTGTGTCTGCAGGCTTTCGCGCAGCACCGCCCAGCTGATGGCGCCGTGCTCATGGAACTGCTCCTCCAGCCAGACGAACAGAGGGCCATAGGGCTCGGCTTGCTGGCCCAGCAAGGCCTGGTCCTCGTGCGACAACAATTCAAAGAACGCCATGTGTGAGAGCAGCAGGCGAGCAACCTGACCCAGGCGGTTGACCGGTGGCGTGCGCGGCGCGGAATGGCCCATTCCCCAGCTCCTTTCGGTGCCGCGGCGGCTGGACCGCGAGAACCCCTGACTTGGCGGGCTCTGGCGTGTGCGCTGCAGGCTCCAGGGTGGTGGCTGCATGCCCGCCGTGGTGTGGGCGCCAAGCGCATCGGTCTGGCGGGCTGTTGGAGCAGGCTCGCTCCACAGCACTGCCAGATCCCGTCGGTCCACCTGGGCCAGCTCGGCCAGCTCGCCCAGCAGCTGTTGCTTGAGCACCCCTTCGGGCAGGGGCATCCACAGTTCGCGGGCGTGGCTGGCCATGCGGGCGCGGCCTTCGGGGGTGCCCAGGTCACAGCCTTCGCTGGCGGCCTCGATCAGGAAGCGACTCAGCGGCACCGCCTCGCCCACCAGGCGAGCGAAGGCCTCCTGGCCGTGGGTGCGAATAAAGCTGTCCGGATCGTGCTCGTTGGGCAGGAAGAGGAACTTGAGGCTGCGCGTGTCCGTGGCGTGGGGCAGGGCGCCGACCAGGGCCTTGCGCGCCGCATTGCGCCCAGCGGCATCCCCGTCGAAGCTGAAGACGATCTGCTCGGTGAAGCGCAGTAGCTTCTGGATGTGCTCGGACGTGCAGGCCGTGCCCAGCGTGGCCACTGCCTGCGGGAAGCCCAGCTGCGCCAGCGCGACCACGTCCATGTAGCCCTCAGTGACCAGTGCATAGCCGGCCTCGCGGATGGCGGTGCGGGCCTCGAACAGGCCGTAGAGCTCGCGGCCCTTGTGGAATAGCGGGGTTTCTGGCGAGTTCAGGTACTTGGGCTTTTCGTCGCCCAGCACCCGTCCCCCAAAACCGATGCATTGGCCCTTGACGTTGCGGATCGGGAACATCACCCGGTCGCGGAAGCGGTCGTAGCGTTTGTCGTCCTCGGCGTTGACGATGACCAGGCCGCTTTCTTCCAGCAGTGGATCGTCATAGCGTGGAAACACGCTGGCCAGGTGCCGCCAGCCGGGCGGCGCATAGCCCAGGCCGTAGTGCTTGGCAATGGCGCCCGAGACGCCGCGCTGCTTCAAGTACGCCACCGCCTGGGGCGCATCGCGCAGCTGCCGCGCGTAGGCAGTGGCGGCTTTTTCCAGCACATCGCCCAGCGTGGCCTCTTTTTCACGCTGGGCGGCGGCGCGTTCTTTTTCCTGGGGGGAGCGTCCCTCGTCCGGCACCGGCAGGCCCAGCTGACCGGCCAGTTCCTGCACGGCTTCGACAAAACCCAGACCGGCATGGTCCATCAAGAAACCGATGGCATTGCCGTTTTTGCCGCAGCCAAAGCAGTGGTAGAACTGCTTGGACGGACTGACGCTGAAGGACGGCGACTTTTCCCCGTGAAAGGGGCACAGGCCCATGTAGTTGGCGCCGCCTTTTTTGAGCTGCACATAGCGGCCCACGACTTCGACCACGTCCACACGCGCGAGCAGGTCCTGGATGAAAGATTGGGGTATGGTCACCCTGGTATTTTCCGCGATGCCCGCCTACAGGGCGGCCTTATGGACCTATTCACAATTCAGGAGAGACAAGCCGATGACCAGCATCTACGACCAGCACCTGGACCGTAACCCCGCCAACCATGTGCCCCTGACCCCTTTGGACTTTCTGGCCCGTGCCGCGCAGGTCTATCCCAACCGCCTGGCCATCGTGCATGGCGAGCTGCGCCAGACCTGGGCCCAGACCGAGGCCCGTTGCCGCCGCTTGGCCAGTGCCCTACAGCGCGCTGGCATCGGCAAGAACGACACCGTGGCGGTGATGCTGCCCAACACCCCGCCCATGGTCGAAGCCCACTTTGGTGTGCCCATGGCCGGTGCCGTGCTCAACACCCTGAACACCCGGCTGGACCCCGAGGCCATTGCCTTCATGCTGGACCATGGCGAGGCCAAAGCCCTGATCGTGGACCCGGAATTCGCTCCCACCATCGCTAAGGCCCTGCCGCTGCGCCAGTTCCAGTCGCCCCTGCTGGTGATCGATGTGGAAGATGCCCTCTACCCTAATCCCGCTGAAAAGGTGGGCGCGCTGACCTACGAAGCCTTCCTGGCCCAGGGCGATCCGCAGGCCGAGTGGGCCTGGCCCGGCGATGAGTGGGATGCCATTGCGCTGAACTACACCAGCGGCACCACCGGTAACCCCAAGGGCGTGGTCTATCACCACCGGGGCGCAGCGATCAACGCCATCTCCAACATCCTGGAATGGGACATGCCCAAGCACGCGGTGTATTTGTGGGTGCTGCCCATGTTCCATTGCAATGGCTGGTGCTTCCCCTGGACGGTGGCGGCCCGCGCGGGGGTGAACGTGTGCCTGCGCCGGGTGGAGGCGCAGGCCATCTTCGACGCCATTCGCACCCACGGGGTCACGCACTACTGCGGCGCGCCCATCGTGCACAGCCTGCTGATCAACGCGCCGGCCGCGCTCAAGCAGGGGGTGCCCGCGGGCGTCAAGGCCATGGTGGCCGGCGCGGCGCCGCCGGCGTCGATGATCGAGGGCATGGAGTCCATGGGCTTTGACCTGACCCACGTCTACGGCCTGACCGAGGTGTATGGCCCCGCCACCGTCTGCGCCCAGCAGGCCGACTGGGCCCGGGTGGACATCGGCGAGCGTGCCCGGCTCAATGCCCGCCAGGGCGTGCGCTACCACCT
>CAYZPX010000231.1:0-3790 GCA_964480105.1 uncultured Burkholderiaceae bacterium | reverse complement strand
GCGATTTCATGTCGATCAGCAGGAAGCTGATGCCCTGCTGGGGCTTGCCTTCGGTGCTGGTGCGCACCAGGCAGAAGATCCATTCGCCGTACTGGCCCAGCGTCGTCCAGGTCTTTTGGCCGTTGACGACGTACTTGTCGCCCACGCGCTCGGCGCGGGTTTTCAGGCTGGCCAGGTCCGAGCCCGAGCCGGGTTCGCTGTAGCCCTGGCTCCACCAGACTTCGCCGCTGGCGATGCCGGGCAGGAAGCGTTTTTGTTGCTCCGCGTTGCCGTAGGCCATGATCACTGGCGCGACCATCACGGGGCCAAAGGGAATGATGCGCGGCGCACCGGCCAGCGCGCACTCTTCTTCAAACAGGTGGCGCTGCACAGCGCTCCAGCCGGGGCCGCCAAACTCCTTGGGCCAGCCGTAGCCCAGCCAGCCTTTTTGGCCCAGGATCTTGGCCCAGCGCTGCATGTCGTCGCGCGACAGGCGCAGGGCGTTGTGGACCTTGTGCGACAGGTCCTCGGGCAGGTTGGCGCGCACCCAGGCGCGCACTTCTTCGCGAAACGCTTGTTCTTCAGGGGTGAATGCAAGGTCCATGGGGGGTCTCCTAAAGGGATCGGTTTTGTAGCACGGTCGTTCGTTTTTGGCCTGTCCGGGGGGTGACATGGAGGCCTGCGTGGTGGGGTCTTTGGGAGACCTTGGGGCCTGGTACCCGGCGGGGATAATCCCGCGCCATGAAAAACATCGTGATTCTGATCTCGGGCGGTGGCTCGAACATGGCAGCCATTGTCAAGGCGGCCCAGCAGCAGGACTGGGCGGGCCGCTATGGCGCCCGGGTGGCGGCGGTCATCAGCAACAAGGCCGACGCCAAGGGCCTGGCCTTTGCCCGCGCGCAGGGCATTGCCATCGAGGTGCTGGACCACAAAGCCTTCCCCAGTCGCGAGGCCTTCGATGCCGCGCTGGCGCAGGCCATCGACCGCCATGTCCCCACGCTGGTCGTACTGGCGGGCTTCATGCGCATCCTGACGCCAGGTTTTGTGGCGCACTATGCCGGGCGGCTGGTGAACATCCATCCCTCGCTGCTGCCAGCGTTCACAGGCCTGCACACGCACCAGCGGGCGATTGATGCGGGCTGTAAATTTGCCGGCGTCACCGTGCACCTGGTCACTGCTGAGCTGGACGTGGGCCCGATCCTGGACCAGGCCGTGGTGCCGGTGCTGCCCGACGACACGGCGGACACCCTGGCCGCGCGGGTGTTGACCCAAGAGCATGTGGTTTACCCCCGTGCTGTGGCCCATTTGATTCAAAAACTGTAGCGCATACCGCTGGTATTTAAAGGGATAGCGCCGCTTTTTGCCTGAATGGACCGCCTGCATGGCGGCTCCCCCTGTCTGCTCAGGGGACCGAGGGAACAGGGTTTGCCGCGTCCAGCGGGGACGTGATCGGGGTGCAAAAACTTTGCCCGTCCCTAAGTACCAGTAGGCGGTGCACCTCGCCGCCGGCGTCTTCGTGCTGCAGTGGAATCTCTTTGTGGGCTAGCCACTCCCGGGCGGCTGCCAGGTTCTGCGCACCCACCGCGCCTTCGTGCGCCAGTGGGGGCAGGGGGGCACCGCCGCCATACAGCTCAGCCTTCATTTCGGACCAGGGCAGGTTCAGGCAGGAGAGCTTGTATTCCAGCAGGGCAAACGCCTCTTCACTGAACCAGCAGGGCCGCAAGGTGCGCCGTGTGGCTGGACCCGGAAGTTCGTAGCGCGCCACCGCCACCAGCTGCCGGTGGCGCAGTACCAGCACGGCACAGGCCCCCAGCAAGGCGGTGCGCTCCGTGATGGCCGGCAGCACGCTGACCGTGCCCATGGCGATCGGCACCGGGTGCGGCTTGGCCAGGATGGACAAGGGATTGAGTACGGGCCCGAGGTGGCCCGGCGTGAACGCGCTGGAAATGCGCGCCATCCCGGACGGGGTGGGATGCGCCAGTTCCATCAACCGGCTCCGGCCGCACCGGTGGCCCCGCCATGGTCCATCACCGGGGCAAAGCGGAGCAGGACTTTGCCATCCACCCGCACGGTTTCCTGGAACATCGCCAGCGGCCGCACCCACAGTCCCCGTTCGCCATACAGCGCCTGGTAGAGCACCAGCGGCTCCAGGGTCTCGCTGTGGCGCACCAACCCCAGCACCTGGTAATCCAGGCCTTTGTAGTGGCGGTAGCGCCCGGTAGGGAAACTTGGCAGGGGCGGTAACACGTTGTTCATGGCCGCAAGTGTGGCATGGCGCAGGCCCTGCAGTGGGACAATCGGCCCATGCATCCCAAAGCCCTTTTAGACGCCTGTGCCGAGCTCGTTCGGCTGACCCTGAGCTTCCAACACCCTGCCGATGCGGTGGTGTCCCGCTACTTTCGCGATCACCGCAACCTGGGCCCCCGCGAGCGCGGCACGCTGGCGGAAACCGTCTATGCCGTGCTGCGCAAAAAGCGCCTGTTCGAGCAACTGGCCCATTCCGGGACCGGCCCCCGCGAGCGGCGCCTGGCCATCCTGGGTTTTCACGGTCCCCGCGATTTCTTGAAAGCGGCCCTGAGCCCGCAGGAAAAAGAGTGGATCGATGCTTGCGACACCGTCCATCCCTCCGAGCTGATGGAGCCCCAGCGCCACAACCTGCCCGATTGGCTGGCGCCACCCTTGAAGGACCAGCTGGGTGAAGGCTTCTGGCCCCTGGTGGACAGCCTGGCCCAGCCCGCACCCTTGGATTTGCGCGTCAATGCCCTGCAAGCCAAGCGCGAAGAGCTGCAAAAAGAACTCGCCAAGGCGGGTATCCAGACGGTGCCCACGCCGTATTCTCCCTGGGGCCTGCGCACCGACGGCAAACCTGCGCTGACCAAGCTCGATGCGTTCACCCGGGGCGCGGTCGAGGTGCAGGATGAAGGCTCGCAGCTGCTGGCCCTGCTGCTCGACGCCAAGCGCGGCGAGATGGTGGTGGACTTTTGCGCCGGCGCCGGGGGCAAAACGCTGGCGATTGGCGCCACCATGCGCAACACCGGCCGCCTGTATGCCTTTGACGTGTCGGCCCACCGGCTGGATGCCCTCAAGCCGCGCCTGGCGCGCAGTGGGCTGTCCAACGTCCACCCGGCAGCGATTGCCCACGAGCGCGATGAGCGCATCAAGCGCCTGGCCGGCAAGATTGACCGGGTGCTGGTCGATGCGCCGTGCTCCGGCTTGGGCACCCTGCGCCGCAACCCCGACCTGAAATGGCGCCAGACGCCCAAGGCCATCGAGGAACTGGTCGCCAAGCAGACGGCCATCCTGGACAGCGCCGCCCGCCTGGTCAAACCCGGCGGCCGTCTGGTGTATGCCACCTGCAGCATCCTGCCGCAAGAAAACGAGGCCATTGCCGAGGCCTTTGCTGCCGCCCACCCCGACTTTGTGCTCCAGGATGCGGGCGAGCTGCTGGCGCAGCTCAAGGTGCCGGAGGCGCCAGCCCTGTGCAGCGGTGGCGACCGTGGCTCGGCCTACCTGCGCCTGTGGCCCCACCGGCACCAGACCGACGGCTTTTTTGCCGCCGTGTGGACGCGCAAGTAAGCCGATGCGCAAGGCATGAAAAAACCGCCCGGCTTTCGCGGGGCGGTTTTGGCAAGAAAGTAGCCGAATTACTTCAGCTTGATTTCTTTGTAGTCGACGTGCTTGCGAGCGACCGGATCAAATTTCTTGATCAGCATCTTCTCGGGCATGGTCTTCTTGTTCTTGGTGGTGGTGTAGAAGTGGCCGGTACCCGCAGTGGATTCCAGCTTGATCTTGTCGCGTCCGCCTTTGGCTG
>CAYZPX010000230.1:0-3794 GCA_964480105.1 uncultured Burkholderiaceae bacterium | reverse complement strand
CGGCAAATCCCCGGTACTGATCGCCTACGCCGTGCTGGGCCCCATCACGCATGCCAGCCTCGCGCTGGGGCTGTCCTTCCTGCTGAACCTGCCTGCCGGCGACGCCACCTTGCTGATGGTCCTGGCCGCCAGCGCCTCCTACATTGCCGTCCCAGCGGTGCTGCGCTTCGCGCTGCCGGAAGCCAACCCCTCGCTGTATTTCGGATTGAGCCTGGGCGTGACCTTCCCGCTGAACCTGCTGTTTGGGATCCCGAGCTACGCAGCCATCGCCCAAGCGGTTTTGTCATGAAGCCTGCCGACTCCGCCAGGGCAATGCGATAAGCCCTTGGATACATAAAGAAGGCCGTATGGGATTTGAAGCCTCGTTCGGAAGGATGCGGGAATCTGGCGATTCATCCGAAATCCTAAGGGGCATCACGGCCGCTTCGATCCTTTGCGATCAAGCCAGTACCATCCTTTCGGTGGTGACCGAGATTCGAAATAGCCTCGTCTTGCGGCGTAAGCAGCATGTTTGCGAACGCGTTTGCTACCTCGTCAAGATGGTGCTCCCGCTGGTCCTGAGTCTCAAATGCCATCGCCAACGGGCCATCGATCAGGAGGCACGCTAATCCATGCACATAGGCCCAGAGTATGCTGGCCTGAGCCGGGTTTGCTGCTGCGCCATGCGCAATCTGGTTAAGGCGATCCAGTTCGGCACGCGCACGCATGCCAGCTTCCAGCACTGCCGGAAACCGCAGGGGGTTGCACGCATCCGGCCGGAACATGACCCTGAACACCCCAGGCTGCGACAACGCAAAGTCGACATAAGTCCGTCCTGAAGCGATCAACGCGGCCCGTACGCCTTCTATCGGTGCCAGGTCGTTGGCTGCTGCCAGGCGGCGGGCAAGTTCATCAAACCCTTCTACCACCAGTGTGGCGAGGATCGTCTCCCGGTCCTCAAAGTAGTGATTGGCCGCCAGCATCGCGATGGCTCTGGGCGCGTGGCTGTTATAGGCGCGCAAGGGGCATCGGGCGCACCGCATCGGCGGCTGGATCTGGGTGTTGTGCATGGCCACTGTGGCGGGTATCTCATTCGCCATCCGGCGACCTGAGGGGTTTTCGTGGATCCACGGCCTATCGGCATTCACCCTGGTCACGCTCGTAACGGGGGTTATGGCCGCGCGTGTGCATCAAGTTTCGGCTCACCGCAAGAACATGATCGCGCTCTACATCGGCGCACTGGTCATCACCGGCTTGTTCACTCTGATGCCTGGTCGCCTGATTGGCAACGCCTTATGGGGCTGGCTTGGGATTACTTGAACGGTGAAGTGCCCAAAGACCCCCGCCATGCACAGACTCTCATCAGGATAGGTCAATTCAAGCCTGTGCTACTCCAATAGAAAGACGCTCCAATGAACAAAGATTCAAGCATGCAACGTGTCGTTCTGGTCACGGGCGGCTCGGCTGGGCTGGGGGCTGCGCTGATCAGTCGCCTCATCGCCCAGGGTTGGCGAGTCTACGCTGGCAGTAGACGCGGAACCGTCAGCGATGGCGTGGCTGACAAGGCCCACCCGCTGCGCCTCGATGTGACGGACGAGCGCGCCTACCAAAAAGCGGTAGCTACGATCCTCGCCGAATGCGGCCATTTGGACGCAATCGTCTGTAACGCCGGTATCAACATTGGTGGTCCGGCCGAGGAACTGACGCGGGAGCAAGCAGCTGCGGTTCTGGATACCAATTTCTGGGGCGTGGTCAACGGCATACGCTCAGTCCTTCCGCACTTTAGATCACGACGAACAGGCTCCATCCTGGTGATCGGCTCATTGGCCGGTATGGTTGCACCCCCAGGCGCCAGCTACTACGCGGCCAGCAAGCATGCTGTACTGGGTTTTCTTGAAAGCTTTCAATATGAGGTCTCCGGGTTCGGTATTCGTGTGAACCTGATCGAACCGGGTTTCATCCGTACCGATCTGGCCACATCCACGGAACCGAACAGTGGCCGAATTGCCGATTACGACACGCTGCGATCGAAATTAGACGACGAATGGAGGGAGTCGATCCACAAGGGCATGGAAGCAAATCACGCCGCCCAGCGCATCGTGGACGTTCTTGAGAATCGTTCTGCACCGTTCCGCGTGCGATTGGGACAAGACGCCATCTGGTTACCAAGACTCAAAGCCCTTATGCCCACCAACCTGTTTCTGCGGGTAACTCGCAACCGCTTCGGACTCGACTAGTCCTGAGACCGTAAGACGCGCCGTTCACGCGTCACGACTTACCCCTAGATAGAGCCCACCCGAGTCGGCCAGGCGCTCGTGCTTGGCACCGGGGGAACAAGCGGACGAAGTCTACGATTTTTCGGGTTTGTACCCCCACCTGTACCCCCGCTTTGCTCTGGATGCCGGCGAACTTCTCCGGACGTACGCGAACGATAAGCCCTTGATTTTCCAAAGAAAAAGGGCGTTCACTGGAAGTCAGCGAACGCCCTTGGACGTCTATTTGGTGGCGGAACACGGAACCGAACCCGCGTTCAATTTCTGAACAAAAGTCCGTCCGTAAGAACACAGTCCTTGTTTTGAATCATTTGGCCGTTTTGGCAGACATCGGCCGGAACAGGTGGACAGGAAGGCTCGCGGAGTTCGATGTGGCCACTGGTAGCCAGTCGCCCTCCGAAACTCCAGGCAGGATGGCAATAATCGCAGGTAATGCAGTTACATTGACATCGCCATCCACCCCGAGTGCCTGCAGGCTGTTGACGCGGGCCTCGTTCGACGGCTGCAGTCGCTGGTTGGCGACGTCGAAGTCGATCTCAATGCCGCCTTGTCGGCAGACGATGAATGAGCGGCGGCAAGCCTGTGCCCTTGGTCATTCACGGCTGGACGGTGTTCGCTCATCCGCTGTTCCTAGCGCAGATTGAAGCGCTGGCGCAGCAGGTCGAGGCCTTCAAGCAGAAGGACCCGGTCGGGTACGTGAAGAAGAACGCCAGCAAGCGACTGGCGGCCATCACGAAGCTGGCGTTCGACGTTATTCCGCAAGATCCGACACGGCCGGAGTACCGCCAGGGCGGCACCCTCGGCGACGAGCACAAGCACTGGTTCCGGGCGAAATTCTTTCAGCAGTACCGGCTGTTCTTCCGCTACCACGCGCCGAGCAAGGTGATCGTGTTCGCGTGGGTCAACGACGAGGACACCAAGTGCGCCTACGAGAGCAGCGACGACGCCTACCGGGTGTTCCGCAAGATGCTCGAAAACGGCCACCCGCCCGACGACTGGCACCAGTTGCTGGCCGAGGCCCGCGCCGAGGGGCAGCGCCTGCAGCAGTTCGCCGCTGCCATCACGCCGTAAGGCTTGGCTTCTATGGCGAACAGCGTTGTCATGGGGTCATCTGTCCGGGAGAAGAAGATGCACTACCCAGTGATGACCGAAAGGCAGGTCGCCGTCCGATGGAAGATTAGTCTGAAGACGTTGCGGCGCTCGCGCCTCGATAACGAAGGGCCCGTTTGGCACAAGTTGTTCCATCACGTTCGCTACCACGAGGAGGACATCCTCGAGTTCGAGCGCCAGAGCGCGCAGTACTGGATGGCGATCCTCGGTGACGGTGAGCGAGTCCCCCGCGCCGTCACGCACCCACCGAAAAACGCCGACGATCGTCAATCGCCGGAAGCCCCCGAGCCGGAGGTGCAGTACGTCAGCGCGAAGGATCTTGTCGAGGCTACCGGCCTGTCTACGAGTGCCAGCGAGGCGATTTGTGCAACAAAGCCGGTGGGCAGGTTTGAATCTGCCCTTTTCTCGCCGGAAAATCCATAGACTGCAAGA
>CAYZPX010000229.1:0-3807 GCA_964480105.1 uncultured Burkholderiaceae bacterium | reverse complement strand
GCTTCATGCGCGAGCCCTCTTCGCCGATGGCGAAGATCTTCTGCTCGGCCTCGTCCAGGATGCGCTCCACCGGCTTGCCCTGGGGGTTGAAGGCGTTGGTGGCGATATCGTCGCTGGCCGTGACCAACTTTCTCAGGATGGCGCGCTCGCGCACGATCTCGGCATAGCGGCGGATGTTGCTGGCGCTGGGCACGTACTGGGCCAGGGCGTTCAGGTAGCTGAGCCCGCCCACCTCTTCCGCCTTGCCCAGGCTCTGCAGCTGCTCATAGACCGTGATCACGTCCGCGGGCTTGCTGGCATTGATCAGCCCGCCAATGGCGGCAAAGATCAGCTTGTGCTCGTGGCGGTAGAAGTCGCTGTCCAGCAGCATGTCGCCGACGCGGTCCCAGGCGTGGTTGTCCAGCAGCAAGCCACCGAGCACGCTGGACTCGGCCTCAGTGGAATGCGGTGGAATCCGCAGCTGGGCCATCTGCGGGTCCATGGCGGGGGCGAAGTCGTCGTCAAGGGGCGGGAAAACGGCGGACATGGGAACTCTCCAAACAGCGCAGCGGATGCTAGCGCGAGACCGCAGCCAGGCCAATGCAGCGCGCGTCACGGCAATAAAAAAGCCGCCCGGCAGAGGGCGGCTTGGGTGCGGGGCTGTCGCAGGACAGCGCCGGGGATCAGGCAGTTTCGCCGTACACCGACACGTTCACATCGACGACCACGTCGGTGTGCAGGGCCACGCTGACGCTGCTGTCGCTGACGGTCTTGATGGGACCGTTGGGCATGCGCACTTGCGACTTGACCACGGCGTAGCCGAGCTTGTTCAGCTCTTCAGCGATGTCGTGGTTGGTGACGGAACCGAACAGGCGGCCATCCACGCCGGCCTTCTGGGTCAGCTTGATGGTGGCGCCAGCCAGCTTCTCGCCTTGGACCTGGGCAGCAGCCAGCTTTTCGGCGGCAGCCTTTTCCAGTTCAACGCGCTTGGCTTCAAATTCGGCCTTGTTGGCTTCGGTAGCGCGGCGTGCACGGCCCGAAGGGATCAGAAAGTTACGGGCGTAGCCATCCTTGACCTTGACGATTTCGCCCAGGTTGCCGAGGTTCACGACCTTGTCGAGCAGAATGATTTGCATGGTACGTGCTCCTCTTAGATCTTGTGCTGGTCGCTGTAAGGCACCAGGGCCAGGAAGCGGGCGCGCTTGATGGCGGTGTTCAGCTGACGCTGGTAGATGGCGCGGGTGCCGGTCAGGCGAGCGGGGATGATCTTGCCGTTTTCGGCAATGAAATCACGCAGGGTATCGACATCTTTGTAGTCGATCTCTTCCACACCGGCGACGGTGAAGCGGCAGAAGCGCTTGCGCTTGAACAGCAGCGACTGGGTGTTGCGCTTGGGGCGCTTGTCTTTGTTGAATTTCTTGAACGTGGCCATTGCGGACCTCTTGAAAATTAATCTTGTTGAAACGCTTGGAGATGCAGTACCGGATGCTTGCCATTGCGGGGCATTGCGAGGAACCCTTCAAAGGTCCAGCAACTGCCCAGGGCTTGCTGCGCCAGCTGTTCGGCCAGAACACCGAAGGCCACCGCCTTGACACGGGCACTGACTTCGCGGGGCTGGCCTGCTTCCACTTGCTGCGACTGGTGCTCAAGTTGCACGGCGATGGCAGGCAAGCCACCGGGGGTGTAGCGCAAGGCTTCGGCTTCGGCCAGCAAGGCCGTCAGGACGACGCGGTTCTGCACTCCAGGAAAGGGATCAGCGCTCGCCGGCAGCCGCGGTTTCGGCCTGGCTGGCCTTGCGGGCTTCTTCGCGCTCGACGGTCTTCATCATGGAGGAAGCGCCGGTTTCGGCCTTCTTCTTCTGGACAGTCAGGTGACGCAGCACGGCGTCATTGAACTTGAAGGCGTGCTCCAGTTCAGCCATCACTGCCTGGTCGGCTTCGATGTTCACGCACAGGTAGTGGGCCTTGGCCAGCTTGTTGATCAGGTACGCCAGTTGACGACGGCCCCAGTCTTCCACGCGGTGCACCTTACCGCCGCCGGCGGTGATCATGCCCTTGTAGCGCTCCAGCATGGCTGGAACTTGTTCGCTCTGATCCGGATGGATCAACAAGATGATTTCGTAATGACGCATGCAAACTCCTTTTGGATTACACCATCCACTGCGTCGAGAAGCGGTATGGCAAGGCAAAGCGCGAGATTATAGCCCTGCGCGGCCTACCCATCCACCACAAAAAGCCAGAATACCGCCGCAAAAGCCCTTTTCAGGCCAGGGCCTTGAAATGGTCGAGGGCGCCCCAAGCTGCTGATGCATTCGTTTTCATCCCTGACGCCTTCCCCAAGGCCCAACCTGTTTTAACCATGTCCGACACTGCACAGAACCCCCTGCCCGTCGAAGAAGCCGAAGCCGCCATGGCGGTCCATGCCGCTGACGAGTTGAGCCGCCTGCAAAACGAACTCGCCGAGCTCAAGGCCAAGAGTGCCGAGCTGGCCGACCAGTACCTGCGTGCGCAGGCCGAGGTGCAAAACGCCCGCCGCCGCGCCGAAGATGAAGTGGCCAAAGCCCGTAAGTTCAGCATCGAAAGCTTTGCCGAAAGCCTGCTGCCCGTGGCTGACAGCCTAGACGCCGCGCTGGCCATCAAGGAAGCCACCGCACAGCAGCTGCGTGAAGGTAGCGATGCCACCCTGCGCCAGCTGATGTCTGCGTTCGAGCGCAACAAACTGGTCGCGATTGCACCGGCCGCGGGCGACAAGTTCGACCCCCACCAGCACCAGGCCATCAGCGCCATCCCCTCGGACCAAGCGCCCAACACCGTGGTCAGCCTGCTGCAAAAAGGCTACGCCATCACCGACCGGGTGCTGCGCCCGGCGCTGGTGACGGTGTCCGCGCCCAAGTAAGCGCCTGCGGGAGGCCGCAGCAAAAAAAGCCGCCTCCCCGCCTTGAAGCCGTTCAAGGCAACCACACGTAAACCCTCATTCAATCTTTCACCAAATTACCGGAGCACACCACCATGGGAAAAATCATCGGCATTGACCTGGGCACCACCAACAGCTGCGTGGCCATCATGGAAGGCAACACCACCCGCGTGATCGAAAACAGCGAAGGCGCACGCACCACGCCCTCGATCATTGCCTACCAGGAAGACGGCGAGATCCTCGTCGGCGCCTCCGCCAAGCGCCAGGCTGTGACCAACCCCAAGAACACCATCTACGCCTCCAAGCGCTTGATTGGTCGCAAGTTCGAGGAAAAGGAAGTCCAGAAGGACATCGACCTGATGCCTTACACCATCGCCAAAGCAGACAACGGCGATGCCTGGATCGAAGTGCGCGGCCAAAAGCTGGCCCCTCCCCAGATCAGCGCCGAAGTGCTTCGCAAGATGAAGAAGACCGCCGAGGACTACCTGGGCGAGGCCGTGACCGAGGCCGTGATCACCGTGCCAGCTTACTTCAACGACGCCCAGCGCCAAGCCACCAAGGACGCTGGCCGCATCGCCGGCCTGGATGTCAAGCGCATCATCAACGAGCCCACGGCCGCGGCGCTGGCCTTCGGCCTGGACAAGAGCGAAAAGGGCGACCGCAAGATCGCCGTGTATGACCTGGGCGGCGGCACCTTCGACATCTCGATCATCGAGATCGCCGACGTCGATGGCGAAAAGCAGTTCGAAGTGCTGTCCACCAACGGCGACACCTTCCTGGGCGGCGAAGACTTCGACCAGCGCATCATCGACTACATCATCGGCGAGTTCAAGAAGGAACAGGGCGTGGACCTGTCCAAGGACGTGCTGGCCCTGCAGCGCCTGAAGGAAGCCGCCGAAAAGGCCAAGATCGAGC
>CAYZPX010000228.1:0-3810 GCA_964480105.1 uncultured Burkholderiaceae bacterium | reverse complement strand
AGCTGCGTGCCATCCGCCCCGACATGGCGATGAGCAGCGACTTCATCGTCGGCTTCCCCGGCGAGACCGAAGAAGACTTCGAGAAGATGATGAAGCTGATCGACGACATCCATTTCGACAACAGCTTCAGCTTCATCTTCAGCCCCCGCCCCGGCACCCCAGCCGCCAGCCTGCACGATGACACCCCGCAGGACGTCAAGCTGCGCCGCCTGCAACATTTGCAAGCCGTGATCAACGGCAACATCAAGGCGATCAGCGACAGCCGGGTGGGCACGGTGCAGCGCATCCTGGTGGAAGGCACCTCCAAGCGCGACGCCAGCGAGCTGATGGGCCGCACCGAGTGCAATCGGGTGGTGAACTTTGCCGGTCAGCCGCGCCTGGTGGGCCAACTGATCGATGTGCGCATCACCGAGGCCAAGCCCTTCACGCTGCGGGGTGAGGTGCTGACGACCGAGACGGTGTAATGCGTTCAGCCCGGGGTGAGCTCCAGCTGATTGGCCACCTGGAAACGCTGCTGGAGCAGCCCCGACGCCGGGATCGGCTCTCCGTTGGAGAGCTGCAGGCACTGATCTAGGTGCCGCTCGGACGGACCGAGCAGGCGGCGGTACAGCTCCTTGCACAGGCTGCGTGCCTGGTTGCCTGGCCAGGTGGTGGGCAAGAGCACCTCGGGCAGTTGCGGATCGCGGAGCAGGCAGCGGCGGAAATCGTGGATCAGCAGGATGCGGACCAGGCAGGCGCGCTCTGCGTCCACCGCTTCGACCGGCTCGCGCCGCAAGGCCGCCAGAATCGGCTGGTACCGGGCGACAAAGCCGCTGTAGGCCATCGCCAAGCCCTCCAGATTCCAGGCCCGCTGCACCAGGGTGGCATCGTCGGCACAGGGGCTGAGCCGGGGGTTCAGGGCGACCAGCGGCATCAGCCGGAGCAGGATCTCGGACAACCCTTCGGCCGCTAGGGCATCGAGGACCCGGTCCAGATCGGCCCCGGGATGGATGAAGGCACCCGACCCCGTATCCCCAAAGCCCTGCCAGGCCAGCGCCCGGCGCAGGCTGTCCCGCTGGCGCGGCTCCAGATCTCCCACGACCAGCAGCAGGCGCCAGCGCCGGTCCCACAAGGGGGCCTCGGCGGCATAGATGTGGCGTGAAGCGTCCTCAAAGCGGCGGCGTCCAGAGGCGGTGAGCATGTAATCCGTACGACGACCGATGGCTTCGGTCTGCAGCCATTCGTCCTTGACCAGCCGAAAGACGGTCGTGCGCACCAAGCGCTCGTTGATGTTCAGGGGTTGGAGCAGGCGGATCAGGCTGCCCAGCCAGACACGCCCACCACGGGGCACGAGGGCATCGCCAAACACCGAGGTGATCAGCGAACTGGCCTGAACCCGGCTTTTCTGGCGAAAGTCTTCGATCAAGGCTTCCAGGGCCTGCAATGCATTGTGTTCATTCATAGGACCGGAAATGGTAGCCGCGCCGGCTCCGCAGTTCAGGCAGAAACTGCGCCTTGAGGGACAGCGGCGGGGACGGGCATGCGATACATCCATCGATGCATCCGGCAGATGTTGGCGGCATGTCAATAGAAAACGAGTGCCCCGCCAAGGCAAAGCGCCTCACCCATGTGGGCGAATGATTTGCCCAAACGCTAGGGATTACCCTGCTTTCCGGCATCAAACGAGATACAAAAGATAAAAAATTAAATGTTTTAGGTATCATTTAAACCCACTGGGAAACGCACTGAGACTGGCGTCCAACCAACACCAGGCAGCATGCACAGACTGCCCTTGAAGAACCACCTGGAGACACCCATGCCGCAACGCTGCCACAGCAGCCTGGCCGGCCTCCCCGCGCACCGGGGGCCTGATGCTGGCTGAATTTTTGCAATTTATGTTCTCGGGCATCACCGTGGGCGCCACCTACGCGCTTGCCGCGCTGGGTTTCACGCTGATCTACAACGCCAGCCACGTCATCAATTTCGCGCAGGGCGAATTCATCATGCTGGGTGGCATGCTGGCCGTGTTTTTCAGCCAGATGGGGCTGCCCATGCCGCTCGTGCTGCTACTGGCCATCGCCCTGCCCGCACTGGTCGGCGTGCTGCTGGAAAAGCTCGTCATCGAGCCCGTCAAGGGCGCGGAGACGGTGTCGCTGATCATCATCACCATCGGTGCCTCTTTGGTCATCCGGGGCCTGGTCCAGGTCTGGTTGGGCAAAGGCACGCACAGCCTGCCCGCGTTCTCTGGCGACACGCCCATCATGATCCTGGGCGCCAGCCTGCTGCCCCAGAGCCTGTGGGTGCTGGGCGTGACCAGCCTGGTCGTGGCGGGGCTGTGGTACTTCTTCACCCACACCCTTACCGGCAAGGCCATGCTGGCCACCTCGTTCAACCGCACGGCGGCGGAGCTGGTGGGCATCCACACCAACGGGGTGCTGTTCCTGAGCTTTGCGATGGCGGCCGGCCTGGGCGCGCTGGGCGGCATTCTGCTCACGCCCCTGACCATGACCTCGTACGACGTGGGCATTATGCTGGGCCTCAAGGGCTTCGTGGCGGTGGTGGTGGGCGGTCTTGGCAGCGGCCTGGGCGCCGTGGTGGGAGGCCTGCTCGTGGGCGTGCTCGAAGCCCTGGGCGCGGGCTACATCTCCTCGGCCTACAAGGATGCGATGCCGTTTGCGCTGATCCTGCTGGTGCTGTTCTTCATGCCGCGCGGCCTGTTCGGCGGCAAGTCCACCGAGAGGGTGTGAGCATGTCGCGCAATTCCTCGATTGGACTGGGCCTGCTGGTGGCCGTGTTGCTGGTGCTGCCCTGGGTGCTGCCCAACAGCTACTACCTGGACCTGGCGATCCGTATCGGCATCAACGCCATCATCGTCATCGGACTGAACCTGCTGATCGGCTATGCCGGCCAGATCAGCCTGGGTCATGCAGGCTTTCTGGGCATTGGCGCCTACGCCTCGGCGGTGCTGCCCACGCATTTTGGCTGGCACCCGCTGCTGGCCATGGGCGGTGGCGCAGTGGCCGCAGGGCTGATTGCTGCCCTGGTGGCGCGCCCTATCTTCAAGCTCAAGGGCAACTACCTTGCCATGGCCACGCTCGGCCTGGGCATCATCATCCACATCGCGCTGCGCAACGAGGCGCAATGGACCGGCGGACCCGACGGCATGGCGGTGCCCCCGATGGCGTTGTTCGGTATGGAGCTGAGCAGCGACCGGCAGTGGTACTGGGTGGTCGCCGCGCTGCTGGCCTTCAGCGTCTGGGCCTCGCTGAACCTGATTGATTCGCCGTTTGGCCGTGCGCTGCGCGCGTTGCACGGCTCCGAAGTCGCCTCGCAGGTGGTGGGCGTGAACGTGGTGCGCTACAAGGTGACGATCTTCGTGCTGTCGGCCGTATTCGCCAGCATCATGGGCAGCATCACCGCGCATTACATGGCTTTCATCACGCCGAATGTGGCGGACTTCTTCCACTCGGTGGAACTGGTCACGATGGTGGTGGTCGGCGGCATGGCCTCGGTGTTCGGCTCCATCGTCGGTGCGGTGCTGCTCACGGCGCTGCCCCAGGCGCTGGCCACGTTCGAGGGCTGGGAAACCGTGGTGTTCGGTGCCGTGCTGATGCTGTGCATGGTGTTTTTGCCCAAGGGCCTGGTGCCCACACTGGCCGCCAAATTCGGCAAGGGAGACTGAGATGGCCCTGCTCGAAGTTGACAACCTGTCGATTCACTTTGGCGGCGTGAAGGCGGTGCAGAACGTCTCGTTCCAGATCGATGCCGGCATCGTTTATGCCGTGATCGGCCCCAACGGTGCGGGCAAGACCACGCTGTTCAACCTGATCA
>CAYZPX010000227.1:0-3814 GCA_964480105.1 uncultured Burkholderiaceae bacterium | reverse complement strand
GACATCGTCTCAGCATTGCTGTGGGGGGGGCGAAAGATGTGGGTAATGGGATGGGGTGGTCCGGGCTCGGTGGTGGCGGCCAAGATGGCCATCGACGACTGCCTCAAGGCCGAGTGCAAGGGCCTGAAGATTGAGGTGGTCAGTGCCGACCACCAGAACAAGGCCGACATCGCCGCCACCAAGGCCCGCGAATGGATGGACCGCGACAAGGTGGACGCGCTGGCCGACCTGACCAATTCCGCTGGCGCCTTGGCCATTCAGAAGCTGATCAAGGAAAAAGGCGGCATCGCCATGTACAGCGGCCCGGCCACCACCCGCCTGACCAACGAGGACTGCGCGGCCAACGGCTTCCACTGGATGTTCGACACCTATTCCTCCGCCTCCGGTGCGGCGGCAGCGCTGACCCGGGGTGGTAGCAAGTCCTGGTATTTCCTCACCGTGGACTACGCCTTTGGCCATTCGCTGGAGAAGGATGCCGCCGATGTGGTCAAGGCCTATGGCGGCAACGTGGTGGGCAGCGTGCGCCATCCGCTGAACGCCAGCGATTTTTCGTCCTTCCTGCTGCAGGCACAGGCCTCCAAGGCCCAGGTCGTGGGCCTGGCCAACGGCGCGCAGGACACCGTCAATGCGATCAAGGCCGCGCGCGAATTCGGTGTGGGCAGTGCCAAGAGCGGCCAGAAGCTGGCCTCGCTGTTGATGTTCCTCACCGACGTGCATTCGCTGGGCCTGAACCAGGCGCAGGGCCTGATGTTCTCCGAAGGCTTTTACTGGGACATGGACGACCAGACCCGCGCCTTCGCCTCCCGTTTCGAGAAGTTGCACAAGGGCTTCAAGCCAACCATGGTGCAGGCCGGCGTGTATTCCAGCGTCTTGCACTACCTGAAGTCGGTGGCGGCGGCCAAGACCGACGACTGGAAGGTGGTGGCGCAAAAGATGCGTGACCTGCCGATCCAGGACCCGATCATGCGCAACGCCAGCATCCGTCCCGACGGCCGGGTGATCCACGACATGTACCTGTTCGAGGTCAAGAAGCCCTCGGAATCCAAGGGCCCCTGGGATTACTACAAGACCGTCAGCACCATCCCTGCGCAGATCGCCTTCAAGCCCTTGGCCGAGTCGAGCTGCCCGCTGGTCAAGAAATAAGGAGCGGCACCCATGAACCCACCCACCACGATCCACCATTTCATTGGTGGCAAGCCTTACCCTTCGCAAAGCACGGTCTGGCGGGATGTGACCAATCCCGCGACCCAAGAGGTCGTGGCCCGTGTGCCCTTTGCCACCCGCGAAGAAGTCGACCTGGCCGTGGCCAACGCCAAGGAGGCCTTCCAGACCTGGCGCGAAACCGCCCTGGGCACCCGCATGCGCATCATGCTGAAGCTGCAGCACCTGATTCGCGAGCACACCACCGAGCTGGCGCAGCTCATCACCCGTGAGCACGGCAAGACCCTGCCCGATGCCGAGGGTGAGGTCGCCCGCGGCCTGGAAGTGGTGGAGCACGCCTGTTCCATCACCACGCTGCAGCTGGGCGAGATCGCCGAGAACGCGGCCACTGGCGTCGATGTGTACAACCTGCTGCAGCCCATCGGTGTGGGCGCGGGCATCACCGCCTTCAATTTCCCGGTGATGCTGCCCTGCTTCATGTTCCCGATGGCGATTGCCTGCGGCAACACCTTCATCCTCAAGCCTTCAGAGCAGGACCCTAGCGCCACGATGCGCCTGGTGGATCTGGCCCACGAGGCCGGCGTGCCCCCCGGCGTGCTGAACGTAGTGCATGGCGGCGCCGAGGTGGCCGACATGATCTGCGACCACCCGGACATCAAGGCCCTGTCCTTCATCGGCTCCACCCATGTAGGCACGCACATCTACCGCCGCGCCTCCGAAGCCGGCAAACGCGTGCAGTCGATGATGGGCGCCAAGAACCATTGCGTGGTCATGCCCGATGCGCCCAAGGACCACGCCATCAACAACCTGCTGGGCTCCGCCTTCGGTGCGGCCGGCCAGCGCTGCATGGCCAACTCGGTTGCGGTGCTGGTGGGTGCCGCACGCGACTGGCTGCCCGAGATGGCCGAAAAAGCCAAGCTGCTCAAGGTGGGCCCCGGCACCGACCGCACGGCCGACCTGGGCCCGCTGGTCAATCCCAAGGCCAAGCAGCGGGTGCTGGGCCTGATCGACGCTGGTGTGGCCGAGGGCGCAACGCTGTTGCTCGATGGCCGCGACTGCGTGGTCCCGGGCTATGAGCAAGGCAATTTCGTCGGCCCCACCCTGTTTGCCGATGTCAAGGACCACATGGAGATTTACCGCCAGGAGATCTTCGGCCCCGTGCTGAACGTGGTCTGTGTGGACACACTCGAAGACGCGATTGCCTTCATCAACCGCAACCCCAACGGCAACGGCACGTCCATCTTCACGTCCAGTGGCTGGGCGGCACGCAAGTTCCAGCATGACATCGACGTGGGCCAGGTCGGCATCAACGTGCCAATTCCGGTGCCGGTGGCGTATTTCAGCTTCACCGGCTCACGCGCCTCCAAGCTCGGCGACTTGGGCCCGAACGGCAAGCAGGTGGTGCAGTTCTGGACCCAGACCAAGACCGTCACCGCCCGCTGGTACGAAGAAGGCAGCCGCTCCGACACCGTGAACACCACGATCACGATGAAGTGAGTTTTTGGCCTCTGGCCCTTTAAATACCGGCGGTACTAGCTATCATTTTTGAAGTCCCCTGCCGGCGTTTCTGGCAGGGGACTTCTTCTTTACGCTTCGCTGCAGCGCTGGTGCAGGTGGGCCAGGGCTTCTTCGACCTGGTCCACCAGCACCAGGCACAGGTCGCCGGGCTGTAGGCGGGCCAGGGCGGTGTCGATGGCCAGGAACTCGCCGCGGATTTCCTCGACGTGGCGGGTGCGGGCGGCGCCTTGCAGGCCTTCGCGCAGCAGGGCCATGACCTCGCCGTCGTCGCGGCCGCGCTGGGCGGCATCTTGGTAAAGGATGGCGTCGTCAAACGCGGCGCCCAGGATCACCGTTTGTTCGCGGATGTCTTCGTCGCGGCGGTCGCCGGCGCCGCTGATCACCACGCTGCGGCGCTTGGCTGGAATGGCTTCGACGGCCGCCACCAGCGCGCGCATGGCGTCGGGGTTGTGGCCGTAGTCGGCAATCACGGTGGCGCCCTTGTAATCCATGAAGTTGAAGCGGCCGGGCGCGTTGTCTGCGTCGTTCACAAAGCTGGCCAGCCCGCGGCGGATGGTCTGCCAGGGCAGCTCGGCCGCCCAGGCGGCGCCAATGGCGGCCATCACGTTCTCGACCTGGAAGCCGATCAAGCCGTTGCGGGTGATCGGGATCTCGCGCAGCGGGATGGTTTCGCGCCAGGAGCCTTCGGCGGCAGCGATCACGTCGCCGTCCACATAGACCACGCGGTTGCCTTGGGCGCGGTGCGTGGCCATCACGGGATGGTGGCGGTCGGCGGCAAAGAAGATCACCTTGCCGGGGCAGACCTTGGCCATCGCGGCCACATGCGGGTCGGCGGCGTTGAGCACGCCGTAGCCATTGGGGGCCACGTTTTGCGCGATCACCCGCTTGAGCACGGCCACATCCTCGACGGTGGTGATGTAGTTCAGGCCCAAGTGGTCGCCGGCGCCCACGTTGGTGACCACGGCCACCTGGCAGCGGTCAAAGCCCAGGCCTTCGCGCAGGATCCCGCCGCGCGCGCATTCGAGCACCGCTGCGTCCACCTCGGGGTGGAACAGCACATTGCGCGCGCTCTTGGGGCCGGAGCAGTCGCCGCTGTCGATCTGGCGGCCGTTCACATAGACGCCATCGGTGTTGG
>CAYZPX010000226.1:0-3839 GCA_964480105.1 uncultured Burkholderiaceae bacterium | reverse complement strand
GCTACGCCATCGGCACCCGGGTGCGGGTGCAGGTCAGCCGGGTGGACCTCGATGGTCGCAAGATCGACTTCCGCCTGGTGGTCGATGAAGAGGCACCTCTGATCAAACGCGCCTTGAAAGACAAGGCCAGCGGACCTGCCGAACCCTTGCATCACGATGAGCGTGGCGAACGCAGTGCTGGCCGATCGTCCCGCCGCTCTGCCAAGGGTGGAGGGCAGGGGGCGGGGCAGCCCCAGCGTACGGCACGCAGCGCCGGCAAGTCCGTCAAGGACGCTGCCGGAAAGTCCAAGGCCAAAAATCCTTCAGGCCGTAAGGGTCGCAGGAACTGAATTTGCTCCTGAAATAAGAGCTACTACCGCTTGATTTCAGGGGCCTGGAGTCAATTTTTATCTAAAACGAAGGGCCTTGACCAGCTCCCCGGCAGTCAAGGCCTTTTTGTCGGGCCAGTGGTCGGCAACCGCGCCATGCAGGTAGGCGCCTGTGCGGGCTGCGGTCGGTGCGTCGAGTCCCTGGGCGAGCAGGGCGCCCACCAAGCCGGCCAGCACGTCGCCGGTGCCCGCGGTGGCCAGCAGGCCGTTGCCCGTCGGGTTGATTGTCACGTTGCCCTCCGGGCTGGCGACCACGGTGCCCGAGCCCTTGAGCAGGGCCATGCAGCCATAGCGGGCGGCCAGGTCCCGGGCCGCGCGCAGACGGTCGGCCTGCACCGTGGCCGTGTCCACGCCCAGCAGGCGGGCGGCTTCCAGCGGGTGCGGGGTCAGCACGGTGGTTTGCTGACGAGCAGCGCGTTCGCGCAGCGCCTGCGCCAGGGTGGCGTCCAGCGCCACGGCGTTGAGTGCGTCGGCATCCAGCACCAGTCGGGGGGATTGGGACAGCACGGCGGGCAGCACCTCGCGCACGGCCTCGCCGCCGCCGCAGCCACAGACCACAGTGAGGGTCGGAAGGTCCAGCGCGCCGACGTGGCGCAGCATCAATTCGGGCTGTTGGGCATCCACGCTGGGCGCCTGCGCGTCCAGCAGCGCGACCAGCACCCGGCCCGCGCCAGCCTGCAGGGCGGCCGACCCGGCCAGCAGCGCGGCGCCGCCCATGCCCATGCCTCGGTGCGACAGCCCCTCGCCGCCCACCACGGCCACATCGCCAAAGCGGCCCTTGTGGCTGGTGTGCGCACGTGCCCGCGCGACCGGTGCTGGCGCCAGGTGGGCCTGTGGCGTTTCGCTGGCGGCGCAGACGCCCAGGTCGTCCCACCAGACCTGGCCCGCGGCATCGCGCCCTTGGGCGGTGAACAGGCCAGGCTTGAGGGTCAGCAGGCTCAGGGTGTGGCGGGCGGAGCGGGGCAGGGTTGTGGCCAAGGTCTGGCAGTCCGGCAAGGCCCAGTGGCCAGTGTCTGCCTCCAGCCCGGAGGGCAGGTCTACGCAGAGCACGGGGGCAGGGCTTCGGTGCAGGGCCTGCAGCAGGGCTTCTAGTCGGGGATCGCCGAGGCGGGCTGCGTCCCCGGTCCTGCGCTGGGTCGCGACGCCGATGCCCAACAGCGCATCGATGCACAGGTCCTGTGGTCCCAGATTTTTGGGGGGGGCATCCGACCATTCCAGGTCCAGGGTCTGGGCCTTCTCCCAGGAGCGGCGCGCGTCTCGTGGACAGGTGTCAGGTTGACCTAACCAGCTCACCACCACCCGCAGCCCTTGCTGGCGCAGATGCCAGGCCGCCTCCAGCCCGTCGCCGCCGTTGTTGCCCGCGCCGCAGGCAACCCATACCGTGCGCGCATGCGGCGCCAACGCCCGCGCCAGCCGTGCGGTGGCCAAACCGGCCCGCTGCATCAGCGTGTGGGGCGGATGGGTTTGCAGTGCGGCCTGTTCCAGACACCGGGTGGTGGCTGCGTCGAACAAGGACCAGGCAGGCCCCGGGGTGATACGCAAGAGGGGCATGGTTATTGGTCTTTTTGGCCTCTAAGCCAATGAATACGAGCGGTTATAGCTCTTCTTTTAATAGTAAAGTTTCAATCAACTCGCTGATCGCCAGCACGGCGTCATCGCGCAAGGCGCCATGCCAGACCATCAGGCCCACGGGCAGCTCGCCCTGCTGGTGGCAGGGCAGGGACAGGGCGCAGCCATCCAGGAAATTCACCGCGCTCGGATTGCGCAGCAGCAGCGCGTTGGCCTGGAAGAACGCAGCATCGCGCTCCTTGCCCGGTGCGACGGACGCGATGGTCGGCGCCAGGATCGGCACCGTGGGCGAGAGCAGGGCGTCGTAGGGAGCGATGGCAACTTCCATGCGCGCGATCCAGTCCTGGCGCTTGCGCAGCAGCTGCAGGTAGTCGGCCACGTCCATCCGGGCGCCCAGCTCAATGCGCTGGCGCACGCGCGGGTCGTAGCGTGCACCTTTGGCGACCAGCAGTTCGCGGTGCCAACCGTAGCTTTCGGCCATCGACAGATTGCCTTTGGCTTGCAGCGGGACGAGTTCGGCGGTCTCTGGCAGGTCGATTTCGTCGATCCGCGCGCCGTGCTGGCGCAGCAGGTCCAGCGTGCGCTCGAATGCCAGGGCGACGGGCGCTTCCAGGCCATCCAGAAAATAGGTGCGAGGCACCGCCAGGCGCCACAGTGGCAGCGGGGCTGGGCTGCGCGTGACGGTGCGGACGGCCAGAATTTCGTGGACCAGCCGCGCATCGCGTACGCTGCGGGTGATGGCGCCCGCCGTGTCCAGTGTGGTCGACAGAGGAATTGCACCCGCCGTCGGGACCAGGCGCGCTGTGCTTTTGAAACCGACGAGGCCATTGAGTGCGGCAGGAATGCGAATCGAGCCCCCAGTGTCTGAGCCCAGGCCTACGAAGGCCGCCCCGGTGGCCACCGACACCGCGGCGCCGGAGGACGAACCACCTGGCACCCGCGCAGGGCCGGGCAGGGCGCCAAAGCGGGCATCCCAGGCAGGCGGGGTGGGGCAGTGTGGGTTTGTGCCCACGCCGGAGAAGGCGAACTCCACCATGTGCGTGCGGCCAATCAGGCACCCCCCGG
Organism: uncultured Burkholderiaceae bacterium; assembly: GCA_964480105.1. Classification (GTDB taxonomy): domain Bacteria; phylum Pseudomonadota; class Gammaproteobacteria; order Burkholderiales; family Burkholderiaceae_C; genus CAYZPX01. The sequence continues at coordinate 837 of CAYZPX010000226.1, read as the reverse complement.
CGGCACGCAAGCGGGCGACGGCGGGCGCATCGCGGCGGGCGGGTGGGGCGTCGGTCAGCACCTCGGAGCCCGCCGCGGTCACCTGGCCTGCCACATCAAACAGGTCTTTGATGGAGACGGCCAATCCCGCCAGAGGCGCCGATTTTTCGGAAGCGGGCGCTACCGTGCCGGGGGGGAGGCCCTGGGCGGTGAAGGCCAGGCGTCCTTCCGCGGACTGGGCGCGGGCCACGCTGTGCGCCCATTCGGCAGCGACGGAGCTGTGGCCGTCAGCGATGCGTTGGCGGGTGTGGTGGAGGTCGAGAAACATGGGCGTGCTACAATTTTTGGGTTTTGCCAAAGGCACCAACCTTCGGGAAAGTCCGGATGGGTTTTTTCAAAGGCAGCAGTTCTGCCGTGCTTGGCAATTCAATCGCAAACCGACCCCGTCGAGGTGTTGCGCCTGCTACAACTGCAGCATGCGCAATGAATGGGGTCGGATTTTAGACACAACCTTTGGAGTAATTTCTATGTCCGTCACCATGCGCGAAATGCTGGAAGCCGGTGTGCACTTTGGTCACCAAACCCGCTTCTGGAACCCCAAGATGGCCCCCTTCATCTTCGGCCATCGCAACAAGATTCACATCATCAACCTGGAAAAGTCGCTGCCGATGTTCCAGGAAGCGCAAAAGTTCGCCAAGCAGCTGGCGGCCAACCGCGGCACCATCCTGATGGTCGGTACCAAGCGTCAGGCCCGCGAAATCCTGTCAACTGAAGCCCAGCGCGCTGGCGTGCCCTTTGTGGACCAGCGCTGGCTGGGCGGCATGCTGACCAACTTCAAGACCGTCAAGACCTCCATCA
>CAYZPX010000225.1:0-3839 GCA_964480105.1 uncultured Burkholderiaceae bacterium | reverse complement strand
CACCGTTGCACGACCGTTACCTAACCGTTCGACAACCGTTGCACGACCGTTGCAGTAGCAGGGTGTTCGTGTGACGCGAACGCTGGTTCCTTGCGTACCGGCTGCGCGTACCGGTGAACCGCCTCTCGGGTGCGAATACTACGAAACTTTCGTACAAACCCAGAACCGCAGTGCATGAACACATTGGCCGAATTTCCGGCTGGTCTGTCTTGGGGTGTCGTTTGCTGGAACGTGACCCAAAGCGGCGGGGGATGCCCCAGTTTTGGGGAACCCCCGCAGTGCGAGAGTTCGGCCAAGCATCGGTGCATGAGGCTTCCGCAAAGTTGTGGAGACTCGCGCCAGCGGTGGGATGTTTCCAGACTTGGACGCATCCATGGTCCAAAACTGGACCATCTCCTTCAGTGCAGGAGTTCAGCAGCCGGTGCGCAATTTTGCGCAGTCATCGCGGCTCAGGCGTGGGCGTCGTGTGCAGCAGGGGCCACGCTCTCATGCCGCGACCACATCCAGCCCGGCCATGCGCTCAATCCGTTGGCGGTCCTTAGCGTGCTCCTTCGCCATCCATAGGTCACGCTGGGATTGCAGCGCCAGCCAGTACCCCGGCGACGTGCCCAGCGCCTCGGACAGTCTCAGGTCCATATCAGCGGTGATGGCGGCGTGTCCATGCAGCACACGGGAAAGCATCACGCGGCTGATTCCAATGTGCGCAGCAAAGGCGGTGACGGTCACGCCCAAGTCATCCAGCCAGCCGGTCAACAGCTCGCCAGGGTGGGCAGGGTTGTGCATTTCCATGATGTGCCCTCAGTGGTAGTCCAAATAATCCAGCAGCTCCACATCGGCCCCCACGAATCGGAACGTCAGCCGCCAGTTGGCTTGCACAGTCACGGCATGAAAGCCGCTTCTGTCGCCACTCAGGCCATGCAGTCGCCAGGATGGTCGCCCAAGGTCTTGCGGCCCCTTGGCGGCGTTCAAGGCGGTCAACAGCTCGCGCAGGCGCTTGGCATGGACGGGTTGAATCCCCGCCATGCTCCCGGACTTGAAGAACGATTCAAGCCCTTTGTGCCGGAATGTCAGAATCATATTTCGTAAATCGATGGTTTACAAGTCAGCCCACCACGCGCAGCCGTCCAGGTTCCGCCTGGGCTTGGAACTGCACCCCCGCCTGTTCCAGCATCCACGCCTCGATGCGCTCGTGATGAACGCGCAGCAGGTCCAGCGGGCGGACGGTGTAATGCTTCTCTGCCGTGGCGCTGGGCTTGTGCCCCATGATTTGCGCCACCACGCCAGCGGGTATCTCCAACCACTCGGTCAGGCTCTTGAACGAACGGCGCAGGCCGTGCAAGGTCAGGCCCTCGATACCGGCCACGCGGCAGGCGCTGGCGTGTACCGGGTCCAAGCGGGTCATGTGCTCGCCCTGTCGGTCACTCCTGGGGCTGGAGAACACCCATTCATTGCGGCGGGGCAGGGCGGCCAGCAGGCTGTGCACATAGGGCGTCAGCGGAATCATGCGCTCGCCTTCCACCTTGTCCCGGATGGTCAGGCTTCGCCATTGGGTACCCACGTCCTCCCATCGCATCGTCAGCACTTCGCCGGGTCGTGCGCCGGTCAGCAGGATGGTTTGAAGGTAGGCGGACACGGCGGGGTTGTGAATCTGTCGCACGGCAGCGAACCAGGCGGGCAGTTGCTCTTTCAGCAGGGCGTCGTTCTTCACCCCGGCCTTTCCCAGCGCCTCGCGTGTCTTGCGCGTCTTGGTGGGGTTGCTGGGCTGGCACAGGTCCGCATACTCGGGTTGCTCGCTGCACCACGTCAGAAACGCTTTCAGCAGTCGGAAGGCAAGGCGTGCCACGGTCGGGCGCTCCTGTCCTTCCCGGTCGGCCCACTGTTCCACGGTGCGGCTGTCCAGCGACTTGAGGGGCAGCGCCAGCAGGCTGTGCAGCGGTCCCGGCTGGGTCTTGCCACCTGGGGCGCGCTTGGAAGGCTCTCCGCCCGCCTTGCTCAGTTGGAGATGGTCAAGGTAGTGGCGCTCGCCCCAGTGCCGTTGTCGGTCCTTCAGGTAGGCGGTCCAGGCTTCGCTCGCGGGCAGGGCGGCGCGGGTCTGTGCTTCGGCCTGGGATTGTTCGCGCTGGCGCTGGGCCTCGCGTTCCGCCTGTTCTTTACGCTCCAGCTCTCGGGGGTCTTGCCCGTTGTCCAGCAGCACAGCAAGGCGGCGGGCTTCGGTGCGGGCCTGGGGGATGCTCCAGTCGCGTACATCCCCAATGGTGCGCCGGATGGTCTGCCGGTTTAGCTTCTGCTCGAACACATAGGACTTGGCCCCAGCAGCCGTACACCGCACCCGCAGCCCCGGCACCTCGGCATCGCGCATGAACACCTGCTGTCGGTCTGGTGGGCAGGTCAGCCGCTCAATCGCCCCCACGGTCAGGTTCACCCGGTCGGATAGGTCGGGCAGGTCGGATTTCTTGGGGCGTGGCATGGCGGGCTCCGGGCTGGTTTGGCTACATGAGGGTTCCATGTAGCCACCATGTAGCCACTTGACCCCTAAAAAGGCGCATTTCAATCAACACTCGATGCCTAAAAAACAGGCGATGATTCGGTCAAGTGATTGATTTTCCTAGATTCTACCTACACCAATCAACACAGGCAGATAGTGCTGAGAACGGATTGCAAATCCGTGTAGGTCGGTTCGACTCCGGCCCGCGCCTCCAGAATGTCGAAGCACTTAGCGCAGAAATGCCTAGGTGCTTTTGTTTTGCGTGCGGATTCGTGACTGCGCACTTTCCCGCTGAATTGAACCCATGAAAAAACCCGTAAGTCTTGGAACTTACGGGTTTTTGTCTTTGTGAATGGTGAAGACCACACCGCTCAAACGTCAATGTTCCCCGCGCGCAGGGCGTTGGTTTCGATGAAGTCGCGGCGGGGTTCGACCTCGTCGCCCATCAGCATGGTGAAGACGCGGTCGGCCTCGATGGCGTCTTCGATCTGCACACGCAGCAGGCGGCGCACAGCAGGGTCCATGGTGGTTTCCCAGAGTTGTTCGGGGTTCATTTCACCCAAACCCTTGTAGCGCTGGCGGCTGGTGGTGCGTTCGGCCTCGCGAATCAGCCATTGCATGGCCTGGCGGAAGTCGCCCACCTTTTCTTCCTTTTGGCGCTCGCCTTCGCCGCGCTGCACTTTGGCACCTTCGCCCAGCAGACCCCGGAAGGTGTTGGCGGCTTCGGCCAAGGCTGCGTAGTCGGCGCCGTGCACGAAGTCCTGCGTCAGGATGCTGCTCTTGATGTTGCCGTGGTGGCGGCGGCTGATGCGCAGGATGGGCTTGTCGCTGCGCACATCGAATTCGCCCGTGACCTCGGCGGGGATGCCGGTGGTGTTGAGCTCGCGCAGGGCCTGTTGCAGCGCGGCGGCGCTGGTTTGCGCATCGTCCAGGCTGTCCAGGTTCAGCACCACGCCGTCAGCGATGGCGCGCAGGGCTTCCTGGTCCATGAAGGCGGACAGGCGTTCGATCACGTGCTCGGCCACCTGGTGCTTGCGCGCCAGTTCGGCCAGGGTGTCGCCACTCAAGGTTTGCGGATTACTGCCGCCGGTCTGGATGGCGGCTTCCTTGAGCGCTACGCGCAGCAGGAAGGCGTCCAGCGCGGCGGCGTCCTTCAGGTACAGCTCCTCTTTGCCGGACTTGACCTTGTACAGCGGCGGCTGGGCGATGTAGATGTGACCGCGCTCGACCAGCTCAGGCATCTGGCGGTAGAAGAAGGTCAGCAGCAGCGTGCGGATGTGGGCGCCGTCCACGTCGGCATCGGTCATGATGATGATGCGGTGGTAGCGCAGCTTGGCGATGTCGAAATCGTCCG
>CAYZPX010000224.1:0-3916 GCA_964480105.1 uncultured Burkholderiaceae bacterium | reverse complement strand
AGCTTGTCGCAGGCGTCGGACGCGTTGGAAATCAGCTCGCGCAGGAAGATTTCCTGGTTCGAATACAAAGAATGGGTGACCAGGTGCAACAGCTGGGCGACTTCGGCCTGAAAGGAATGGGTTTGTTTGCTCATGGTGTTGTGGTGGAGAAATCCAGCGAAGAAAGGTGGAAATCAGGGTGCGGCCACTGGCCGGCAAGCGGGCAAATGGGGATGCACTCCGGTTTTTCAAGCGGTGGGCGACACCGTTCCCGCGCCGGACTTGCGCAGCAGGCCCAGCAGCGCCAGCGCGCTGAACAGGGCGCCGGCATAAAAGGTGTGGGCGGCTCCGAGCTGGTCCCAGAGCAGACCAGCCACGGCGCTGGCCACCAGCATGGCCAGCCCGCTGACAAGGTTGAAAAAGCCGAATGCCGTGCCGCGCAGGTCGGCGGGCGCCGTATCCGCCACCATGGTGGCCAGCAGCCCCTGGGTCACGCCCATGTGGATGCCCCACAGCGCGACGCCCACCAGCACGGTGGTCCAGTGGTCATCCATCGCCAGCACCAGGTCGGCAGCGATCAACACCAGCAAACCCAGCCAACAAGGTCTTGTGGTTCATTCGGTCGGCCAGGCGGCCAAACGGATATGCCGTGGCCGCGTACACCAGGTTCATCGCGACCATCACCAAGGGCACCAGGGCCAGCGCAATGCCGCCCTGTTCGGCCCGCAGCACCAGAAAGGCTTCGCTGAAACGCGCCAGCGTGAACACGGCGCCGATGCCCACCACCCACCAATAGTCAGCGCTCAGCCGCCGCAGGCTGTCACGGCGGATCGGGTTGCTGCGCCGCTCACCCACATGGCGCTCGGGCTCCCGCACGCCCCACAGCAGCAGCGCCACCGCCAGCAGGCCAGGAATGACAGCCACCCAGAACACGGCGCGAAAATCATTGGCCGACAAAAGCATCAGGCCCACCGCCAGCAGTGGCCCCAGGAATGCCCCCACCGTGTCCAGCGACTGGCGCAGGCCAAAGGCGGCTCCGCGCAAGGCTGGTGGTGCGATGTCGGCCACCAGCGCATCGCGCGGCGCGCCCCGTAGCCCTTTGCCGACGCGGTCCAGCAGGCGCGCGGTCAGCACGATGCCAATCGACGGCGCCAGCGCGAACAGCGGCTTGGTCAAGGCCCCCAGGGCATAGCCCAAGACGGCCAGGCCCTTGCGCTTCCCCAGGTAGTCGCTAGGGGCGCCCGAGAACACCTTGACGATCAAGGCCGTGGACTCGGCCAGCCCTTCGATCATCCCCACGGTGAACGCACTGGCGCCCAGGGTGCCGACCATGAACAAAGGCAACAGGCTGTGGATCATTTCGGAAGAAATGTCCATGAGCATGCTGACGAAACCCAGCACCCAGATGCTGGAAGGAATCTTGCGTAACGCCATGGGATGCTTTTGCCGAATTGAGAGGACTATTTCCATGCACCAATTCCGCAGCGCCGGAATGCAGTTCGAGCCAGCCAGTCCTCTCAGACTTGCCCACCAACGCCTTTGAACTTCTCTACAAAGGCAGCAATCTTCTGGAAAACGCTTTGTTTTTTGGCCAGATATTGCGGATTCAGCGGACTCATCTTTGGGAGAACAGCATTAAGTTCAGTGCCGCTATCGCTGGCAAATTCACGCTTTAAAGAGGCTGCAATGTAGCGTTTGGCCGCCTCGGCGTTCAGGCTCTCGGCGCTGATCAACTCCTGTGCTTCTCGCTGCTGCACCGCTTGAGCAAAGGTGAAGAAGGCGTCTATCACGCTTGCCTTGTCGCCGATCTTGTCCAGATCGGTCTGGTTGATGAAGTCCACCAGCAAATTCTCTTTGGCGCGGTTGCCCAAACTCCCCCGAATCACCCGGCGCACTTCATCCACCAGTTCAGACTTGCTCTTGATCTTCTTGTTGTGCTCGAAGATCAGTTCCAGGATGTAGTCCAAGTTGATCTCTTGCGACTTGAGCAGATCTACCTCAAAGACCACGTCATCCCAGTCGATGGTGGACTTCTCTTTCTCGGCCCCGGCCTTCTCGCGGCGCAGCCAGTCACGCACGTCGTTGTAGGTTGAGCGGTAGTCTTGGATCTTTCGCTCAGCTGGAAGCGTGATGCCTTGCAATGCCGTCAGATCATCATCGCTCAGGTAGTGCTTGGCCTTGAACGCCTCCACCGCAGCGGCATCCGTCAGGTCGACGATCTGAAGCTCCTTCAGGCTGGCGAACTCATCGTAGTTCTGCAGGATGTTCTCGACTCGCAGGTACTCGCCGAACAGCTTGGCGAAGGCCTTCTTGTCGGACTCCTTTTCAATGGCTGCCGGGTCAGGGAAGCGCGCTTCCAGTTCCCGCACCACATCCTTGAACCCGCGCCGAGCTTCACCAGTGGTCACATCGGTAAAGCCATCCATGTACTCCTTGTAGCTCTTCTCCAGGACCACGTTCTTGGTGTTTTTGTCACCGAACAGAGTGATGGCATCGATGGTCGCCTGCTCCAAGTCGCGGAAGGTGACGATGTTGCCGAAGGTCTTGGTGGCGTCAAAGATGCGATTGGTGCGCGAATAGGCCTGCATCAGCCCATGGAAGCGCAAGTTCTTGTCAACAAACAGCGTGTTGAGCGTGGGGGCATCAAAGCCGGTCAAGAACATGCCCACCACGATGAGCAGATCGATCTCCTTGGCTTTGACCTGCTTGGCCAGATCGCGGTAGTAGTTCTGGAAGCCGTTGCTGTCCACGCTGAAATTGGTCTTGAACAGCGCGTTGTAGTCGGTGATGGCCGCGCTCAGGAACTCCTTGGCGCTGCTGTTCATAGCAGACACATCAAAGCTCTCGTCCTGGATATCGCCAATCGCGTCCTGCTCTTCGTTGGCTGCGAACGAGAAAATGGTCGCCACTTTCAACGGCTTGTCGCTGCTCTTCTGCAGGTCCCTGAAGCACTCGTAGTACAGCTTGGCCGCATCCACGCTGCTGACGGCAAACATGGCGTTGAAACCCTTGTTGCCAGCATGCAGGCGGTGGGTCTTCTGCCGGAAGCTGTTCAGGATGTACTGGGTAACCTCGCGGATGCGATCCGGGTGCAACAGGGCTTGCCTGTTCTCGGCCGCGCTCAGCTTCTTCTCGTCCTTCTCGGTCTCGACGGCCTTGAACTGCGGGCGCACATCGTTGTAGTCCACCTTGAACTTCAAGACCTTCTCGTCGCGGATGGCATCGGTGATCACATACGAGTGCAGCTCACGGCCGAACACGCTGGCCGTGGTCTCAGCGCCCAAAGCGTTCTCCGGGAAGATGGGGGTGCCGGTGAAGCCGAACTGGCAGAACCTCTTGAACTTCTTCTTCAGGTTCTTCTGGGCTTCACCAAACTGGCTGCGGTGGCACTCATCGAAGATGAAGACCACCTGCTTGCCGTAGATGGGCAAGTCGGCCTCGCTCTTCATCAGGTTGTTGAGCTTCTGAATGGTGGTGACGACGATCTTGTTGTCGTCCTTCTCCAAGTTGCGCTTCAAGCCCGCCGTGCTGTCCGATCCGTTCACGCTGTCCGGTGAAAAGCGCTGGTATTCCTTCATGGTCTGGTAATCCAGATCCTTGCGGTCCACCACGAAGAACACCTTGTCGATGAAGTCCAGCTCGGTAGCCAGGCGCGCTGCCTTAAAGCTGGTCAGGGTCTTCCCGCTGCCGGTGGTGTGCCAGATGAAGCCGCCGCTTTCCGTGTTGCTCCAGTTTTTGGTCTGATGGCTGCTCTTGATCTTCCACAGAATGCGTTCCGTGGCAGCGATCTGGTAAGGCCGCATCACCAGCAGCGTGTTGCTGACGTCGAACACCGAGTAGTGCAGCAGCACATTGAGCAGCGTGTGCTTCTGGAAAAAGGTTGCCGTGAAGTCCTTCAGGTCCTTGATCAGCGTGTTGTCCGCCTTCGCCCAGTTCA
>CAYZPX010000223.1:0-3963 GCA_964480105.1 uncultured Burkholderiaceae bacterium | reverse complement strand
TGGGGTGGAACTGGATGAACTCCAGGTTGCCCACGCGGCAGCCCGCGCGCCAGGCGGCGGCAATGCCGTCGCCGGTGGCGGTGTCGGGGTTGGTGGTGTAGAGGTAGACCTTGCCCGCGCCACCCGTGGCCAGGAGGGTGTGCGGCGCGCGGAAGGTGTCGACTTCGTCGCGCGCCTCGTCCAGCGCATAAAGGCCCAGGCAGCGCTGCGGGCCGGGCAAGCCCAGCTTGCGGGCGGTGATCAGGTCCACCAGGGTGTGGTGCTCGAACAGGGTGATGTTGGCGGTCTCACGCACTTTGGCGATCAGCGTCTGCTGCACCGCCGCCCCGGTGGCGTCGGTCACATGGGCCACGCGGCGGGCGCTGTGGCCGCCTTCGCGGGTCAGGTGCAGCGCGCCGTCCTCGCGCGAGAAGGGCACGCCCAGGCTTTCCAGCCAGCGGATGGCCTGCGGTGCCTGGTGCACCACGAAGCGGGTGGCGGCCAGATCGCACAGGCCGGCCCCGGCGACCAGGGTGTCCTGCACGTGGGCGTCGAAGCTGTCGCCCTCGGCCAGCACGGCGGCGATGCCGCCCTGGGCCCAGCCGCTGGCGCCGTCTTGCAGCGCGCGCTTGGTGAGCACGGCCACGCGGTGCGTGGGTGCCAGGTGCAGGGCGGCGCTCAGCCCGGCCAGGCCGCTGCCGATGATGAGCACGTCAAAGTCGTAGGAGGCCATGGTGCGAATGGGGAAAAACGGGCAAAAAGCGCAAAAAAGGTCGAAGCGTAGCGCAGGCGGGACAACAGCGGGGTGGACCGGCCTTCACACCGGCGTGTAGGCCAGCCGCACGTAGATGGGGGCAAAGGCCTCGGCCTGGGTGATCTCGATCAGGGTTTCCTTGCCCAGCTCCAGCAGCGCGATGAAGGTCACCACCAGCACGGTGCTGCCTTTCTCCGGCTGGAACAGCTCCTCGAAGGGCACGAAGCGCCGGCCCTGCAGGGTCTTGAGCACCAGGCTCATGTACTCGCGTACGCTCAGCTCCTCGCGGGTGATCTTATGGTGCTGCACCAGCTTGGCCCGGCGCAGGAGGTCGCGCCAGGCGGCCTGCAGGTCGGAGGCCTCCACGTCCGGAAGGCGGGGCTGCAGGCTTTGCTCGATGGCGATCTGCGCCTTCACGAAGTCGCGGCCGATCTGGGGCAGGGCGTTCAGCTGCATCGCTGCCAGCTTCATCTGCTCGTATTCCAGCAGGCGGCGCACCAGCGCGGCGCGCGGGTCCTCGGGCTCCTCGCCTTCCTCGGCCTTCTTGGGCGGCAGCAGCATGCGCGACTTGATCTCGATCAGCATCGCCGCCATCAGCAGGTACTCTGCCGCCAGTTCCAGGTTGCGGCTGCGGATCTCGTCCACATACGCCAGGTACTGCCGGGTTACGTCCAGCATCGGGATGTCGAGGATGTTGAAGTTCTGCTTGCGGATCAAATACAGCAGCAGGTCCAGCGGGCCCTCGAAGGCCTCCAGGAACACCTCCAGCGCATCGGGCGGGATGTACAGGTCGGTGGGCAGCGCGAACAGCGGCTCGCCGTACAGGCGCGCCAGCGCGACCTTGTCGATGGCCTCGGGGCTGCCCCGCTCGTCCACCGGAACCGCGGGGGCATCCGTCGTCATGCGCTATCGAAAGAAGAGCTGATACCACCCATCCACAGGGCGCTGGAGGCGGATTTGACGCTCAATCTGCGTTGGTCTGGTAGACGTAGGGCTTTTGCGCCACGCGGCCGGCGCGGTACTCGCCCCAGACCTCGCGGTCCACCTGCTTGTCCCACAGCAGCGCGCGGCCGGCCTGCTGCTGCTGGTCGAGCTGGGGTTGTTGCTGCTTGAGCTGGTTGATGAATTGGGTGGCGTCGGACTGGTAGTCGGGGCGGCGGAAGATGGACATGGCAATTCCTTGAAATAACAAAAAACGGGGATCAACGCACGCGCATGCCCGGTTGCGCACCGGGCCAGGGGTTCAGCACGTAGATGCCGGGATGGGCTTTCTCGTCGCCGTGGCTGGCGGCCAGCACCATGCCTTCGGAGACGCCGAACTTCATCTTGCGCGGCGCCAGGTTGGCGACCATCACGGTGAGCTTGCCGATCAGATCGCCCGGCTGGTAGGCGCTGGCGATGCCCGAAAACACATTCCGGTGGCGGCCTTCGCCCACGTCCAGCGTCAGGCGCAGCAGCTTGGTGGAGCCTTCGACGGGTTCGCAGTTCACGATCTGGGCGATGCGCAGGTCGATCTTGGCAAAGTCGTCGATGGAAATGGTGGGGGCCAGCTCTTCGCCGCCAGGTACCGTTTTTTCAGGCTCGGGGGCAGTCGGCGGCTCGAACAACGCCTCCAGCTGCTTCACATCGACGCGCTGCATCAGGTGCTGGTAGGCGCCAATCACATGGCCGGCGCCCAGGGGTGCTTGCGCGCTGGCGAAGTCCATGGGCGCGACCTGCAGGAAAGCCTCGACCTGGGCGGCCACGCCGGGCAGCACGGGCTTGAGCAGGATGGTCAGAATGCGGAAGGCTTCGATGCAGGTGGTGCAGACGTCGTGCAGGCGGCTTTCCATGCCTTCCTGCTTGGCCAGCTCCCAGGGCTTGTTCGCATCGACGTATTCGTTCACGCGGTCGGCCAGCAGCATGGTTTCGCGCAGGGCCTTGCCGTACTCGCGCTCGGCCAGCAGCTCGACGATGGCCGGTGCCTGGCTGCGCAGGTGTTCCAGCAGGGCATCGCCATCGGCGGAGACCGTGCCCAGCGCGCCACCAAAGCGCTTGGTGAGGAAGCCGGCAGCGCGGCTGGCGATGTTGACGTACTTGCCAATCAGGTCGCTGTTCACGCGGGCCAGGAAGTCGTCGGCGTTGAAATCGATGTCTTCATTGCGGCTGCTGAGCTTGGCGGCCAGGTAGTAGCGCAGCCACTCGGGGTTCATGGAGAGGCTCAGGTATTTCAGCGGGTCCAGGCCGGTGCCCCGGCTCTTGCTCATCTTCTCGCCGTTGTTCACGGTGAGGAAGCCATGCACGTAGACCCGGTCCGGCACCTTGCGGCCACTGAACTTGAGCGTGGCGGGCCAGAACAGGGTGTGGAAGGTCACGATGTCCTTGCCGATGAAGTGCACCTGTTCCAGCGCCGGGTTGGCCATATAGGCGTCGAAGTCCTGGCCGCGTTGTTCCAGCAGGTGCTTCAGCGAGGCCAGGTAGCCGATGGGCGCGTCCAGCCACACATAGAAGTACTTGCCGGGCGCATCGGGGATCTCGATGCCGAAGTAGGGCGCGTCGCGGCTGATGTCCCAGTCGCCCAGGCCTTCGCTGGTCGTGCCGTCCGGGTTGGTGCGCACGCTGAACCATTCCTTGACCTTGTTGGCCACTTCGGGTTGCAGGCGGCCGTCCTGGGTCCACTCCTCCAGAAAGGCCACGCAGCGCGGGTCGGAGAGCTTGAAGAAGAAATGCTCCGAGTGCTTGAGCACCGGCTTGGCGCCGGACAGCGCGGAATAGGGCTCGATCAGGTCGGTGGGGGCGTAGACCGCGCCGCAGACCTCGCAGTTGTCGCCGTACTGGTCCTTGGCATGGCATTTGGGGCATTCGCCCTTGATGAAGCGGTCGGGCAGGAACATGCCCTTGTCCGGGTCGAAGAACTGCTCGATGGTGCGGGTCTCGATCAGGCCGTTGGCCTTCAGGTCCAGGTAGATCTGCTGGGCCAGCGCGTGGTTCTCGGGCGCGTCGGTGCTGTGCCAGTGGTCGAACTGGATGTGGAAGCCGTCCAGGTACTGCTTGCGTCCGGCGGCGATGTCGGCCACGAACTGCTGGGGCGTCTTGCCGGCTTTTTCGGCGGCGATCATGATGGGCGCGCCGTGCGTGTCGTCCGCGCCCACGAAGTTCACCGCGTTGCCCTGCATTCGCTGGAACCGCACCCAGATGTCGGCCTGGATGTATTCCATGATGTGGCCGATGTGGAAGTTGCCGTTGGCGTA
>CAYZPX010000222.1:0-3998 GCA_964480105.1 uncultured Burkholderiaceae bacterium | reverse complement strand
ATCAGGTCTTTGATGGCCCCCAGCACCACGCCCACGATCACGCCGGCCAGCAGCAGGCGCAGGGTGTGCTGCACGCCCCGGGCCAGCTGCAGGGTCAGCAGCACGGCCAGCACCGCGCCGACGAAGGCCGCGCCCGTCAGGCCCAGCCGGGTCAGCCAGACCATGGTGGGCGCCACGCCGAACAGGGCCATGGCCGTGGCCACGCCCAGCGAGGCGCCCGAGGCGCTGCCCAGCAGGAAGGGATCGGCCAGGGGGTTGCGAAACAGCCCCTGGGCGACCGCGCCGGCCAGGCCCAGCAGGGCCCCGGCCAGCCAGGCGCCCAGGCTGCGGGGCAGGCGGATGTCCCAGACGATGCGGGCGGCCAGTGGGTCCTCGGCCCAGCGCAGCACGCTGTCAAAGCCGGTGCTGCCCACGCTGGCGCCCAGCGCGCTCAGGCACACCGACAGCAGGGCCAGCGCCAGCAGCAGCCAGCGGGCGCGGTGCGGGGCGCCGCCGCTCATGGCCGGCGGCCCTGGGGGGCGGCCCCGGCGGCCATCTTGTCGTTCAGGCACTGCGCCATCAGCCGCGCCGCCTCGGCCATGCGCGGGCCGGGGCGCACGACCACGTCGGACTCGTCCACGCCAAACACGCAGATGCGCTGACGGCGCACGGCCTCGATGCTGTCCCAGCCGGGGTACGGCACCATGGCCTGCATGCTGCGGTTGCCGATCATGATGAGCTGGGGGTTGGCCCGCACCACGAACTCGGGGTTCAGGCGCGGAAACGGCCCCAGCGTGGCCGGAATCACGTTGCGCACGCCCAGGCGGGCCAGGGTTTCGCCGATGAACGAGCCCTCGCCCGCGCCATACGGCCCCCGGCTGACCTCGAAATACACCCGCGTGCCCCGGGCCGCTGGCGACAGGCTCTGCGCCGCCGCCGACACCGCGCTGTCGATCACGCGCCAGACCTGCCGGGCCTGGTCCTCGGGCACGGCCAGCAGCTGCGCCAGCGTGGCCAGCACGCGCTGCACGTCGGCATGGGTCTTGGGCTCCAGCGCCACCACCTTGACGCCCAGGGCCTCCAGCCGGGCACTGGCCCGGGAGGAGACGGACATCAGCACCAGGTCCGGCCGCAGCGCGACGATGGCCTCGATGTTCGGGTCCAGCCCGCCGCCCACCTTGGGCAGGCGCTGCACGCTGGCCGGGTGGTTGGAGTAGCGGTCCACGCCCACCAGCCGATGGCATTGGTCGAGCGCGCACACGCCCTCGCTCAGGGACGGCAGCAGGCTGACGATGCGCTGCGGCGGCTGGGCCAGGCGCACGGCCACGCCGCGCTGGTCGGTGACCTGCACGGGCTGCGCCATGGAGGGCTGCGCCTGCGCCAGGCTGCTCATCAACAGCACCAGCGCCAGCAGCACGGCGACGACGATCAGGATGCGCTTGACGGGGGTGGGCTTCATGGCGGTCCGCCTTTCAAAAACAAGGGCAGGCCCGCCGCCATCAGCGTGACCCGCTCGCAGGCCTGGGCCACGGCCTGATTGAGCTGGCCCAGCGCATCGACAAAGGCCCGCACCTCGCGGCCCAGCGGGATCACGCCCAGGCCGATCTCGTTACCCACCAGCACCACCGGGCCTGGCGCCTGAGAGATCGCTTCCAAAAAGAGAGCGCATTGTGCAGACCAGTCCTGGCCTTGCGGCCGTTTTGACTGAAATTCTGCTGGCGCATCTTCCCAGGGCATGGTCCAGGTGGTCAGCCACAGGGTCAGGCAGTCGACGACGACCAGGGTGTCGGGCCGGCTGTGCGTCTGCAGCGCCGTGGACAGGCTCCAGGGTGCTTCGACGGTGGCCAGGCCCGGCACCCGCTGTGCGCGGTCTTGCTGGTGGCGGGCAATGCGGGCCTGCATTTCGGCATCCCAGGGCTGGGCGGTGGCCAGCAGCACGGCGCGGTGGCTGGGCGCGGCGGCCAGCCAGTCGCGCGCCTGCAGCTCGGCGCGGCGGGACTTGCCGCTTTTCTGGCCGCCCAGGATCAACTCGCTGCGCGGAAAACCGGCAGCCACCATCACCGCCCTCCCCCGCCCAGCAGGTCCGCCACAGCCTCGGGGCTGGACGGGAACCAGGCATGGAAATAGCTGGCCGCGATGGGGCCCTGGCGGTACAGGGCCTCGCCCGCGCCGGGCTGGGGCCGCTCGTGGGGCCGCGCGGTGCGTGCCTGCGCGGGCAAAGGCGTGTCCACCGTGGAGTAATGGAAGGTGTGGCCGCGCAGGGTGTGTTCCCCCAGCGTGAGCTGCTGCGGCCCCAGCGCGGCCAGGCGCTGGTGCATCGTCACCGTGCCGGGCAGCAGGCCCCACAGCGGCTGGCGGCTGCCGTCGGCCAGGACGATGGTGTCGAACAGGGCCATCATGCCGCCGCACTCCGCCCACAGGGGCTTGCCCCGGGCCACATGGGCCTGCAGGCTGGCGCGCATGCCCGGGTTGGCGGCGAGCTGGGCGGTGTGCAGCTCCGGGTAGCCGCCGGGCAGCCAGACCGCATCGCAGGGCGGCAGGGCCGCGTCGGCCAGCGGCGAGAAAAAGGCCAGCCGCGCGCCCAGGTCACTGAGGGTCTGCAGGTTGGCGGCGTAGAGAAAGCAGAACGCCGCATCCCGCGCCACGGCCACGGTGCGGCCCTGCAGCCGGGGCGGCACGGCAGGCACCGACGCGGGCGCGGGGAAGTCCACCGCCCAGCGCTGCAGGGCCGCGCCGTCCATCTGTCCCAGCGGGGTGGCGGCCAGCGCGTCGGCCGCGGCGTCCAGCCGGGCCAGGGCATCGCCCAGTTCGTGGGCGGCGACCAGGCCCAGGTGGCGTTCGGGCAGCAGGGCCGGGCTGGCCTTGCCCGTGCCCGCAGCGCCTGGCGTGGGCGGCGGCACGCGCATCAGCGCGCCCAGCCAGTCGGCCGGATCGCGCAGGCCGGCGCGCAGCATGTCCGCATGGCGGGCCGTGCCCACCCGGTTGGCCAGCACGCCGGCCCAGGGCAGGTCGGGCTGGTAGTCCTTGAGGCCATGGACCAGCGCGCCAAAGGTGCCCGCCATGGCCGAGGCGTCGACCACCGCCAGCACCGGCACGCCGAAGTGCCGGGCCAGGTCGGCAGCGCTGGGCTGGCCGTCGAACAGGCCCATCACGCCCTCGATCAGGATCAGGTCGGCCTCCTGCGCGGCAGCGTGCAGGCGCTGCGCGCAGTCGGCCTCGCCGTTCATCCACAGGTCCAGCTGGTGGACCGGGGCACCGGTGGCCAGCTGGTGCCAATGGGGGTCCAGAAAGTCGGGACCGCACTTGAACACCCGCACCTTGCGGCCCTGGCGCGCATGCAGCCGGGCCAGCGCCGCCGTAATGGTGGTCTTGCCCTGCCCCGAGGCCGGGGCAGCAATCAAGAGGGCCGGACAGCGGGCCACAGTCGTGGGGGAAGCAGGCGAGGAGTCAGGGTTCACTGCGGCGTCCATTTCAGTTGCACAAAGGCCAGACGGCCGGCAGTGGCGTAAGTGCGGGCCAGCTGGTAGTCCTTGTCGGCCAGGTTGTCGATGCGGGCCAGCAGACTCAGCTCGCGGCTCAGGCGGGTACTGGCATAGAGGTTGAGCACGCCATAGCCTCCCAACACCTGGGTGTTGGCGGCGTTGTCAAAGCGCTGGCCGGCGGCCTGCAGCTCGGCGCCAACCGTCCAGCCCGCCACCTGGGTGTCGGCAGCCAGCTTGGCGTGGCGCTTGGCGCGGCGGGCCAACTGGCGGCCAGTGTCGCGGTCGGTGGGGTCCTGGAAATCGACCGAGGCATGCAGCTGCACGCCGCCCAAGCGGTGCGATCCGGCCAGCGTGATGCCACGGTACTCAGCCCGGGCGGTATTGGCGTAGCAACCAAAGTTGGAAGCGCAGCTGCCGGCAGCGCCAAAGGCAATCAAGTTGCGCAGGCGGTTGCGGTAAGCCACCGCCGAGAACTGGCTGCTGCCCTGGGCCCAGCGCAAGCCCAGCTCGGTGTTGGTGCTGTCCTCGGGGCGCAGG
>CAYZPX010000221.1:0-4005 GCA_964480105.1 uncultured Burkholderiaceae bacterium | reverse complement strand
ACACCAGCGCCGCCGTGAAGGCCCGCGCCGACTGGCTGGTCACCTCCAGCTGCGCGTTGGAGATCGTGCGTGCCCTCAAGGACGCCGGCCAGAAAATCCTCTGGGCGCCCGACCGCCACCTGGGCGGCTACATCCAGCGCGAAACCGGCGCCGACATGGTGTTCTGGAACGGCGCCTGCATCGTCCATGACGAATTCAAGGCGCTGGAGCTGGAACTGCTGATGCAGCAGCACCCCGGCGCCAAGGTGTTGGTCCACCCCGAAAGCCCCGCCGACGTGGTGGCCCTGGCCGACGCGGTGGGTTCGACCAGCGCCATCCTCAAGGCCGCCCGCGAGTTGGATGCCACCGAGTTCATCGTCGCCACCGACAACGGCATGCTGCACAAGCTGCGCACGCTCAACCCCAGCAAAACCTTCATCGAGGCCCCCACCGCCGGCAACAGCGCCACCTGCAAGAGCTGCGCCCACTGCCCCTGGATGGCCATGAACGGCCTGGCCGACGTGGCCCGCGTGCTGGAAACCGGCGCCAACGCCATCGACGTGGACCCCGCCCTCATCCCCCGCGCCCGCCAGCCCATCGACCGCATGCTCGCCTTTACCGCCGCGCTGAAAGAGGGCAAACCCCTGGGCAGCCTGGTGCCGCACCTGGGGGCAGCGTGATCTGAAGGTTTAAAGTCAAAATGGGCTCTAGGCCAATGGATGTCAGCGCTAGTAGCTATGAAATTTGAAGAAAAGCAAGCCGCTCAATACCCCGTCGTACCCGTCATCACCGCCCTGGTGGACTTTGCCGATCCCCGCGACCCAGCGGCGCCTCGGGTTCGCCAGGCGTTTGGGCGGCCGCATGCCTTGTGGCAAGCACAGCGGCCTGAGGACGTGCCCGGCGTGCTCGCCGCTGCCGAAGCCGCCGCAGCGGCGGGAGTGTGGTGTCTGGGCTTTGTGGCTTACGAGGCGGCGCCGGCTTTTGATGCGGCCCTGGCTACCCACGCGCCGGATCCCGCCCAAGGACCGCTGGCCTGGTTTGCTGCCTACGACCAGCCCTTGCCCTGGCCCGAGGGGGAGGATGCGCTGGCCACCGCCGCCCCCTGGCTGGATTGGGTCGCCGACCTGGACCGCTCGGCCTTCGACACGGCGCTGGACCGCATCCAGGCCGGTATTGCGGTGGGCGAGACCTACCAGGTGAACTTCACTGCGCCGCTGCGCGCCACCTTGTCGTCCGACGAAGTCCCCAATCAAGGCCGCTTGCTGTTCGCCGCGCTGCAGCGCGCACAACCCGGGGGCTATGCCGCGTGGATCGACACCGCTGCCGCACAGCGTGCATTGGCGGACGACGGGGCAGGGCAGGGGACTGCCACCGAGGCACCCGGCATCCAGGTGCTGTCCGCCTCGCCCGAGCTGTTTTTCGACTGGTGCGGCGACGACATCCTGGCCCGCCCCATGAAAGGCACCGCCCCGCGCGGCGCCACGCCCGAGGCCGATGCGGCCCTGGCACAGGGCCTGCGTACCTCGCCCAAGGAGCGGGCCGAAAACGTGATGATCGTGGATCTGCTGCGCAACGACCTCTCGCGCATCGCCCAGCCGCACAGCGTGCAGGTGCCGGCGCTGCTGCAGACCCAGGCGCTGGCCAGCGTCTGGCAGATGACCTCTGACGTGACGGCCCGCACCCGCCCTGGCACCCGGCTGGTGGACGTCTTTGCCGCGCTGTTCCCCTGCGGATCGGTCACCGGCGCGCCCAAGGTGCAGGCCATGCAGACCATCCGCGCCCTGGAGTCCAAGCCCCGGGGCGTGTACTGCGGCGCCATCGGTCTGCTGCGGCTGGAGTCCGATTCAAGCGCTCAACCCGGCGCTGTGCGCGCCACCTTCAATGTGCCGATCCGTACCGTCGTCCTGCAAGGCGACCAGGCCGTGTGCAGCATTGGCAGCGGCATCACCTCCGGCGCCCAGGCCCCCGCCGAATGGGCTGAGTGGGGCCACAAGCGGGCGTTTCTGCAGCGGGCGAATGCGGGGTTTGAACTGCTGGAAACCTTGGCCCTCGAAGATGGCCACCTGCGCCATTTGCCCGATCACCTCGCGCGTATGGCTGGCGCGGCACGGCATTTCGGCTTTCCGTGGCCTGAGGCCGCAGTGGTGGACGCCTTGCAAGCGCTGGCGACCGCCCATCCCCAGGGCCTGTGGCGCGTGCGCCTGCGGCTGGATGCCTCCGGCCAGGCGACCGCCGAAGCTTTTGCCGCCACCCCCACGCCGTCCCAGGTGCGGCTGCAGCTGGCGGACCGGCCCTTTCTGGCGGCGCACAGCGCGTTTGTGCGCTTTAAGACCACCCGCCGCGACCATTACGCGGCTTTTGCGCCGCAGGCACCGGGCGTGTTCGACACCGTGTTGTGGAATGCGGCGGGCGAGCTGACCGAGACCACCTTCGGCAACCTGGCGGTGCGGATCGACGGCGAATGGCTCACGCCCCCCGTGGTGTGCGGCCTGCTGCCCGGCGTGGGCCGCGCCGTCGCCCTGCGCGAAGGCCGCCTGCGCGAGGCCGTGGTGCGGCTGGGTGATTTGCCCCGGGTTCAGGGCTGGGCTTTTCTCAACAGTTTGCGCGGGTGGCTTGCAGCGACGGTGGCAGAAACGGCAACGCCGGTCTGAAGCACCGGCGTTGCAGCGGGAGGGCGCAGGCGCCTGTGGGGCCTACAGCCGTTCCTTGTGGTAGCTGCCCCGGTCCATGTCCGTGACCTCAATGCTCAGCTGGACCGACATCCCATCCGGGCGCGGGGTGGCGTGGCGCAGCACGCGGGCGATGCGCTCGGCCAGGTCCTTCTTGGCTTCCGGGCTGCGGCCAGACAGCAGGCGCAGTTCGGCATGGACGAAGGCGCGGTTGGCCCGGGCGGTGCCCACCGCGAAATGCGACAGGGCAATGCAGCGGCTTTTGAGGTAGCTTTCGTCACCCATCTCGGGGTGGCTGCTCAGCGCCAGGTTGATTTCTGCCAGCACCTGGTCTGCCGGGAAATGCGGCAGGTTGCTGGAGTATTCGATGTTCAGGTGGGGCATGGCACGGTCTCCGTCAAAAAGTGAAAAACAGTGTAGCCCCCACCTGGGTCAACACTCCAGGTTGTCGATCAGCCGGGTGCTGCCCAGCCGCGCGGCGCCCAGCGCGACCAGGCTGCCGGGGCCGTCGCTGGCCGTGGGTGGCTGCAGGTCGCTGCGGCGGCGCACGGTCAGGTAATCGGGCGCCCAGCCGCGTTGGCGCAGGGACTCCACGGCCTGGGTTTCGAGCGCTGCGGCCTGGGCTGCATCAGCGGGGGGCTGGGCGATCCACTGGTCGGCCAGCGTGCGCAGGGCTTGGGACAGGGCGACCGCTTCGGCGCGCTCGGTGGGGCTCAGGTAGCCGTTGCGCGAGCTCAGCGCCAGACCGTCGGCCGCGCGCTGGGTGGCGCCGGCGACGATGTCGATGGGCAGCGCGAACTGCTGCGCCATCTGCCGGATGACCATCAGCTGCTGGTAGTCCTTCTGGCCGAACACGGCGCTGCCGCGCGGCTTGCCGGCGAAGACGGCGGAAAACAGCTTCATCACCACCGTGCACACGCCCGTGAAAAACCCCGGGCGGAACTGCCCTTCCAGGATGTCGCCCAGCTGCGGGCCGGGCTGGACCTTGACGGTCTGGGGCTGGGGGTAGAGGTCGGACTCGCGCGGCGCGAACAGCACGTCGCAGCCGGCGGCTTCGAGCTTCGCGCAGTCGGCCGCGAAGGTGCGGGGGTAGCTGTCGAAGTCCTCGTGCGGCAGGAACTGCAGCCGGTTCACGAAGATGCTGGCCACCGTGGCGTCGCCCAGCGGGCGGGCCTGGGCGACCAGGGCCAGGTGGCCCTCGTGCAGGTTGCCCATGGTGGGGACGAAGGCCGGGCGCTGGCTGTGGGCCAGGGCGTGGCGCAGTTCGGGAATGGTGTGGACGATCAGCATGGTGGGGCTCGCTTACCAGGCGTGGAGGGCGTTGTCGGGGAAGCGGCCTTGCTTGACGGCCTGCACA
>CAYZPX010000220.1:0-4019 GCA_964480105.1 uncultured Burkholderiaceae bacterium | reverse complement strand
GCCACAGCAACAAGACCAACACCGGCGGCGAGCACAGCAAGCACGGCATCTGGCATGCCGATCTGGGCGCCGCGCTGGCGGCCATCCGCCAGCACGGCCTGCACCTGGCAGGCCTGCACATGCACATCGGCTCGGGCGTGGACTATCGCCACCTGGCCGAGGTCTGCCAGGCCATGGTCGGCCTGGTGCGCGAGGCCCATGCCGCCGGGCATGACCTGCAGGCGATTTCGGCCGGCGGCGGCCTGTCCATCCCCTACCGCAGCGGCGATCCGGTCGTGGACACGCAGCACTACCACGGCCTGTGGGATGCCGCCCGCAAGGAAGCGGAGGCCATCGTGGGTCACCCGCTGGGCCTGGAGATCGAACCCGGCCGCTACCTGGTGGCCGAGTCTGGCGTGCTGCTGGCCGAGGTGCGCGCCACCAAGGACGCAGGCAGCAACCATTTCGTGCTGGTCGATGCGGGCTTCAACGAGCTGATGCGCCCGTCCATGTACGGCAGCTTCCACGCCATGAGCGTGCTGCGCCGCGACGACAGCACTGCCGCCGCCCGCCCCACTGTGGTGGCTGGCCCGCTGTGCGAATCGGGCGATGTGTTCACCCAGGGCGACGGCGGCGTGGTGCTGCCCCGCGAGCTACCTACCGCGCAGGTGGGCGATCTGCTAGTGATCCATGACACCGGCGCGTATGGCGCTTCGATGTCCTCCAACTACAACAGCCGTCCGCTGATCGCAGAAGTACTGGTCGATGGCGGCCAGGCCCACCTGATCCGCCGCCGGCAGACGGTGGACGAATTGCTGGCGCTGGAATTGGGGCTGTAAGCGCCGCGAGAGGCCACAGGAGAGCGCCCAGGCTCACGCCCCGGCGACGGCGCCCTCGCCCTTGGGGTCACGCCCCATCAACACAGTGACGGCATCCAAGGCCTGCAACTGGCCGTCGAGCAGGGCGACCACGGTTTCTGCAATCGGCATGTCCACGCCCAGGTGGCGAGCCCGCTGCACCACGGTGCGGGCGCTGTACACCCCCTCGGCCACATGGCCCAGGGAGTGGACGGCCTGCGCCAGCGTCTGGCCCTGCGCCAGCAGCAGCCCCACCTTGCGGTTGCGCGACAGATCCCCGGTGGCCGTCAGCACCAGATCGCCCAGGCCGGACAAGCCCATGAAAGTGTCGGCCCGCGCGCCCAGCGCCAGACCCAGCCGGGTCATTTCTGCCAACCCCCGGGTGACCAGGGCGGCCCGGGCATTCAGGCCCAGTTCCAGCCCATCGCACAGGCCGGTGGCAATCGCCAGCACGTTCTTGACGGCGCCGCCCACTTCCACGCCCACGATATCGTCGTTGGCGTAAACGCGCAGGCGGGGGCTGTGCAGGGCCTGGACCAAGGTGTCGCGCAACTGTGCGTCCGGGCTGGCGGCCACCAGCGCCGTGGGCTGCTGGCGGGCCACCTCCTGCGCAAAGCTGGGGCCGCTGAGCACGCCGGCGCGCAGGCCCGGCGCCACCTGGGCGCAGACCTCATGGGCCAGCAGACCAAAGCTGCCCTGCCCGGCCGCATCGGGCGTCACCGCCTCAAAGCCCTTGCAGAGCCAGGCCACCGGCACGGTGCAGTCGCGCAGGGCTTGCAACATGCCGCGCAAGGCCGCCATGGGCGTGGCCAGGATCACCAGATCAGCGTCCGCCACCAGGGGCGCGAAATCCCCCCCCGTCACGGCGAGCGAGGGCGGGAACGGGATGCCGGGCAAGTAGAGCGCATTGGCGCGCTCGGTCTGCATGGCCTCCACCTGGGCCGGGTTGCGCGCCCACAGCGTGACCGCATGGCCCGCCGGATGCTGGGCGGCACCCATGGCCACGGCCGTGCCCCAGGCACCGGCCCCAAGAACAATGATTTTCATAGCACGTACCGCTGGTATTGATTGGTCTTCAAGGCAATTAGGCTGTCCAATGGTTCGATAACTGCGCAGCCTGCTGGAGCACCAGTTCCACCGCTTCAGGCTGTCGGTCTGGTGGGTATTTCCACTTTTGCAAGCAACGCCGGACCAAGATGCGGAGCTTGGCCCGCACGCTTTCACGCACCTGCCAATCCACGGTCGTGCTGGCGCGCAGCTTCTCGGTGATTTCGATGGCGATCTTTTTCAAAACCTCATCACCCAACTCACGCACTGCGCTCTCGTTATGGGCCAAGGCGTCATAAAAGGCGACTTCATCTCGACCCAAGCCTAGTTGAGCCTCGCGTTCCAACACCGCCTGGAATTCCTTGGCCATCTGGATGAGCTCTTCAATGACCTGCGCTGTTTCGATGGCACGGTTGTGATAGTTGCGCAAGGTTTCGAGCAAACGGTCGCCGTATTTTTTCTCCTGCACCACGTTGTTACGCGCCCGCGCCTTGATCTCGTCTCGCAACAACTTTTCCAATAACTCCACAGCCAGGTTACGGCTTTTCATCTGGCGAACGTCTTCCAGGAACTCGTCCGAAAGCAAGCCAATATTGGGTTTGTCCAAACCTGCCAGCGCAAACACATCCGACACGCCATCGGCGACGATGGCGTTGTCCAGAATTTGCTTGAGTACGCTGTTCTTCTCCTCAGTGGACCGCTTCTTGTCCACTGTCGTGAACTTGGTGATGGCGGCCTTGATGGCTGAGAAGAAGGCAATTTCCTTACGCAAGGCAGCCGCTTCGTCCAGCGTTCCGCACAGCGAAAACGCCTTGGTCACCGCAACCATAGTGTCGAGAAAACGCTGTTTGCCATCCTTCAGGCCCAACAAATGGTTGGCACACGGCAGCAACAGCGCTGGCGCTTGGGTCTCAAATCCGCTGTAGTCACAGCCATGCATCATTCCGCGCACGATGTCGAGCTTTTCCAGCAAGACCGCCAAAGCCTCTGACGCATTGTGTGTGGGGTCCCCTTTGCCTTTGGCCTCGGTGTAAGTCTTGAGCGCAGCTTTCAGCTCATTGGCAATGCCGATGTAATCCACGACCAGACCGCCCGGCTTGTTCTTGAACACCCGGTTCACCCGCGCAATCGCCTGCATCAGGTTGTGGCCCTTCATGGGCTTGTCCACGTACATGGTGTGGCAGCACGGCGCATCAAACCCGGTCAGCCACATGTCCCGCACAATCACCAGCCGCAAAGGATCTTGGGCATCCTTGAAGCGCTTTTCCAAGCGCTTTTTCACCTGCTTGCTGTAGAGGTGTGGCTGCAGCAGTTCCTTGTCTGCGGCAGAACCCGTCATCACCACTTTGATGACCCCTTTTTCTGGGTCATCGTCATGCCAATCAGGCCGCAAAGCGACGATGGCTTGGTACAGCTGGGCACAAATATCGCGGCTCATGCACACGACCATGGCCTTGCCATCCAGGGTCGCTGTCCGGTTTTCAAAGTGCGCTACCAGGTCCTTCGCCACTTGTGTCAGACGCGGCTCGGCGCCTACCAACTTTTCCAAGGCGGCCCATTCGCTTTTGGTCCTCTCACGGCTGGCGATGTCCTCTTCATCCTCCACCACCTCCTCGACCTGCGCATTGAGTGCGTCGATCTCGGCCTGCTTGACATCCAGCTTGGCCAATCGGCTTTCGTAGTAAATGGGCACGGTGGCGCCATCATCGACAGCATCCTGAATGTCATAAATGCTGACGTAATCGCCAAACACCGCCCGCGTGTCCTTGTCTTCCAAGGCAATCGGCGTGCCAGTGAAACCGATGAACGTGGCGTTTTTCAGGGCATCCCGCAGGTGCTTGGCATAGCCAAACACATACTTGCCCGCCTTTTCATCGAAGCGTCCCTTGGTGCCGTATTGGCTGCGGTGCGCTTCGTCCGAGATGACCACGATATTGGAGCGGTCGGACAACAGCGGGTGTTCGTCCTCATCGTCCAGCAGGGCAAATTTCTGCACGGTCGTGAAGATGATGCCGCCGGCCTGGCGCGAAGCCAGCAACGATCGCAACTCATCGCGGCTACCGGCTTGCAGGGGGATGGTTTTGAGCAAATCGCTGGCCGCGCAGAAGGTGGCAAACAACTGGCCATCCAGATCGT
>CAYZPX010000219.1:0-4052 GCA_964480105.1 uncultured Burkholderiaceae bacterium | reverse complement strand
TGGGCATGTAGCGCACCAGAAAACGCCGGTCCTGGCCGATGCTGTTGCCGCACATGGGCGCGACGCCCTTGGCCACGTAGGTTTTCAGGAAGGCCAGCAAGGCCGCTTCGGCCTCGGCCTCGGTCACCGTGGAGGCCTTGACGCGCTCGGTCAGGCCGCTGCGGCCGTGGGTTCCACGGTTCCAGGCATCCATGCGACCGAGCACTTCGTCGCTCTGGTGGATGGCAAACACGGGGCCTTCGATGCGGGTTTGCAGGTCGGGGCTGGTGACCACGACGGCAATCTCGATCAGGCGGTCGCTGTCGGGGTTCAGGCCGGTCATCTCGCAATCGAGCCAGACCAGGTTCAGGTCAGATTTGGAAAGCACAGGGGTTTCAGGGGGGTTCGCTTCAGACATGGGCGCCGATTTTCACCGATGGCCTACACTCGCGCCGCATGTCGGACCTCCCCTCTGTCTCCCCTTCGCTCGCCGTCACTCTGGTCTTTTCGTTGCTGCTGGTGCTCAACCTGCTGGCTCAGCTTTGGCTCAATGCCCGGCAAATGCGCCATGTGATCCGGCACCGTGCTCAGGTGCCACCGGCCTTTGCCAAGCACATCGACCTGCCTGCACACCAAAAAGCTGCCGATTACACCGTCGCCAAGCTGCGGCTGGGCCTGTTTGAAACCGCCTGGGGCAGCGCCCTGCTGGTGGGCTGGACCTTGCTGGGCGGCCTGAACGCGCTCAACCAGGCCTTGCTGCAAGCCTTGGGCGGCGGCTTGGTGCAGCAACTGGCGCTGCTGGCGGCGTTTGCGCTGATCGGCGGTCTGCTGGATATGCCGCTGGCGCTTTACCGCACCTTTGGGCTGGAGCAGCGTTTTGGCTTCAACCGCAGCAGCCTGGGCCTTTGGATCGGCGATCTGCTCAAAGCCACGCTGGTGGGTGCGCTGATCGGTCTGCCGCTGGCCGCTCTGGTGCTGTGGCTGATGGGCCAGGCGGGGCCGCAGTGGTGGGTCTGGGCTTGGCTGTTCTGGGTGGGCTTCACCCTGCTGATGATGGTGGTCTATCCCACGGTAATCGCGCCGCTGTTCAACCGCTTTCAGCCTTTGGAAGACGCCAGCCTGCGGGAACGGGTCACCGCGCTGATGCAGCGCTGCGGCTTTGTTGCCAAAGGCCTGTTCGTGATGGATGGCAGCCGCCGCAGCCAGCACGCCAACGCCTATTTCACCGGCCTTGGTCGGAGCAAACGTGTGGTCTTCTACGACACCCTGCTGCGCCAGCTGACGCCCAGTGAAGTGGAAGCCGTGCTGGCCCACGAGCTGGGGCACTTCCACCACCGCCACATTCCCAAGCGCATGGTGCTGATGTTTGGCGCCAGCTTGGCGGGCTTTGCGCTGCTGGGTTGGTTGACGGGCCAGATTGGCTTTTACACCGGCCTGGGCGTGCGCCCGAGCCTGACGCCCGAAGCGCCCAACAACGCCCTGGCGCTGATCCTGTTCCTGATGACGGTGCCGCTGGCGGCCTTCTTTTTGTCGCCGCTGTTCTCGGCGCTGTCGCGCAAGGACGAATTCCAGGCCGATGCATACGCAGCCCAGCAGGCCGAGGGCGGCGCTCTGGCCTCGGCGCTGCTCAAGCTGCACCAGGACAACGCTTCCACCTTGACGCCCGACCCTGTGTACGTGGGCTTTTATTATTCGCACCCGCCCGCCGCCCAGCGGCTGGCGCGCCTTGCTGCCCCCCCAGGGGGCCTGAGCGTTTGACATGGCTTCCCCCTCCCTCCTGCCGCCTGCACGCACTGCGTTGAGCGACGTCCAACTGCAGCACGCCCTGGCCACCCACCCCGGCTGGGCACTCGCCACCCAGGGCCCGCACACCGTGCTGGAAAAAACCTACCGTTTTGCCAACTACCCCGCCACGATCGCCTTTGTGAACGTATTGGCCTGGATTGCCAAGCGCCTGAACCACCACCCAGATCTGCACGTACAGTACGACCGCTGCGTGGTGCAGCTCTACACCCACGATGCCCAGGCCATCACCGCCCTGGACTTTGAATTCGCGTCCCGGGCCGACGCGCTATGGGCATGAGCCGGCCGCGCAGCGGCAAAGCCGCCCAGCCCCACCCTTCTGGACAGGGGCGGCAGGAAGGCCTGGTGGTCGCCAGCCACGGGCGACATTGCGTGGTCGAGACCGCCGATGGCGCGCGCCGCATCTGCCACCCGCGCGGCAAGAAAAGCCAGGCTGTGGTCGGCGACCAGGTGCAATGGCAGGCCCCACCGCCTGGCCAGGGCGACGAAGGCACGATCGAGGCCGTGCTAGCGCGGCGCAACCTGTTCTACCGCCAGGACGAAATCCGCACCAAGTCCTTTGCCGCCAACCTGGACCAGGTGCTGATCCTGATCGCGGCCGAACCCGTGTTTTCCGAGAGCCAGCTCTCCCGCGCCTTGATCGCTGCCGAAGCAGCTGGCATCACGCCGCTGATCGCGCTCAACAAAAGCGACCTGGCCGAACCCTTCGCCCGCGCCTGGGAACGCCTGGCCCCCTACCGCGCCATGCGTCGGCCAGGGTCACCGGAACAAGCCGCTTACGAGGTACTGCCGCTGTCGCTAGGCACGGCGCAAGAAGCCGACAAGGCCGCGCTGCTGGGCCACTTGCAGGGCAAGCGCACCCTGGTGCTGGGCCCGTCAGGCTCAGGCAAGAGCACGCTGATCAACCTGCTGGTACCCGGAGCCCAGGTGCAGACGGGCGAAATCTCCCAGGCACTGAATTCGGGCAAGCACACCACGACCAGCACCCACTGGTACTGGGTGGACGAGGACCGCAGCACCGCGCTGATCGACTCGCCGGGGTTTCAGGAATTTGGCCTGCACCACATCGCTGCGATGGACCTGGCCCGCTGCATGCCGGACATTGCCGCCCATGCCGAGGACTGCAAGTTCTACAACTGCACCCACCTGCACGAGCCGGGCTGCGGGGTGCAAAAAGCACTCGAATTGGCCTCTACCCAAGGAGGAATCAGCGGTACGCGCTACAAAATTTACAGCGATTTATTTGCTGAGTTGAGCGCATCACGTTATTGATCGCTAACCCAGCAGCCGCGCCAAGGTCAGCAGGGCCAGCAGGAACATCCAGACCACCACGGCGCGCCAGACCAGGCCGACGACGCTGCGCAGATGCCCCAGCTCCGCTGGGCGACCGGGGGTTGCCTCAGGCGGAACTTCAGCAGGCACCAGGGCATGGGCACCCCCCTCGCCGCTGGCCTGCGCATCGGAGGCGGGCTGAGGCTTGAGAGCCTCGCCGCCCAGGCGGACGTTGATCGCACCGGCTGTGGCCGCGAGCACCACGCCGTCGTTGTCATTCGGGAAGCGCTGGGCATGGAAGCGCCAGCCGTCGATGGCTTCTTCAAAGCTGCCCACCACGGCAAAGCTCAGTGCCGTCATGCGTGCGGGCAGCCAGTCCACCGCTTGCCAAGCCCGCACCGCCATCGCCTGCAGAAAAGGACTCACAGGAACAGGCGCCGCCGCAGCAGTTGCCCCCCCGCCCCAGAACCGGGCAGCAAACTCGGCCAGGCGGTACAGCACCGCACCTGCGGGCCCCAGCCCCAGGGCCGCCAATACCGAGAAACAGGCCAGCACACCAAACACATGCCAATGGGCGGCCAGGACCGAGTGCTCAATCACATGGCGCAGCAGTTCGCTGCGGGGCAAGCTCCCCACCGCCACTTGCTGCCAAGCCGCCAAGCGGTTACGCGCCAGGACCTCGTCGCCGTCTTCGAGCGCATCGCGGATGCCGGTGAAATGGTGGCTGAACTGGCGAAAGCCCAGGGTCGTGTACAGGATGGCCACGTTCCAGACCATGGCCAGCGGCCAGCCCACGCCCCACAGCAGCAGCCAGTGGACGCACAAGGCCAGCAGCGTGGGCACGCCCACCACCAGCCCCCAGACCAGCCAGGCATGGTGCGGCTTGCCGGCATCGACGTTGCGGGCAACCCATTGGGCCCAGAGCCGGGCAGCGGCATCGATAGGGTTCCTGCGGGGGAGCGGGCGGGCCTGCTCGATCAGCAAAGCCAGCAGGATGG
>CAYZPX010000218.1:0-4057 GCA_964480105.1 uncultured Burkholderiaceae bacterium | reverse complement strand
GATAGCTCTTGTCGTCCCGAAACAGGATGTTGAACTTGGGGTGCTGGGTCTTGATGAGGTTGTTTTCCAGCAGCAAGGCCTCGGCCTCGGAGCGCACCACGGTGGTCTCCATGCGCACGATCTTGCTGACCATGTGGCCGATGCGGGTGCCGCCGTGGTCTTTACTGAAGTAACTGGCCACCCGCTTTTTGAGGTTGCGCGCCTTGCCCACGTAGAGCAAAACGTCCTGCGCATCAAAGTAGCGGTACACGCCTGGCAGGGGTGGGAGCGCAGCCACCTGCGCCAGCAATTCGGCGGAATGGATGGGTTCAGACATTACGCAGTCACCGTTCTTAGCGAATCACACCTTTGCTGCGCAGCAAGGCGATTTGTGCAGGGGTCAGACCGGCCTCGGCCAAAACGGCCTCGGTGTCATCACCCAGATGCGGCGCGCTGCTGCGCACAGCGCCTGGCGTGGCGGAGAGCTTGGGCACGATGCCAGGCACTTCCAGCGTGTGGCCGTCGCGGGTGTGCTGGGTCAGCAACATGTCCCGGGCGCGGTAATGAGGGTCTTCAGCGATGTCTTTGGCGGTATAGACCTTGCCCGCTGGCACCCGTGCGGCGGCCAGGGCGTCCAGCACCTGCTGCACGCTGCGCTGCGCGCTCCAGGCGCCGATGGCAGCGTCGATCTCGGCCACCCGGGCCACGCGACCGGTGTTGTTCGCCAGGTCGGGCGCCTGGCCCAGGTCGGGGCGGCCGATGACGTCCATCAGGCGCTTGAAGATGCTGTCGCCATTGCCCGCCACCAGCACCCAGCCGTCCTGGCAGGGGTAGGCGTTGGACGGGGCAATGCCCGGCAGCGCGCTGCCCGCAGCTTCGCGCACCACGCCAAAGGCGCTGTATTCGGGGATCAGGCTCTCCATCACGTTGAACACTGCTTCGTGCAAGGCCACGTCGATCACCTGGCCCTGGCCGCCGTGGACCTTGCGGTGGTAGAGCGCCATCAGCACACCGATCGTGCCGTGCAGCGCCGCCAGGGTGTCGCCGATCGAGACGCCCACGCGCACCGGCACCCGGCCCGGCTCCCCCGTCAGGTGGCGCAGGCCGCCCATGGCCTCGCCGACCACACCGAAACCAGGCAGATCGCGGTACGGGCCCGTTTGCCCGTAGCCCGAGATGCGCAGCATCACCAAGCCGGGGTTGAGCGCGTGCAGCGCCTCGGGGCCCATGCCCCAGCCTTCGAGCGTGCCGGGGCGGAAGTTCTCGACCAGCACATCCGCCTCCGCGATCAGGCGGCGGGCGATGTCCTGGCCCTCGGGCTGGCGCAGGTCCAGCGCGACCGAGCGCTTGTTGCGCGACTGCACCTGCCACCAGACCGAGGTCCCGTCTTGCAGCAAGCGCCAAGTGCGCAGGGGGTCGCCGCCGTCGGGCGACTCGATCTTGACGACCTCGGCGCCAAAGTCGCCCAAGGTTTTGCCGCAAAAAGGGCCGGCAATCAGCTGGCCCATTTCCACCACCTTGAGGCCCTGCAAAGCCTGGGGCGGAACCAAAGAAGAAGGGATGGCGTTCATGGCCGCGCAGCATAAGGGCAATGCGCACAGGCCCGAAGCCCCGAGCGCACGCAGGACATCAGGGAAAATCCGCGTCTTCGTTTTTGGACCGGACTCCTGGAACCCCGCATGAACACCCCACCAGCCAATGCCCTCAACGCCCGCTACGGCGGCAGCGCCCCCGCCTTCGCCCTGCCCGAGCTGCCGATCTTCGACACCCTGCTCAACCACAAGTCGGTGCGCCATTTCCTGCCTGACGCCCTGCCGGAACACACCCTGCCCACGCTGATGGCCGCCGCCCAGTCGGCAGCCAGCTCGTCCAACCTGCAGACCTGGAGCGTGGTCGCCGTGCAGGACGCTGAGCGCCGCAACCGCCTGTCGATGTGCGCCGGCAACCAGGCCCACATCCGCCAGGCCCCGCTGCTGCTGGTGTGGCTGGCCGACCTGTCGCGCACCCGCCGCATGGGCGAACAATTGCACGCCCCCGTGGAAGGCGCCGATTACCTGGACACCTTCCTGATGGCCGCCATCGACGCGACGCTGGCCGCGCAGAACGCCACGCTGGCAGCCGAGGCCATGGGCCTGGGCACGGTCTACATCGGCGGCATGCGCAACCAGCCCGAGGCCGTGGCGCAGGAACTGGGCCTGCCCCCCGGCGTGTTCGCGGTCTTCGGTCTGGTGGTGGGCCAGCCCGACCCGGCCAAGCCGGCGTCCATCAAACCGCGCCTGCCGCAGTCCAAGGTGCTGCACCTGGAGCAGTACCAGGTGCCCGCCACCCTGGCCGACGAAGTGGGCGACTACGACGCCCACAACCGTGCCTTCCAGGCCAGCCAGGGCATGAAACTGATCGACTGGAGCCAGCAGGTGGTGGAACGCCTGCGTGGCCCCGAATGCCTGAGCGGCCGCCACACGCTGGTGGAGACCCTGCGCCGCATGGGCTTTCCGCTGAAGTGAGCCCGCTGCGCTGGGACGTTTTCTGCCAGGTCATCGACAACCACGGCGACCTGGGCGTGTGCTGGCGGCTGTCGGCCGACCTGGCCGCACGCGGCCACGCGGTGCGGCTGTGGGTGGACGACCCCCGCGCGCTGGCATGGATGGCGCCTGCGGGCCAGCCGGGCGTCAAGGTCCTGGCCTGGACCGAGCCCGTGCCCAGCGACGGCCCTGGCGACGTGGTCATCGAAGCCTTTGGCTGCGAGATCCCCGCCCCCTTTCAGGCGGCGATGGCGGCCAAAGCGCCCCGCCCGCCGGTGTGGATCAATCTGGAATACCTGTCCGCCGAAGGCTATGTGGAGCGCTGCCACCGCCTGCCCTCCCCCATCGGCACGGGGCCGGCAGCGGGGCTGACGCGCTGGTTCTTCTACCCCGGCTTCACCGAGCGCACCGGCGGCCTGCTGCGCGAACTGGACTTGTCAGTACGTCAGGCGGCGTTTGACCGCCCCGCCTGGCGCGCGGCCCACGGGATCCAGCCCGAGGCGGGCACGATTTCGCTGTTCTGCTATGAGCCCCCCCGGCTGGTGGAACTGCTCCAGCAACTCGCCGCAGAGCCCCAAGCGACGGCTTTGCTGGTCACGCCAGGACGGGCCACGGCGGCAGTGCAAGCGGCGCTAACCTTGCCAAAGACCAACGGCGTTCGGAGCCAAATCGGGCTCCAGGCCAATGGAATCGAGCGGAATGCGCTATCAATTTCATATCTATCGCATGTCCCGCAGCCGGTCTTTGACGAGATGCTCTGGGCTTGCGACCTGAACCTGGTGCGCGGCGAGGACTCGCTGGTGCGGGCGCTGTGGGCGGGTCAGCCGCTGGTCTGGCAGATTTATCCGCAAGACGACAACGCCCACCATGCCAAGCTCGACGCCTTTCTGGACTGGCTGCAGGCGCCGCCTTCGCTGCGCCAATTCCACCAAGTCTGGAACGGGATCGACCGTGACAGCGCCTTGCCCCTGCTGGACGCGGCCCTGCTGGAGGAATGGAAAGTCTGCATCCAGGCGGCCCGCACCCGCCTGCTGGCCCAGGACGATCTGCTGACCCAGCTGCTGGGCTTTGTCACGGAAAAAAGCTAGAATCGCAGGCTTTTCGCACCCCGGCAGGCTTGGTTTTGGATGGTTTGTCAGCGTGCGGCAGACCATTCAACCCACCGCAAACCTTATGAAAATCGCTCAAGAAATCCGCGCCGGCAATGTGATCATGCAGGGCAAGGACCCCATGGTCGTCCTGAAGACCGAATACGCCCGTGGCGGCCGCGGCGCTGCCACCGTGCGCATGAAGCTCAAGAGCCTGATCGGCAACTTCGGCACCGAAATCGTGTTCAAGGCCGACGACAAGATCGACAACGTCATCCTGGACAAAAAAGAGTGCACTTACTCTTACTTCGCTGACCCCATGTATGTCTGCATGGACACCGAATACAACCAGTACGAAGTCGAAGCCGAAAACATGGGTGACGCCCTGAACTACCTCGAAGACGGCATGACCGTCGAAGTGGTGTTCTACGACGGCAAGGCCATCTCGGTCGAACTGCCCACCAGCGT
>CAYZPX010000217.1:0-4097 GCA_964480105.1 uncultured Burkholderiaceae bacterium | reverse complement strand
TCGGCACCATCGCCGACCTGATCGAATACCGCAGCCGCAACGAGTCGCTGATCGAGACCGTCGGTAGCCGTCCGCTGGAAACCACCTACGGCACCTTTACCGCCACGGCCTACCGCGACAAGACCAGCGACTCGGTGCACCTCTCGCTGTCCGTGGGCAGCTGGACGGAGCAAGACAGCATCCCCGTGCGGGTGCACGAGCCGCTGTCGATCTTTGATGCGCTCGAACCCAGCCGCGCCATGCACTCCTGGAGCCTGGACGCCAGCCTGCGTTACCTGAGCGAGCGCGGCCAGGGCGTGGCCGTGCTGCTGAACTGTGGCGAAAGCACGGAGCAACTGCTGGCCCAGTTTGCAGGCACCGCCCGTTCTGCCCATGCGCCCGAACGTGGCCGCATGGACCTGCGCACCTACGGCGTGGGCGCGCAAATCCTGCGCGGCCTGGGCGTGCACCGCATGCAGTTGCTGGGCCAGCCCCGCCGCATGCCCAGCATGACTGGCTACGGCCTCGAAATCACCGGATTCATCCCCAAGGAGTAAGCATGCAAGGCGCAGAACAAGGCCAGGCCGTGGACCTGAACGGCGAAGACATGCGCATTGGCATCGTCCAGGCGCGCTTCAATGAATCCATCACCAACGCGCTGGCCGAGGCTTGCCAGGCCGAACTGCTGGCCCTGGGCGTGGAACCGGACAACATCGTGCTGGTGCAAGTGCCCGGCGCCCTGGAAGTGCCGCTGGCCCTGCAAGGCATGGCCGAGAGCGAGGACTTTGACGCGCTGATCGCGCTGGGTTGCATCATCCGTGGGGAGACCTACCACTTCGAGCTGGTGGCCAACGAATCCGGCGCTGGCGTCACCCGCGTGGGGCTGGACCACAGCCTGCCAATCGCCAACGCCATCCTGACCACCGAAACCCTGGAACAGGCGATTGCCCGCCAGACCGACAAGGGCCGCGATGCCGCCCGCGTCGCCGTGGAAATGGTTGCCCTGATGGACCGCCTGGCATGAGCAGCGACACCCCCAGCACCAGCCAACGCCCCCCCCGCCAGGCCCGCACCGGCGTGACCAGCACCGGCGCGCGCAAGGCCGCCTCCAAATCGGCCCGCAGCCGCGCGCGGGGTTTTGCGCTGCAGGCGCTCTACCAGCACCTGGTGGGCCGCAACGAGGCCGAGGCCATCGACCACTTCACCCGGGACCTGGTCGGCTTCCACAAGGCCGACGCCGCGCATTTCGACGCGCTCCTGCACGGTTGCATCACCATTGCCGCCGATGCGGACGCGCTGATCAAGCCCCTGCTCGACCGCAAGATGGAAGAAATCTCGCCCGTCGAGCATGCGGTGATGTGGATCGGGGTCTATGAACTGCAGCACTGCCCCGACGTGCCCTGGCGCGTGGTGCTCAACGAGTGCATCGAGCTGGCCAAGGAATTTGGCGGCACCGACGGCCACAAGTACGTGAACGCGGTGCTCAACGGCCTGGCACCGCAAATCCGTGCGCAGGAAGTCGCTTCCGACCGGGGCCGGCCAGCAGCGCCCGCCAGCGCTGACCCCGAGGTCGCCGACACGGACACGGGCGAGCACACGACGCCTCCCGAAGCCGCGCCTCCCAGCGCCTGACCCTCGCGCTTTCGGCGGCGCCGCTGCCGAGGCGCCCTCCTCCGAGTCCCATGCGATTTTCCGAACGCGCGCAGAACATCTCCCCGTTTTATGTGATGGAAATGGGCAAGGCCGCCCAGGCCCTGGCGCGCGAGGTCGCGGACAGCGGCCAGCCCATGCGCTTTTTGAACATTGGCGAGCCCGACTTCACCGCCCCGCCGCTGGTGCAAGAAGCCGCCATCCGCGCCATTCGCGACGGCGCCACCCAGTACACCCCTGCGCTGGGGCTGGATGCGCTGCGCGAGGCGCTTTCCGGCTGGTACGCCCAGCGCTTTGGCGTGCAGGTGCCCGCGCAGCGCATCGTGATCACGGCGGGGGCTTCGGCCGCGCTGCAGCTGGCCTGCCTGGCGCTGATCGAGGTGGGCGACGAAATCCTGATGCCCGACCCCAGCTACCCCTGCAACCGGCATTTCGTCGGTGTGGCGGGCGGGCAGGCCAAGCTGATCCCGGCCAGCGCCGAAGAGCGCTTTCAGCTCAGCGCCGCCAAGGTGGCAACGCATTGGGGCCCGAAAACCCGGGGCGTGCTGCTGGCCTCGCCCTCCAACCCGACTGGCACCTCGATTGCGCCGGATGAATTGCGCCGCATCCATGCGGTGGTTCGGGCGCGGGACGGCATCACGCTGATCGACGAGATCTACCTGGGCCTGTCCTACGAAGCGGAATACGGCCAGAGCGCGCTGGCGCTGGGCGAGGACCTCATCAGCATCAACAGCTTCAGCAAGTACTTCAACATGACCGGCTGGCGCCTGGGCTGGCTGGTGGTGCCCGAGGCCATGGTGCCTGTGGTCGAGCGCTTGCAGCAAAACCTGTTCATCTGCGCCAGCACCGTGGCCCAGCAGGCGGCGCTGGCCTGCTTTGTCCCCGAGAGCCTGGCCGAATACGAGCGCCGCCGCGCCGAATTCAAGGCAAGGCGCGACTATTTCGTGCCCGCGCTGCAATCGCTGGGACTCACGGTACCGGTGGCGCCCGATGGCGCGTTCTACGCCTGGGCCGACTGCACCCACGCTGCGCAGCGGCTGGGGGTGCAAGGCAGCTGGGACTTTGCCTTCGAGTTGATGCGCCGCGCCCACCTGGCCGTCACGCCCGGCCGTGACTTTGGCGACGCCGACACCACCCGCTTTGTGCGCTTTTCCACCGCCAACGCCATGGCCACGCTGGAAGAGGCCGTGGACCGCCTGCAACGGGTGCTGGGATGAAGCCCATGGAATCCACGGCCCTAAATACGCCCTTTCAATGGCCGGTGCGGGTCTATTGGGAAGACACCGACGCCGGCGGCGTGGTGTTCTACGCCAACTACCTGCGCTTTTTCGAGCGTGCCCGCACCGAATGGCTGCGCCAGGCGGGTGTGGAGCAGCAGGCCCTGCGCGAGCAGACCGGCGGCATGTTCGTCGTCAGCGATGTGCAGGTGCGCTACCTGCGCCCTGCCCGGCTGGACGACCTGCTCACCGTCACCGCCCAGCGCCAGTCCACCGGCCGTGCCGCCATCACCCTGCACCAACAGGCGCTGCGGGCCGATGATGGCAGCCTGCTGTGCGAAGCCACCGTGCGCATCGGCTGGGTCGATGGCGCCACGCTGCGCCCGGCCCGCCTTCCTGAATCTTTGCTGGAACGACTCCCATGAACCAAGACATGTCCATCGTCAGCCTGATCCTGCAGGCCAGCTGGGTGGTGCAGCTGGTGATGCTGCTGCTGATCGGCGTCTCTGTGGCCAGCTGGTCGGCCATCTTTCGCAAGCTGTTCGCGCTCAAGCGGGTCAAGGCACTGAACGAGGACTTTGAGCGCGAATTCTGGTCCGGCACCAGCCTGAACGACCTCTACAGCGCCGCCGTACAGAACGCCAAGGAAGCTGGCCCGATGGAGCGCATTTTTGCCAGCGGCATGCGCGAATACCTCAAGCTGCGCGAGCGCCGCATCAGCGATTCGGGCACCTTGCTCGACGGTGCCCGCCGCGCCATGCGTGCGAGCTTCCAGCGGGAGATGGACGTCATCGAATCCAGCCTTTCCTTCCTGGCCACCGTGGGCTCGGTCTCGCCCTATGTCGGCCTGTTTGGCACGGTGTGGGGCATCATGCACGCCTTCACGGGCTTCGCGGGGATGGAGCAGGTCACCCTGTCCACCGTGGCGCCCGGCATTGCCGAAGCGCTGGTGGCCACGGCGATTGGCCTGTTCGCCGCCATTCCTGCCGTGATTGGCTACAACCGCTTTGCCCGCGACATCGACCGGGTGGCCAACCACCAGGAAACCTTCATTGAAGAGTTTTCCAACATCCTGCAGCGCAACCTGGGCGCGCAGGCGGCCGGCAGCGCTTCGGGCCACTGAGTCTCGGACTGAGCAAGGAGAGCCCCATGCCCGCCATGGCGTCCCGCGGCAAAGGCCGTCGCACCATCAACGAAATCAACATGGTGCCCTTCATCGACGTGATGCTGGTGCTGCTGATCATCTTCATG
>CAYZPX010000216.1:0-4150 GCA_964480105.1 uncultured Burkholderiaceae bacterium | reverse complement strand
CGCCGCCAAAGGTGGTCTCGGGGTAGTCCTTCCACAGCGGCGTGTACCACTGGCCTTCGTAGCGCACCAGCAGGGGCCGGTCGTTGCTGACCAGCTCGGCGCCCAGGCTCAACAGCACCAGCGCAGAAAAAAGGACCAGGCTCCAGAAGCCCAGCCGGTTGCGCTTGAACCGCCGCCAGGCGCGGCGCGAGGGGGAGAGGGAAGCAGTTTCAGACATACCGGACATGGTCACAAATCAATCAAACTTCACCCGAGGGTCCACCCACACATAGCAAAGATCGGACACCAGCTTGGTCACCAGACCAATCAGCGTGAACAGGTACAGCGTGCCCAGCACGACGGGGTAGTCACGGCGGATGACGCTCTCATAGCTCAGCAGGCCCAGGCCGTCGAGCGAGAACAGGGTCTCGATCAGCAGCGAGCCAGTGAAGAACGCCCCGACAAAGGCAGCCGGAAAGCCGGTGACGATGGGAATCAAGGCATTGCGCAGCACATGGCGCCAGAGCACGCGGCGCTCGCTCAGGCCCTTGGCGCGGGCGGTGAGCACGTACTGCTTGCGGATTTCCTCCAGGAAGGCGTTCTTGGTCAGCATCGCGGTGACAGCAAAGCTGCCCAGCACCATGGCGGTGACGGGCAAGGCGATGTGCCAGAGGTAGTCCACCACCCGGGCGCCCCAGGACAGCTCCTCCCAGTTCGGCGAGGTCAGCCCGCGCAGCGGAAACCACTGCAACTGCCCGCCAAACACCACCAGCAGCGCCACGCCCAGCACAAAGCCCGGAATCGCATAGCCCACCAGCACCAGCACCGAGGTCACCAGGTCAAAGCGCGAGCCGGCGCGTACCGCCTTGGCCACGCCCAGCGGCACGGCCACCAGGTAGCTGATGAGAAAGGTCCACAGCCCCAGGCTGATGGAGACGGGCAGCTTTTCCAGCACCAGCTCGCCCACGTCCTTGTTCTGGAAAAAGCTGCGCCCCAGGTCAAAGCGGGCGAACTGGCCCAGCATTTGCAAAAAACGCTCATGCGCCGGCTTGTCAAAACCGTACAGCGCCTTGATTTGTTCCAGCCGTTGCGGATCGACCCCCTGCCCGCCCCGGTAGCCCAGCCCCCCGCCCTCGGCGCCGCCCGCACCCGCTTTGGCCTCGGCCAGGTATTGCTCCACGGGACCGCCGGGCACGAACTGCACGACGACAAAGGTGAGCAGCAGCACGCCCAGCAGCGTGGGCACCATCAACAGCAGGCGTTTAAGAATGTAGAAGAACATGGGGATGACCACTCCTGTGCGGCGCAGCGCCTACAGCCAGCGCCGCACACGGCGGCGGTAGGCCTCGTAGGCGGCGCCAAATTTGGCAGACAGCGCCCGCTCTTCGGGCAGGATCTGAAAGCGCGTGAGAGATGCCACCAACAGCACCACCGCCCACAAGGCCAAGGGCTGTCCGCGCCACAGGCACAGCGCCAGCAGCATGAGCACCAAGCCCAGGTACATGGGGTTGCGCGTGAAACGGTAGGGCCCGGCCACCACCAGGGCGCGGGTGCGCCCGGGCATCCAGGGCTTGACGGTGGTGCGATGGCGGTGAAAGTTCCACAGGCTCCAGCCATCCAGACCGACGCCCAGCAGCAGGCACAGTCCAGCCAACGGCAGGCGACCGGCAAAGTCCAGCCGCCAGTCCGGCGGACTGACGGCGCCCAGCACCCAGGCCAGCACCGCACACGCCACGGCCATCAGCGGCGGGGGAATGCGCAGTTCAAGGAATTTCAGAAAGTGCATGAGCTTGGGCTTGGGGGTCAAATCGGGCTCAAAGCCCCTATTTACGAGCGGTATTAGCTCTCTTTTCAGGAGCAACCTCCCACGTCGCCGCCTCGCCGGGGCGGCGGGACCACCAGGTGTCCATGGCCCAGGCCTCGCCGGTGGCGTAGGGGGGCATGGGGCGGGGGCCGGCCAGGCGCCAGGCGTTGTAGGCCATGCGGTGGGTGGCGGCGGACCACTGGGGGATCAGCACATGGCTGTGCGAGATGAGCCGGTCCAGCGCGCGGCAGGCGGGCAGCAGCTGGGCCTGGGTCTTGGCGGCGGTCATCGTGGCGATCAGCGCATCGACGGCCGGACTCTTGAGGCCGGTGAAGTTGCCCGAGTCCTCGGTGTCGGCGGCCTGGCTGCCGAACAGGTCGGCAAATTCCTGGCCCGGGTTGTGTGTGCCCTGGAAGGCCATGGAGGTGAGGTCGAAGTCGAACTTCCGCAGCCGCTGCTGGTACAGCGCAAAGTCCACCGAGCGGAATTTCAGCTGTACGCCCAGCTTTTCCAGGTTGCGCATCCAGGGGGCGACCACGCGCATGCCGCCCTCGTTGCTGTCCAGGTACTCCAGCGCCAGGACCTGGCCCTGGGCGTTGCGCAGGGCGCCGTCCCGCACCTGCCAGCCGGCCTCTTGCAACAAGGCCTGGGCGCGGCGCAGGTTGCCGCGCAGGGAGTTGGGCTCGCCCTCCACGCCGGCATCGGTGCGCGGGGGCACGGTCATGGGGCCAAAGGTGGCGGGCGGGATCTGGGCGCGCCAGGGTTCCAGCAGCGCCTTTTCTTCCGCGCTGGGCAGGCCCTGGGCCTGGCAGTCGGTGTTGCCAAACAGGCCGTTGACCCGCTGGTAGGCGCCGTAGAACATCTGCCGGTTCATCCACTCGTAGTCCAGCGCCAGGCCCAGGGCCTCGCGCACGCGGCGGTCCTGCAACAGCGGGCGGCGGGTGTTGAGCACGTAGCTCTGAAAGCCCGTGGGCAGGCGGTGGGTGAATTCGCCCTTGACCAGCTCGCCGGTGTCGAATTTCTTGCCGTTGACCCGCCGCGCCCAGTCGCCCGCACTGAAAAAGCGCATCAGGTCGAACTCGCCAGCCTTCAGCGCTTCAAGCCGGGCGGTGTTGTCCTTGTAGATCTTGACGGTGATGCGGTCGAAGTTGGCCGTGCCCTTGCGCACGTTGAGGTCGCGCGCCCAGTAGGCGGGGTCGCGCACATAGGTGATGTCCTTGCCAAAGCGCACCGGGCCGATTTTGTAGGGGCCGCTGCCCAGCGGAATGTCGGTGATGACCTGGTCAAAGGGCTTGGGCTGGCCGCCCTGCACGCCCTCCTGCACGCCCCAGTCGCGGCTGAAGATGGGCAGGCCGCCCACCGTCAGCGGCAGTTCGCGGTTGGGCTTGTGGAAGCGAAAGCGCACGGTGCGCTCATCGAGCACCTCGGCCCCGGCCACATCGGCCAGCAGGGTCTTGTACGCGGGCGAGGTGTGGGGGCCCACCAGGGTGTCGTAGCTGTGCTTGACGTCCTGCGCCAGCACGGGCTTGCCGTGGTGGAAGCGCGCCTGGGGCCGCAGGCGGAAGGTGGCAGAGAGGCCGTCGGGCGCGACCTGCACGTCCTCGGCCAGCAGGCCATAGCCGGTGGCGGTCTCGTCCTGCGCGCCGATCAGCAGGCTGTCGAACAGCAGCTGCGCCAGGTAGGCCGGCGCGCTGCCCTTGATGGTGAAGGGGTTGTATTTGTCGAAGGTGGAGGCGCGGGTATTGCTCACCAGCCGCAGCTCGCCGCCCTTGGGCGCCTGCGGGTTGACGTAGTCGAAATGGGCAAAGTCCGCCGGATAACGGGGCTCGCCCCACAGCGCATACGCCGGCGCGCCCCAGGCCGGGAAAGCACCACCACACAAGAGAAGAGGGAGCAAAAACCGCATGCGATAATTCTGCACCACCCCCACAGCCCCCTTGCCGGGGGCTTCGTGCATTTTCAAGGAGTAAAGAATGGGTTTTCTGAGCGGCAAAAAACTGCTGATCACGGGCGTGCTGTCCAACCGGTCGATTGCCTACGGCATTGCCAAGGCCTGCCACCAGCAGGGCGCCGAGCTGGCCTTCAGCTACGTGGGTGAGCGCTTCAAGGACCGGATCAGCGAATTCGCCGCCGAGTTCAACTCCACGCTGGTGTTCGACTGCGACGTGGGCGATGACGCCCAGATTGACAAGATGTTTGCCGACCTGGGCACCGCCTGGGGCCAGTTCGACGGCTTTGTGCACGGCATCGGCTTTGCCCCCCGCGAGGCGATTGCCGGCGACTTTCTGGACGGCCTGTCGCGCGAGTCCTTTCGCATCGCGCACGACATCAGCGCCTACAGCTTCCCCGCCATGGCCAAGGCCGCCC
>CAYZPX010000215.1:0-4227 GCA_964480105.1 uncultured Burkholderiaceae bacterium | reverse complement strand
ACCCCCTCCATGCCCACATCGCCCAGGCCGTGCAGGCCGCCGGGGGATGGCTGGGTTTTGACCGCTTCATGGCGCTGGCGCTGTACGCGCCGGGCCTGGGCTACTACGCCAACGACCTGGCCAAGTTTGGCGCCATGCCCCAGTCCGGCAGCGACTTCG
This sequence comes from uncultured Burkholderiaceae bacterium, assembly GCA_964480105.1. Classification (GTDB taxonomy): domain Bacteria; phylum Pseudomonadota; class Gammaproteobacteria; order Burkholderiales; family Burkholderiaceae_C; genus CAYZPX01. The sequence goes on along the minus strand of CAYZPX010000215.1, from coordinate 4,068 downwards.
TGACCGCGCCTGAACTCAGTCCCTTGTTTGGACAGCTCTTAGCCGCGCAGGTGGCCGAGGCGCTGGCGCAGACCGGCACCGATGAGGTCTGGGAGTTTGGCGCCGGCTCCGGCGCGCTGGCGCGGCAGCTGCTGGACACCCTGGGCGATGCGGTGCAGCGCTACACCATCGTCGACCTGTCTGGCACCCTGCGCGAACGCCAGCGCCAGGCCCTGGCCCCACACGCTGACAAGGTCCGCTGGCTGGATGCGCTGCCCGAGGCTTTCGATGGCGTGGTCGTTGGCAACGAGGTGCTGGATGCCATGCCTGTGCAACTGCTGGCCCGCGTGAACGGGCAGTGGTTCGAGCGCGGTGTGGCGCTGCAGGATGGGAACTTTGTTTGGGAAGACCGGCCCACCGAGTTGCGCCCTCCGGTGGAGATTGACGGCACCCACGACTACCTGACCGAGCTGCACGCGCAGGGTGAAGGCTTTATCCGCACCCTGGGCGACCGGCTGCAGCGCGGTGCCGCTTTCCTGATCGACTACGGCTTTGGCGAGTCTGAGTACTACCACCCCCAGCGCCACATGGGCACCGTGATGTGCCACCGCGCCCACCAGGCCGACCCCGACCCGCTGGGCGATGTGGGCTTCAAGGACATCACCGCCCACGTCAACTTCACCGCCATGGCCGTGGCCGCGCAGGAGGCGGGATTCGAAGTGCTGGGCTACACCAGCCAGGCGCATTTCCTGATCAACTGCGGTTTGCTCTCAAAACTAGAGCATCTACCGCTGAAAGACAGGGCCTTGGGGGCCAAATTGATGCAGGAACACGAAATGGGCGAGCTGTTCAAGGTGCTGGGCCTGGCCAAGGGCGTCGGCTGGACGGCCCTGGGCTTTCTGCGTGGGGACCGCACCCACCGGCTCTGACGCCGGCGGTGCCTGCTGCGTTCAGCGCGGTGCCAGCACCGTGGCTTCGATGAACGCCCGCCAGGCTTGGTGCTGCGCCTCGTTGCCTTGGCTTTGCAGCAGCGCATCGCCCAGCATGAAGCTGTAGAGCGCAAAGGCGCGGGTTTGGGCCTCGGCCTCCAGCCAGCCCAGTTGCACAAAGCTGCGCTGGATGTAGGACAGGCGCTGCGTGTCCACCATGTCCACCGCCTGGCGGGCCATCTCGTCGCGCCGGGCCCAGGCACGGATCGCCAGCTCGATGGAGGCCGACTGGGTGGCACTGCGCCCGCGCGAGGGCAGGGCCAGCAGGCCCTTGAGCCGCTGGGCCGGGTCTTCGACGCTGTTGTCAAAGCGGTGAATCACCTGCTCGGTCGCGGCGTCGCGCCAGCTTTGCAGCACCCGCTCCAGCAGTTCGCCCCGGTCCTTGAAATGCCAATAGAAGCTGCCACGCGTCACGTTCAGCTGCTTGGCCAGCACGTCCACGCGCACCGCATCGATGCTCTTGTCTACCAGGATGTGCGTGGCCGCCGCGATCCAGTCGTTGGGGGTGAGCTGGACCTTGGCCGGTTTGTCGGTCTCGGTGGCAGGCAGGGTGGCGTCGGTCAGGGCATCTTCCATGGGGCAGGCGGGCGAACGGGACAGTGGCAAAAGCGGCATTGTAGAAGCCACTTGTCCCCCTGAGCTTGGATCATTTATTGCAATGTGAAATAAAGTTCCTGAGGGGCTGCCATGCAGGCATTGGCGGGTTTTTCGCGCGAGAACGCAGAAGATGCCGCAGAGGACACCAGGAATGCGCGCCGTTGCCCAAAATTCCCCTTGGATTAGGGTTTACCCTAGGCATCATTTCTTTGATGTAGATCAGAATTCGCAACCCATACACATACACATCTGTTTGGTGTCTGCATGCCCTGGTCCCCCAGGGGATACCCAGGACTTCGATACCCCCGCTTGAAGGAGCTTGCGCCATGGGCCAACCTGTTTTTTTGATGAAGAAAGCCGATCTGGAACCCGGCTGCGTCCGCAAGATTGAGGCCAATGGCTGCCCGATCGCTGTTTACAACGTGGACGGCACCTTCTACGCCACCCAAGACGGTTGCACGCATGCCACGGCCTCGCTGTCCGAGGGCGAGATCGTGGACGGCGACCTGATTGCCTGCCCCGTGCACGACGGTACCTTCCACATTCCCAGCGGACAGCCCATGGGCTTTCCGTGCGAGATCGCGCTGCGCACCTACAAGGTGATCGAGCAGGGCGACGAAGTTCTGGCCGATCTGGACCAGGAAGCCGACGACGCCGCCGGCGGTATTTAAGGAGTCACACCATGTCCAACCAAGACTGCAAAGCCCAGGCCGAGCGCCTGAAGCGCCGCCCCGCATCGGAGCCCCTGCCGAAGCTGGACCGCCTGATGAACCTGGAAGAAGGCCGCATGGCCCGCGACATCTTCTGGGAACGCGACATTTACGAACAGGAGCTGGAGAAGATCTTTGCCCGCTGCTGGCTGTTCGTCGGCCATGTGTCGCAGATCCCCAAGGCGGGTGATTTCATCGCGACCTACATGGGCGAGGACAACGTGATCATCGTTCGCCAGAAGGATGGCAGCATCCGCGGCTTCCTCAACACCTGCCCGCACCGTGGCAACAAGGTCACGTTCGCCGATGCCGGCAATGCGCGCCAGTTCATCTGTAACTACCACGGTTGGTCCTTCACCATCGATGGCGCGCTCAAGGGCATGCATGCGTCGGAGGCCTACGAGGCTTCGGGCATGGACAAGGGCCAGCACGGCCTGCACCCGGTCGCCCAGATTGACGACTACAAGGGCCTGATCTTCGCGACCCTGGACCCCGAAGCCCCGTCGCTGGCCGAGTACCTGGGTGATTTCCGCTACTACCTGGACGCCGTGTTTGACATGGACGGCGAGGGCACCGAGTTCATCGGGGGTTGCGTCAAATCGGTCATCCAGACCAACTGGAAATACGCCTCCGAGAACTTCACCGGTGACATCCTGCACGCAGGCTGGACGCACGACAGCGGTGCCAAGGCCATGGTCGGCGGCCCGGTGGCCGAGGTGCACAAGTTCCCTGAGCAGTCCTACCACGTCAACTTCAATGGCCACGGCTGGGAGTTCAACCAGGACATCGTCGGCAACGCCGCGACCCTGGGTGAGAAGGACATCATCAAGTACCTGTACGTGCTGCAGCCCAAGGTGCAAGAGCGTCTGGGCGAGATCCGCTCCAAGATGATCGGGTCGATCTCGTCCTGCACGATCTTCCCCAACACCTCCTTCCTGCCCGGGCAGAACACCTTCCGCACCTGGCACCCCCGGGGTCCGGGCCAGATCGAGCTGCACACCTGGACCTTCGTCAACAAGTCCGCGCCGCAGGAAATCAAGGACATGTGGCGCAAGGGCACGATGATGACCTTCAGCCCCAGCGGCGTGTTCGAAATGGACGACGGCGAGAACTGGGAATACAGCACCAAGACCAACGCTGGTTTTGTGACCCGCCAGCAGGACCTCTACATCGGCCTGGGCCAGGACACCCGCCTGACCGATACCGAGCTGCCCGGCAATGTGTACCAGGGCCAGATCAACGAAGCCAACCAGCGCGCTTTCTACCAGCGCTGGATGGACCTGATGCAGGCCCGCACCTGGGACGACGTGCCCCAGCGTGACACCCCCACCTTGCCCACCACCGCCACCGAGGAGGCCAAGTAATGAACGCGACCGTGACCCAGGCCCCGGAAGTGCCGGTGGATGCCGAAACCCAGCGCCGCATCGAGCAATTCCTTTATCGCGAAGCCCGCCTGCTCGACAACGAGCGCTGGGACGACTGGCTGGCCCTGATGGCGGAGGACATCCACTACTGGATGCCCTCGATGGAAAACCGCCGCCGCGCGGACAAGAAGGGCGCCTACCAAGCCGATGGCGGCGCATTCTTCAACGATAACCTGCGTGACCTGACCCGCCGGGTGACCCGCTTCAAGCAGCCCAGCGCCTGGGCCGAAGACCCTGCCACCCGCCACGCCCATGTGGTCAGCGGCATCGAGGCCTATCAGGGCGAGAAGCCGGACGAGTACATCGTGCACTCGACCTTCGTGAACTACCGCAGCCGCGTCGAGCGCGACAACGACCTGCTGGTCGGCC
>CAYZPX010000214.1:0-4230 GCA_964480105.1 uncultured Burkholderiaceae bacterium | reverse complement strand
GATGAACAACATCCAGGACTGGTGCATCAGCCGCCAGCTCTGGTGGGGCCACCAGATCCCCGCCTGGTACGACGTGGAAGGCAACGTCTATGTCGCCCGCGACGCCGACGAAGCCCAGGCCCAGCTACAAGCCTACGCCGCCAACCTGAGCGAAACGCAACGGGCAGCCCTGCTGGCCGGCGGCCTGAAGCGCGACGAAGACGTGCTGGACACTTGGTACTCCAGCGCCCTGGTCCCCTTCAGCACCCTGGGCTGGACAGGTGATTCGGCCAGTGCCACCCAAGCCGGCGAGCGCACCGGGCGCGAACCGGGCGATTTTGAGGCCGCCAGCGGCCGTATGAGCCCGGTCGCGTCCGGTGCGATCGCCGGCGCTGCGTCCACCGCCAACAAAACAAGCGACTACGACCTCTACCTCCCCAGCACCGTCCTGGTCACCGGCTACGACATCATCTTCTTCTGGGTCGCCCGGATGATCATGATGACCACCCACTTCACCGGCAAGGTGCCCTTCAAGCATGTCTACATCCACGGCCTGGTGCGCGACGCCCAGGGCCAGAAGATGAGCAAATCCGAAGGCAACGTGCTCGACCCCGTGGACCTGATCGACGGCATCGAACTGGCCCCGCTGCTCGACAAGCGCACCACCGGCCTGCGCAAGCCCGAGACCGCGCCCAAAGTCCGCAAGCAGACTGAAAAAGAATTCCCCGACGGCATCCCCGCCTACGGCGCCGACGCACTGCGCTTTACCTTCGCCGCGCTGGCCAGCCTGGGCCGCAGCATCAACTTTGACAGCAAGCGCTGCGAGGGCTACCGCAACTTCTGCAACAAACTCTGGAACGCCAGCCGCTTCGTGCTCATGCAGTGCGAAGGCCAGGACTGCGGCCTGGAAAGCCACGGCGTCGCAGCCTGCCAGCCCGGCGGCGGCTACCTGGACTTCAGCGCCGCCGACCGCTGGATCACCTCGCAGTTCCAGCAAGTCGCCCTCGACGTGGCCAAGGGCTTTGACGAATACCGCCTGGACAACGTCGCGAACGCCATCTACGACTTCGTCTGGAACGAGTTTTGCGACTGGTACCTGGAGATTGCCAAGGTCCAGATCCAGACCGGTACGCCCGCCCAGCAGCGCGCCACCCGCCGCACCCTGATCCGCACGCTGGAGCTGGTCCTGCGCCTGGCCCACCCCATCGTCCCCTTCATCACCGAAGCCCTGTGGCAGAAGGTCGCGCCCGTCGCGGCCATTGCCGGCGACTCGGTCAGCGTGGCCGACTACCCCGTGGGCCGTACCGCCAAGATTGACGAAGTCGCCATCGCCCAGGTCGGCCGCCTGAAGGCCCTGGTGGATGCCTGCCGCACCCTGCGCGGCGAAATGAACGTTTCGCCCGCCACCCGCCTACCCCTGCTGGCCGTGGGCGATGCCGACTTCATGCGCGAGGTCGCTCCCGTGCTCAAGGCCCTGGCCAAACTCAGCGAAGTGCAAGTGTTTGACGACGAAGCCGCCTGGGCCACCGCCGCCCAGGCCGCGCCCGTGGCCGTGGTGGGCGAGACCCGCCTGTGCCTGTTCATGGAAATCGACGTCGCCGCCGAAAAAGCCCGCCTGGGCAAGGAAGTGGCGCGCCTGGAAGGCGAAATCGCCAAGGCCAACGGCAAGCTGGGCAACGAAGCCTTCGTCGCCAAGGCCCCGCCCGCCGTCATCGAGCAGGAGAAAAAGCGCGTCGCCGAATTTGGCGCCACGCTGGAACGCCTGCGCGACCAACTGGCCCGCCTGGGCGCCTGAACGCCCGTTGACGTCCGCACCCCGACAAGGAGTTTTCCGATGAGCACCTCGACCGTCCGCAAAGCAGTCTTCCCCGTGGCGGGCCTGGGCACCCGGTTTTTGCCCGCCACCAAGGCCAGCCCCAAGGAAATGCTGCCTGTGGTGGACAAGCCCCTGATCCAGTACGCGGTCGAGGAGGCCTACGCCGCCGGCATCCGCCACATGATTTTTGTGACGGGCCGCAGCAAGCGCGCCATCGAAGACCACTTTGACACCGCTTACGAGCTGGAGGCCGAGCTGGAGGCCGCCGGCAAGCAAGAGCTGCTGGACCTGGTGCGCTCCATCCAGCCCGAGGACATGGACTGCGCATTTGTGCGCCAGCCCCGCTCGCTGGGGCTGGGCCACGCCGTGCTGTGCGCCGAGGCCCTGGTCGGCCAGGAACCTTTCGCCGTGCTGCTGGCCGATGACCTGATGGTGGGCAAGACGGGCGGCGCACCCGTGCTGGCGCAGATGGTGGAAGCCTTCCGCCAGCAGGGCCGCTCGGTCATTGCGGTGCAGGAGGTCCCGGAAAACCAGGTCCACCGCTACGGCATCGTGGCCGGCGAGCCCGCCGGCGGCCCGCTGATCCGCATCCAGCGCATCGTGGAGAAGCCCAAGGCCAACGAGGCCCCCTCACGCATGGGCGTGGCTGGCCGCTACATCCTGACGCCGGGCATCTTCGAGGAAATCCGCAACCAGCCGCGCGGCGTGGGTGGCGAAATCCAGCTCACCGACGGCATCGCCCGCCTGATGGGGCGTGAAGCGGTCTATGCCTTCCAGTACGAGGGCAAACGCTACGACTGTGGCAGCAAGGAAGGCTTTCTGGAAGCGACCGTGGAGCTGGCCCTGCAGCACCCCCAGGTGGGCGAGAGCTTCCGCGAATACCTGCAAGGTCTGGCCCTGTAACCCTCTTGGAGAACCTGGGGGCTCTGTGTTAGGCCCAGGCCCAAACCAAGAAGGCTGCCTCCGCCTGCTGGACGGGGCAGCCTTTTTTTGGGTGACTGCGCGGACTTATCGGCGGCGCAGGATGTGGATGAACTCCGCGCCCACGGTCTGCTGGTCCACCAGTTCGTTGCCGGTTTGCTTGGCAAAGGCCTGGAAGTCACGCAGCGAGCCGGCATCGGTGGCCACCACCTTGAGCAATTCACCGCTGGCCATGTCGGCCAGGGCCTTTTTGGCTTTCAAAATGGGCAGGGGGCAGTTGAGGCCGCGGGTGTCAATTTCCTTGTGGGTGTCCATCGTGGTTCCTGAATGCATGGCCCGCGATTTTAGGCATCTGCCGGCGGGTTGCTGGGCCGGAAAAAGCTGTCCATGAACTCCGGCTCGTAGCCCTTGGTGCGCAGCCAGTCGGCCAGCGCGTAGCCGGTGCCTGCCGGCCAGCAGCGGGCCTTGGCGGGCTCGATCAGGCGGTAGTCCACCAGCTCGGGCGAGAGCTGCACCACCCCATGCGCGACCGCGTGGTAGGCAATGATCACCTGATTCATGCGCTGGAAGTCGTACACGCCGACCAGGCTCAAGGCGCTGACCGAGAGGCTGGTTTCCTCCTGGATCTCGCGGGCAATGCCCTCCTGCGGGGTCTCGCCTGCCTCCATGAAGCCGGTGATCAGCCCATAGGACTTGCCCGGCCAGGCGGCGTTGCGCGCCAACAGGATGCGCCCCTCCAGCTCGACGATGGCGGCCAGCACGGGCGTGGGGTTGTTCCAGTGCACCCAGCCGCAGGCGGGACAGCATTGGCGATCTTTGTACCCGCCGCCATCGTCGGCCACCGGCAGCCATTCCAGCGGCGTACCGCAGTGCGTGCAATGGCGGGTTTCGTAACGCATTTCGCTATCCTTTTAAGAGCTATTACCGCTGGTATTGATTGGTCTGGAGCCTGATTTGATATCAAGCCTTGCCCAGCGGCAGTCACGCAGGGAACACGCCGGTGGACAGGTAGCGGTCGCCCCGGTCGCAGACGATGAAGGCAATGGTCGCATCGCGCACCTGGGCTGCGATCTGCTGCGCCACCCAGCAGGCGCCCGCTGCGGAAATACCGGCAAAAATGCCCTCTTCCCGCGCCAGGCGGCGGCACATGTCTTCGGCGTCGGATTGGCTGACATAGACCAGCTCATCGACCGTGCTGGCGTCGTAGATCTTGGGCAGGTATTCCTGCGGCCACTTGCGGATGCCGGGAATGCGCGAACCCTCCTGCGGCTGCGCGCCGATGATGCGCACGCCTGGGTTCTTTTCCTTCAGGAAGCGCGACACCCCAGTGATGGTGCCCGTGGTGCCCATGGCGCTGACAAAGTGGGTGATGCGCCCCTCGGTTTGCGCCCACAGCTCGGGACCCGTGGTTTCATAGTGGATGCGCGGGTTGTCGGGGTTGGCAAACTGGTCGAGCACGCGGCCCTTGCCCTGCTTGACCATGGTGTCGGCCAGGTCGCGGGCGTATTCCATGC
>CAYZPX010000213.1:0-4254 GCA_964480105.1 uncultured Burkholderiaceae bacterium | reverse complement strand
ATGGGGGCGTAGCGCTGCACGTACCAGCCGTTTTGCAGGCGCAGGGGGCGGAACTCGTCCTCGGCCAGCTTGCCGGCCTGCCAGCGTTCGAGCTGGTCCCGGAATTGCGCGGCGCGCAGGTGGACGAACTGGGTGTCAAAGTCGGTATAGCGGTACATAAAGCGCTCAATCCAAGAAAGCAAATCGGAAAAAACGGGGTGCAGCAGGCCCTTAGACCATCACCAGCTTGACGCCGGCCCAGGCCAGCAGGCCCGACAGCAAGGTGCGGATCAGCCGCTCGGGGGTGTGCGTGATCAGGCGCGAGCCCAGCCAGATGCCGGGCAGCGAGCCCGCAAGCAGCAGGCCCAGCAGCGACCAATCCACCGAGCCCAGCGAGGCATGGCCCATGCCGGCGACCAGGGTCAGCGGCACGGCGTAGGCAATGTCGGCGCCCACGATGCGGGGCAGGGGAAGCAGGGGATAGACCACCAGCAGCACGGTGACGCCAATCGCACCCGCACCGACCGAGGTGAAGGTGACCAGTGTGCCAATCACCGCGCCCAGCAGAATCGGCAGGCTCCAGTGGCGGGGCCGGGTGGCCAGCTCGGGGTGGGCGCGGCGCAGGGCCACGTCTTCGGCGTTCTCGTGTTTCTTGAACGCCAGCACCTTGTACAGGGTGGCCGCCGCCGTCAGCAGCAGGGCCACGCCCAGGGTGGTGGTCATGATGCGCTGGGCGGTGCCGCTGGCCGGGCCCAGCACCTTCAGCGCCCACAGCGCGAGCAGCGCCGCCGGAATGCTGCCGGCGCACAGCTGGCCCACCACCTTCCAGGGCACCAGGCGCTGGCGGGCCAGGCTGACGGTGCCGCCCAGTTTGGTGAAGGCAGCAAACAGCAGGTCTGTGCCAATCGCCATGTGTGGCTTGATGCCAAAGAAAAAGATCAGCAGCGGCGTCATCAGCGAGCCGCCCCCCACCCCGGTCAGACCCACGATGGTCCCGACCACAAACCCTGCCACTACAAACGCCACATCTTGCATGGGCGGGACTGTAGAAGGGCGCTACATAAAAGCAAACGACTTTTTTATTGTTCGCTTATGTGGATTGGGAATATGTAAGCGCGGAAAGCGCATGGCAGGGGCGGGGGGCATTGCTGGAAGATGCCGCATTGGCTTGCTATGAAGTTCAGCCCCGCGGATTCACTGGCAAGATAGACCTGTCAAACTGATTGTCCGGACCCTCAAGGACACTGCGATGAACACACTAAGCCAAATTCAATCCGAAGTCGCTGCGCTGCCCGTCAATCTACAGGTGGAAGTGTTGGATTTTGTCCAGTTTGTCAAACAGCGTCGCGGCCTGCCTCGGGTTGTGCCCCAGGCCGAAAACGCCTTGGCAGACACGGAAGATTCGCCTTTGTTTCAGGCCTTGACCGAAGCCGGATTCGTGGGGTGCATCAATACCGATGAGCAGTTGGCCACGCACTACAAGCGCCAACTCGACTTCTCGGCCAAAGTCGGCGTGCAGCCATGATTTTGGTGGACACCGGCGCCTGGCTGGCACTGGCAGACAGGGGCGATGCCTACCACGTGCGCAGCCGTGAGTTCTTTCGGCACAACCGCGAGCCCCTGATCACCACCTACCCGGTGCTGGTGGAAAGCGTTCACCTGATGTTCAAGCGCATCGGTATCGCCAAAACACTGGCGTGGCTGGATGCGCTGCACACGCAAGGGGTGGGTGTCTTCACCATGACTAAGGCCCACTTGCCCCGGCTTGGCGCCCTGATGCACCAATACCGCGATTTGCCCATGGACTTGGCCGACGCCTCGCTGGTGTTGCTGGCCGAAGAACTGGGCGAGGGCCGCATCGTCAGCACCGACGAGCGTGACTTTCATGCCTACCGTTGGAAGAACCAACACCCGTTCTGCAATCTGTTGGTGGCGTAAAGAGGGTCTAAAACCATCGCTGCTCGCGCTTGCTTTGCCGGCTCCCCCATCGACATTCAGGAGCGCCTGCGCGATGAGTGGCGTTGAATATCTTTTAAATCAAAAGTGCCTTTAGACCAATAAATACGGGCGGTACTAGCTATCAATTTAGGACTGCTTTGCCCTCTGGCCCACACGCCCCGAATCCAGCGCCTTGGCCAGCTGGGCGTCCACCGGCAGCGGCTCGCCCATCAGGCGGGCGGCCAGCAGTTCGCCGCAGAGCAGCGACAGCGTGAGTCCGCGTGCGCCCATGGCGGTGCAGACCCACAGGCCAGGCAGGGCATGGGTATCGACCGGGCCCACCAGCGGAAGACGGTCCGGGCTGGTGCAACGGATGCTGGCCCAGTGGCGCAGGCCGGGTGGCAGGGGGGCTTGCGGATCGGGCAGTTGGGCGCTGGGCAGCAGGGTTTGTAGCTTGCCCAGGTTGTAGCGGTGCGCGGCGGCTTGGTCCTCAGGCCCAGGTGGCCAGTGGTCGGCGGGGCCGCGCTCAAAGGTGGAGCCGGCGATCCAGGAGCGGTCTGCCGTGGCGGATTCCGGGTGGTCGTGCGCGTTGCCGGGCCAGGGGAAGGCGGGCACGCAATTGCCGTGGCCGTTCACCGGGAACGCTGGACCGGGCCAGGGCCAATCGCTGTGCCGGGCGCCGGTGACCTGGCCGCGCACGGTGTTCAGCGGCCAAGCGGACAGGGCGGGGTCGGTGGCGCCCAGCAGCTCCAGGCTGCCAAAGCCGGTGGCGACGATGGCGAGGGGCGCGCTCGCCAGCGCCTGGCCCTGGGCATCCAGCGCTTGCCACAGGCCCAGGGTGCCGCCCTGGTTGTCAACGCGCACCAGCTTGGCCACTTTGGCGTCGCCCTGAAACTGGACCCCCGGCTGAGCCAGCAGCGCACGCACCAACTGCGCGGGGCGAATCCAGCCCCCACGCTGGTGCCAGGTGGCGCGCACGTCGGGAGGAATGCCGGCTTCTTGTCGCAAAGCGCCGGGCGCCGCGTGGCTCCAGTCAGCGCCGGGGCCGGCATTCCAATCGGCAGGCAGGCCGCGTTTGCCATCGACATGGTGCTGCAGCACGCCGCTGGGTTGCCAGTCGGTGCCTTCGAGCAAGCATTCGCCAGCGGTCTGCAGCGTGGTGCGCACGCCGCTGCGAGAAAGGCGGGAGACCACGCTGTCGTCGGGCGAGACATGGGGTGCGAACAGGCCGGCAGGCAGGCCCGAGGCGCCGGCGGCGGGCGCTGCACCTTGGTCCAAGACCCGCACGCGCCAGCCGCGTCGGGCCAGGCTGGCGGCCACGGCCGCGCCCGCGATGCCTGCGCCGATCACCAGCGCATCGGGGTGGGGGGGCGATTCCGCTGAAGGGGAGGGCAGGACGGGTGCTTCGGGCTCACGGACCAAGCGGGTGGTCCAGCGGGGGGCGAAGGTGGCCTGTAAGTTGTGGCGCTTGGGCGGCACGCCGGGCACCTTCTGCACGGCAAAACCGCATTGCGTCAGGGCGTCGCGCACCGACCCCGCCACGCACCAGGTGCCCAGGCGGGTGCCGGGGCGGCAGCAGCGGGCTACGGCCTTGAGCGTGTGCAGGTCCCAGATCTCGGGGTTTTGCTGGGGGCTGAAACCATCGAGGAACACGCTGTCCACCGTCAGCGCCTGCTTGCGCAGCTGGGTTTGCGCATCGCCAATGCACAGCGTGAGCAAGACCTGTCCACCGTCAAAACTCAGCCGGTGTACGCCCGGCAGCAGGCCCCACCACTGCGCGGCGAGGGCTTCGGCCAGGGGCAACAGCTCGGGGTGTTGGGCGCAGTTGCGCAGGATGGACGGCGCATCGGCCGGGTAAGCCTCGGTGGAGACGAAATGCAGGATGCGCGGGCGTTGCGGCTCCTCGCGCCAGGCCAGCCAGGTCACCAGAAAGTTCAGGCCCAGGCCAAAGCCGGTTTCCAGAATGCGCCATTGCGCCTGGCCCGCCCAGGCTTGCGGCAGGCCACAGCCCCCGAGAAACGCGTCGCGCGCCTGCGCCAGCCCCCCGTACCGGCTGCGGTCGCGGTCGCCAAAGCGGGGGCTGTAGGGGGTGCCGTCGGGGAGTCCGTCAATCACTTCGGCCATGGTCTATCACTCTCTGGGGCCAAGTCCCCAAGAAAAAGGCGCCGCGAAGGGCGCCCGTGTGGGGGGTGCGCAGGGCTTATTCGCTGGGTGGCACGTAGCCCGCCGCAGCATCGGCCCCGCTGCCGAAAAAGTGGTTTTCCATTTGCCGGGCAAGGTACTGGCGGGCGCGGGCGTCGGCCAGGTTCAGGCGGTTTTCATTGACCAGCATGGTCT
>CAYZPX010000212.1:0-4268 GCA_964480105.1 uncultured Burkholderiaceae bacterium | reverse complement strand
AGCAGGTGAAGTGGGACATCTGGCGCGACTTTGCGCCCGTGGCGGGCTTGGTGTCGTATCCCCTGGGCATGGCGGTGCATCCCTCGCTGGGTGTGAGCAATGCCAAGGAATTTGTGGAATGGGTCAAAGCCAATCCGCAAAAAGCCAGCTTTGGCACGCCGGGCACGGGCGGGCAGAACCATTTCCTGGGCGTGCAGTTCGCCAAAGTGGCGGGCATTGACCTGCCGATGACGCCCTACAAAGGCACGCCGCCGATGATCACCGACCTGCTGGGCGGCCATGTGCCTGCCGGCATCTCGCTGATGGACGAACTGGTCAAACACCAGAAGGCTGGCAAGCTACGCATCCTGGGCATCTTCAGCGACAAGCGCTCAGAGCTGATGCCCGACATCCCCACCTTTGCCGAACAGGGTTTCAAGGTGCGCTCGGGCGATGGCTGGACCGCGATGTGGGCCCCCGCCAAAACGCCAGCCGCTGAAATTGCTCGCATCCAGCAAGCGCTGCAAAAAGTGCTTGCCCAGCCGGCGGTCAAGGACTACCTGATGACCAAGCTGGCCGTGATGCCGCACTACCGCAACGCCGAGGAGATGGCCAAGGCCCAGCGCGACGAGCTGGCGATCTGGGAACCCATCATCAAAGCCTCGGGCTTCAAGCCCGAATAAGAGCGCAGAGGCCGAGATGCTCAGTCCGGAGAAGAACCGCCAGCTCACCCAGGTGGGCCCCGGCACGCCCATGGGCGAAGTGTTGCGCCGCCACTGGCACCCGATTGCCGGTGTCGATGCCCTGGACCGCAACCCCATCCAGCCCGTGCGGCTGATGGGCGAGGACTTGGTGCTGTTCAAGACCCGGGAAGGCGAGTACGGCCTGACCGATCGGCATTGCGCCCACCGCAGCGCCGACCTGTCGTACGGCTATGTCGAGGCGCGGGGCATTCGCTGCAATTACCACGGCTGGCAGTTCGATGTAGAAGGCCGCTGCATCCAGCAACCCTTTGAAGAAGCGGCCAACCCCCAGGCCCGCGAGCAGTGCAAGGTCAGCCTCAAGGCCTACCCGGTGAAGGCCAAGGCCGGATTGCTGTGGGCCTATCTGGGTCCGGCGCCTGCACCGGAACTACCCGACTGGGAACCCTTCCACTGGAAAAACGGCTTTGTCCAGGCGGTGTTTGCGGAGATTCCCTGCAACTGGCTGCAGACCCAGGAAAACTCCATCGACCCCGTGCATTTCGAATGGATGCACGCCAACTGGAGCCGGCACCTGCGCGGTCAGCTGCAAACCCCGGCCGACTACGCGCCCACCCACCTGAAGCTGGCCTTCGAAGAATTCGAGCACGGCTTTCTGTACAAGCGCGTGTCCGAAGACACCAGCGAACAACACCCGCTGTGGACCATTGGCCGGGTGTGCCTGTGGCCCCACGGCTTCTTTCTGGGCGACCACTTCGAGTGGCGGGTGCCCATCGACGATGAAAACACCCTGAGCGTCACCTGGGCCTTCCTGCGCGTACCCCGCGAGGCCGAGCCTTATGTGCAAACCACCATCCCGACCTGGACCAGCCCGATCAAGGACGAGCGCACCGGCCGCTGGATCACCAGCCACGTGATCAACCAGGACATCGTGGCCTGGGTGGGCCAGGGCCGCATCACCGACCGCAGCCGCGAAAACCTGGGCGCCAGCGACCGGGGCATTGCCCTGTTGCGCCGCCAGTTGTTCAACGACATCGAAGCCGTGCAGGCCGGACGCGACCCCAAAGGCGTGCTGCGCGACCCTGCGCAAAACCAACGGGTGTTCCTGCCCAGCGATTCGCGCGACTTTTTCCTGAACGGCCTGCCCCTGGCCGAATACCAGCGCCACCCCAAATGGGCCCGGCTGCTGCAACACTTCATTTTTCATGCCGGACAACCCGAATGGGTGCAAGAGGCCCACGAGGTGGCCACCGGCGTGAAGAGCCAACCGATCAACGTGATCGACCTTTGAACGCCAACAACAAGGACACCGTGAGATGACCGCCCCCATCCCCCTGCAGGTTCGCGTGCGCGCCACCACCTACGAAGCCGAGGGCATCCTGGGCTTTGAACTGACGCCCCTGCCCCCGGCCACCGAACTGCCCGCCTTCACCGCCGGGGCCCACATCGACCTGCACCTGGACAACGGCTTGGTGCGCAGCTACTCCCTGCTCAACGACCCGCAGGAACGCCACCGCTACTGCATCGGCGTCAACAAGGACGCCAAGAGCCGTGGCGGGTCGCGCTACCTGCACGACAGCCTGCGCACCGGCAGCGTGCTGACCATTGGCGCGCCACGCAACAACTTCCCGCTGGATGAGACCGCCCCGCACAACGTGTTCATCGCCGGTGGCATCGGCATCACCCCCATGCTGGGCATGATCGCCCGCTCGCGCACCCTGGGCACGCCCTGGACGCTGTACTACAGCGCCCGCACCCGCCAGAACGCAGCCTTTGTGGCGCAAGCAGAGGCCTACGCCGCTGAATCTGGCGGCAAGCTGGTGCTGAACTTCGACCAGGAACCCGGCGGCAAGATGCTGGACCTGAAGGCGATCGTGCAATCCCTGCCCGCCGGCGCACATGTGTACTGCTGCGGCCCGATTCCGATGCTGGAAGCCTACGAACAGGCCACATCTGGCCTGCCGCCCGAGCGCGTGCACATGGAGTACTTCGCGGCCAAGGATGCCGCCGCTACCGACGGCGGTTACACCGTGGAGCTGCGCCGCAGCGGCAAGACCCTCTCGGTCGAGGCCGGCCAAACCATCCTGGACGCGCTGATCGCCATCGGCGCGGAACCGCCCTATTCCTGCCGCGAAGGCATCTGCGGCACCTGCGAAGTCAAGGTGCTGGAAGGCACCCCCGACCACCGTGACCTGGTGCTCAGCCAGGCCGAAAAACTCGCCAACGACCGGATCATGGTGTGCTGCTCCGGTGCCAAATCCAGCAAGTTGGTACTGGACCTGTAAGCCCGCCCCCGTGGCGCCCTAAACCCCATATCTCCAAGAGACAAACCCCATGAGCGAACCCCTGATCACCTACGAACTCGACGGCAACATCGCCCTGATCGGCCTGAACCGCCCCGACAAGCGCAACGCCATCAACGACCCGCTGATCGACGAGCTGCGCGCCGCCGTGCTGCGTGCGCACGAAGAGGCCGACGTGGCCGTGCTGTTCGGCCATGGCAGCAACTTCTGCGCCGGCCTGGACCTGGCCGAAGCCCTGGCCCGCGCCACCGGCCAGATCAAGACCCCACGCAAGCGCCGCCGCCACAACTGGCACG
Source organism: uncultured Burkholderiaceae bacterium (assembly GCA_964480105.1). GTDB lineage: Bacteria > Pseudomonadota > Gammaproteobacteria > Burkholderiales > Burkholderiaceae_C > CAYZPX01. The sequence goes on along the minus strand of CAYZPX010000212.1, from coordinate 989 downwards.
AGGTGTTTGACCTGATCGCCCGTGGCCCCATCCCCTTCGTCGCGGCACTGCATGGCGCGGTCGTCGGTGGCGGCCTGGAGCTGGCCACCGCCGCCCATGTGCGCGTGGGCGATGCCTCGCTGGTGTGCGGCCTGCCCGAAGGCCAGCGCGGCATCTTCGTCGGCGGCGGCGGCACCGTGCGCATCCAGCGCGTGGTCGGCACCAGCGTGATGATGGACATGATGCTCACCGGCCGCCTGCTCAACGCTGAAGAGTCCGAGCGCGAGCACATCGTGCGCTACGTGGTGCCCGCTGGCGAGGCCTTCAACAAAGCCAAGGAAATTGCCGCGCGCGTCGCCAAGAACAGCCTGGAAACCAACTGGATGATCATCAACGTGCTGCCCCGCATCCACGACATGTCGCACGACGATGGCCTGTTTGTGGAGCAGCTCAATTCCGGCCGTGCCCGTCCGCCCGAAGCCGAAGCCCGCCTGCGCGAGTTCGTCGATGGCAAGGCCAAGAAACTGCAAGAAAACCAAGCCTGAACGCCCCCGGAGACACCATGAGCACTGTGGACTTTTTCACCGTCAGCGAGGCCGAGCGCGAACAAGCGCTGGCCCACGCCAAATTTGCGGCTGCTGAAGCCGCCAAGATTCCTGACATCCCCGCCAGCACCCCGCTGCGCCCCGTGAACCGGGTGGCCGTGATCGGCGCTGGCACCATGGGCGGCGGCATTGCCATGTCGCTGGCCAACATCGGCATCCCGGTCACGCTGATCGACGCCAACCAGGAAGGCCTGGACCGGGGCTTGGCCCGCGTCAAAGACAACTACGCCACCAGCGTCAAGCGCGGCAAGCTGTCCCAGGAAGACATGGATCAGCGCCTGGCCCAAATCACCGGCTCGGTGGACATGGCCAGCGTGAAGGACGCTGACATGGTCATCGAGGCCGTGTTTGAGGACATGGAGCTGAAGAAATCCATCTTCCGCCAGCTCGACAGCCTGTGCAAAC
>CAYZPX010000211.1:0-4332 GCA_964480105.1 uncultured Burkholderiaceae bacterium | reverse complement strand
CGATGGAGTCATAGTCCATCGTGCACTCCATGATGATGTCCGCAGGCAACACCGGTGAGGACGATCCACCAGGGATGACAGCCTTGAGCTTTCGCCCCGTGCGCACGCCGCCCGCAAGCTCCAATAGCTTGCTAAAAGGCGTTCCCAAGGGGACTTCATAGTTGCCAGGCAAGTTCACGTCGCCACTGACCGAGAAGATTTTCGTACCGCCATTGTTGGGCTTACCGCACTCCAGATAGGCTTGACCGCCGTTGCGGATGATCCAAGGAACAGCTGCAAAGGTTTCAGTGTTATTGATGGTTGTGGGCTTGCCGTACAGACCAAAGCTGGCAGGAAAGGGTGGCTTGAAACGCGGTTGACCCTTCTTACCCTCCAGGGATTCGAGCAAGGCTGTTTCTTCGCCACAGATATAGGCACCAAATCCATGGTGCGCATGCAACTGGAAGCTGAAGTTACTTCCAAGGATTCCATCTCCCAGATAACCCGCAGCACGTGCTTCTTCTAAGGCTTCCTCGAAGCGCTCATAGACCTCAAAAATCTCGCCGTGAATGTAGTTGTAACCCACAGAGATGCCCATGGCGTAGGCAGCAATGGCCATCCCCTCAATGACAATGTGGGGGTTGTGCATCAAGATTTCGCGGTCCTTGCAGGTACCGGGCTCACCCTCGTCAGAGTTGCAGACCAAGTATTTCTGGCCGGGGAACTGACGGGGCATGAAGCTCCACTTCAGGCCAGTGGGAAAGCCGGCGCCGCCACGGCCTCGCAAACCAGACTCTTTGACGGTCGCAATAACTTGGTCTTGGTTCAACCCCTCACCACCATCTTTGCCCAGGATCTTTCGCAGTGCCAAGTAACCACCACGCGCTTCGTAAGCCTTCAAAGACCAGTTTTGACCATCAAGATCAGCATAGATTTGGGGCTGGATGTGCCGACCGTGGAAACAGGTTTCCAAGCCCTTGGCGGCAAACTGCGCCAATACTTTTTCAGCAGCTTGGTTCATGGACGAGACTCCGCCGCACGCAAGCCATCAACCAGCTGGTCGAGCTTTTCATTGCTCATGAAACTGCACATGGTTCGATCATTCACCAACATCACTGGGGAATCGGCACAAGCACCCAGACATTCACATTGCTGCAGGGTGAACAGGCCATCGGGCGTGGTTTCGCCCATCGTGATACCCAACTTCTGCTCAAGGTGGTGCAGGGCTTTTTGACCATCCCGCAATTGGCAAGGCAGGTTGGTACATACGTTCAACTTGTACTTGCCGACGGGGGCCTGGTTGTACATGTTGTAGAAGGTAGTGACCTCATGCACTGCAATCGCGGGCATTCCGAGGTAATCGGCAATTTCTGCTTCCGCCTCTGCACTGACCCAGCCTTGCTCCTGCTGCACGATGGACAGGCAGGCCATGACAGCAGACTGTTTCTGGTCGGAAGGGTATTTCGCCACTTCACGCGCAAAACGCGCCTTGGTTGCTTCCGAGATCATCGGTCAATTTCTCCGAACACAATGTCCATGGTGCCAATGATTGCCACGGCATCGGCAATCATGTGGCCACGCGCCATTTCATCCAGGGTTGCCAGATGGGCAAAACCTGGCGCACGAATTTTCAAACGGTAGGGTTTGTTGGCACCGTCGCTGACCATGTAAATGCCAAACTCCCCCTTGGGGTGCTCGACCGCCGCATAGGCCTCGCCAGGGGGCACATGAAAACCTTCAGTGAAGAGCTTGAAATGGTGGATCAACTCTTCCATGCTCGACTTCATGGATTCACGGCTCGGTGGTGCAACCTTGTGGTTGTCGGTAATGACAGGTCCTGGATTGGCTTTCAGCCAGTCCACACATTGCTTGATGATGCGGTTGGACTCACGCATTTCCTGAACACGCACCAGGTAGCGGTCGTAACAGTCACCAGTCTTGCCAACAGGAATATCAAAGTCGACCTGGCTGTACACGTCATAAGGCTGTTTTTTCCGCAAATCCCAAGCAATGCCAGAACCGCGCAACATGGGCCCTGTCATTCCCAGATTCAGGGCACGTTCTGGCGTAACCACACCAATGCCAACAGTGCGCTGCTTCCAGATGCGGTTATCGGTCAGCAGGGTCTCATACTCATCGACACATGCCGGAAAACGGCGGGTGAAGTCATCAATGAAGTCAAGCAAAGAACCCTGACGTGACTGGTTCAAAGCTTCAATGGCTTTGGCGTTGCGCACCTTGTTCGCCTTGTACTGAGCCATGCTGTCAGGCAAGTCCCGGTACACGCCCCCTGGGCGAAAGTAGGCGGCATGCATGCGCGCGCCAGAGACCGCCTCATACATGTCAAAGAGGTCTTCCCGCTCGCGGAAGGTGTAGATCAAAATGGTGGAGCTGCCGCAATCGTTGCCGTGCGAACCCAGCCACATAAGGTGGTTGAGCAGGCGCGTGATCTCCGAGAACATCACCCGGATGTACTGCGCGCGCAGGGGCACTTCCAGGCCCAGCATTTTTTCGATGGCAAGGCAGTAGGCATGCTCGTTGCACATCATCGAGACGTAATCCAGTCGGTCCATGTAAGGCAGGGACTGGATGTATGTCTTGCTTTCAGCCAATTTTTCGGTGGCGCGGTGCAGCAGTCCGATGTGCGGGTCTGCACGCTGGACGACTTCACCGTCCAGCTCCAGAACCAGGCGCAAAACACCGTGGGCTGCAGGGTGCTGCGGCCCGAAATTCAGGGAATAGTTCTTGATTTCTGCCATGGTGAATCACTTTCGGCACGAGACCGATCAGTGGAGTCCTCCATACTTTGCTTCACGAATGATGCGCGGGGTGATTTCACGCGGCTCGATCGTCACGGGCTCGTACACCACGCGCTTTTGTTCGGCGTCATAGCGCATTTCCACATGACCGGACAGGGGGAAGTCCTTACGGAAGGGATGACCGATGAAACCGTAGTCGGTCAGGATGCGACGCAGATCGGTGTGCCCGTCAAACACGATGCCATACAGATCGAAAGCTTCGCGCTCGAACCAGTTGGCAGAGCTCCAGAGGTCGGAAACAGAGACCACCATAGGGAAGTCATCGTCTGCACAAAAGACTTTGACCCGCACGCGCTGGTTCAGGCTCACCGAGAGAAGGTGGCTCACCACTGCGAAGCGGGGGCCTTCGTAAGTGCCGTCGGCATAGGTCGAATAGTCCACCCCACACAGATCAATCAGTTGCTCGAAAGCGCAGCGGGCGTCGGCACGGAGCTTTTGCATGGCGGCATGGTAGTCCTTGGCGGCCACCACCACAGTGACCTCATCCAGGGCTACAGAGACATTGCGGGCCAGTGCTCCCAGTGCCGCAGAAACTGCTGCTTGGGTTTGTTCAACCGAAATTGCCACAGACGTCATTTGAATTCCTTACACGCGGGCAATGGTGTTGGTGCGGCGGATTTTCTGCTGCAGCTGAATGATGCCGTAGATCAGGGCCTCCGCAGTCGGAGGGCAACCAGGAACATAGACATCCACAGGCACAATCCGGTCACAGCCCCGCACCACAGAATAGCTGTAGTGGTAGTAGCCACCCCCGTTGGCGCAGGAACCCATGGAGAGCACCCAGCGGGGCTCGGACATTTGGTCGTACACCTTGCGCAAAGCCGGCGCCATCTTGTTGCACAAGGTTCCAGCAACGATCATCAGATCGGACTGACGGGGACTCGCACGAAACACCTCGGCGCCAAAACGACCAATGTCATAGCGGGCAGCTGCCGCGTGCATCATCTCGACCGCACAGCAGGCCAGACCAAACGTCATGGGCCACAAGGAACCAGTTTTGGCCCAGTTCACCACAGTGTCATAACTGGTGGTGACAAAGCCTTCCTTCAAAACGCCTTCGATCATTGCATCACACCTTTGCGAGCAAACTCACATCATTCCCAATCCAGGGCGCCTTTTTTCCACTCGTAGACAAAGCCCACGACCAGAATCGTCAAGAAAATCAGGACCGCCACAAAGCCTGTCATTCCAACATCCTGCAAAGTCACCGCCCATGGGAAGAGGAAGGCGATTTCCAGGTCAAACAGAATAAAGAGAATGGCAACAAGGTAATAACGCACATCGAATTTCATGCGCGCATCTTCAAAGGCCTCAAAACCGCATTCGTAAGGCGAATTTTTCGCCGCGTCCGGACGGTTGGGACCCAGGATGTAACCCAACACCAAAGGAACCACTCCGACGGCGATACCGACCAGAATGAAAATAAGTACGGGAAGATACTGATCGAGGTTCATCTTGCAGACGTTCTCACAGCTTTTTGCCTTGCGAGGACCCTAAGAACTTAGGACAAGGCTTTTGTTGGTGCCGTCGGCGA
>CAYZPX010000210.1:0-4382 GCA_964480105.1 uncultured Burkholderiaceae bacterium | reverse complement strand
CCACCGTCTGGCTGCTGCTGCTGCGCGGCGACCATGAAATGAACGAGGTCAAGGTCGGCAAGGTGCCGGGCCTGAACAACGGCTTCCGCTTTGCCACCCAGGCCGAGATCGAAGCCCATTTCGGTTGTAAGCCTGGTTTCTTGGGGCCGGTGGGCTTGAAGCAGCCGGTCAACGTGGTGGCCGACCGCGAAGTGGCGGTGATGGCCGACTGGATTTGCGGTGCCAACGTGCCCGACTTCCATTTGAGCGGCGTGAACTGGGGCCGCGACCTGCCCGAGCCTGACCTGGTGGCCGATCTGCGCAATGTGGTCGCCGGCGACCCCTCGCCCGACGGCCAGGGCGTGCTGGCCATCGAGCGCGGCATCGAGGTGGGCCATGTGTTCTACCTGGGCACCAAGTACAGCCGTGCGATGAACGCCACCTTCCTGGGCGAGGACGGCAAGCCCGCCTTCTTCGAGATGGGCTGCTACGGCATCGGCGTGACCCGCTTGCCCGCCGCCGCCATCGAGCAGAACCACGACGCGCGCGGCATCGTCTGGCCCGACGCGATCGCGCCCTTCACCGTGGTGGTCTGCCCCGTCGGCATGGACCGCAGCGAAGCCGTCAAGGCCACCGCCGAGTCGCTCTATGCCGACCTGCTGGCTGCCGGCGTTGATGTCATCCTGGACGACCGTGGCGAGCGCCCCGGCGCCATGTTTGCCGACTGGGAACTGATCGGCGTCCCGCACCGCATCACGATTGGCGACAAAAGCTTGAAAGAAGGCGTGGTCGAGTACCAGCACCGCCGCGACGCCGCTGCCACCAAGGTGGCCGTGGCCGACATCCTGGCCCATGTGAAGGGCCGCCTGTCGGCATGAAGGCCATGAACGGCCTGGTGGCTGCACCCCTTCCCGTCCGGGACGGCGCTTTCGGTGCCGGGTCCCGCCGCGCCTGCCTGGGCGGGGTGGCGCGCGCACTGGCCTGGGGGGCGGCCCCAGGGGCCTGGCTCGCGCTGCCCGGCACGGCCCATGCCGGGGGCCAGCTGGAAGAGCCGCTGGCCGATTCCGTGCGCACCGCCCTCAGCTCCGCCGTGGCCAACCGGGCGCCGCCCGAGCCTGAATTTCCCAACACCGAGGCCCGCATGCAGTACCTGCGCTGGCTGGGCACCATGAGCGAGCGCCTGCGCCGCAAGAAGCCCGAGTGGGAAGTGCGCCGTGACTTCCTGCAGACCGTCTGGTACGAGACCAAGCGCGCCGGCCTGGACCTGTCGCTGGTGATGGGGCTGATCCAGGTGGAGAGCGCCTTCCGCAAATTTGCGGTCTCCAACGCCGGGGCGCGGGGCTACATGCAGGTCATGCCCTTCTGGACCCGCGTGATCGGCGATGGCGATGCCGGCAAGCTCTTTCACATGCAGACCAACCTGCGCTTTGGCTGCGTGATCCTGCGCCACTACCTGGACCGCGAGCGCGGCGACTGGTACCTGGCCCTGGGCCGCTACAACGGCAGCCGCGGCCAGCCGCAGTACCCGAACGCGGTGTTCGCCGCGCAAAAGCACTGGACCTTTGACGACCCGGCCCTGCGCAGCGCCTAAGCCGCATCCGCCCAAAGCGCCCACAAAAAAGCCGCCTTTCAAAGGCGGCTTTTTGCATGCCGAGGCAGGGCGCCGGTCTCAGGTGCCCAGCACCTGCTTGAGTTCGCCGGATTCGTACATCTCCATCATGATGTCCGAGCCACCGATGAACTCGCCCTTCACGTACAGCTGGGGAATCGTGGGCCAGTGGCTGTATTCCTTGATGCCCTGGCGGATTTCCGGGTCTTCCAGCACGTTCACCGTTTGGATCGCGCGCGGGTCCACGCCGCAGGCCTTCAGGATCTGGATGGCACGGCCCGAGAAGCCGCACATCGGAAAGCTGGCGCTGCCTTTCATGAACAGCAGGATCTCGTTGGATTTGACGAGGTCGTCGATGCGTTGTTGAACGTCGCTCATGGGAATTCTCCGTAATGGGGTGGGGACCGCAGGGTCCGACGGGGCGTGATTATCCGTGTACGGGACTCGGATTCGCCAGGGATGCGGGATTTTCCGGAGCCGGCACGGGCCATTGTCCTCCGCTGCAGCGGGCGTGCCCGGCCAGGTCCTGGCGGGATTGCACCGCCGCGAAACCCGCCGCGTTCAGCAGCGCGCGCACGGCTTCGGCCTGGTCCCAGCCATGCTCCAGCAGCAGCCAGCCGCCGGGTTTCAGGTGCGCCGGGGCCTGGGCGATGAGGGTGCGCAGGTCATCCAGCCCATCGGCGCCGCTGGCCAGCGCGTCCAGCGGTTCGTGGACCAGGGCGGCCAGGTGCGGATCGTCCGCCCGGATATAGGGCGGGTTGCTCACGAGGGCATCGAAAGGCCCCGCCTCTGCAGGCAGCCCCTGCAGCCAGCTGCCCTGCGCCAAGTGCAGCGGCAGGCCCAGACGCTCGGCATTGGCGCGCGCCACTGCCAGGGCATCGGCACTGAGGTCCACCGCCCAGACCTCGGCCTCGGGCCGCTGCGCTTTCAGAGCCAGCGCGATGGCGCCGCTGCCAGTACCCAGGTCCGCCAGGCGCGGTTGGATCAGGGGGCGGAGGCAGTCTAGCGCCCAATCCACCAGGGTCTCGGTGTCGGCGCGCGGGTCCAACACCCGGGCGTCGATGTGCAGCTCCAGGCCGTAGAAGGCCTTGCGCCCGGTCAGGTAGGCCACAGGCTCGCCGGTCGCACGGCGCTGGCATAGCTGGGCAAAGCGCTCGGCCACGGCGGGGTCCAGCGGGTCGGTGTCGTGGGTCAGCAGCCAGGCCCGGTCGTTTGGCGCGCGGCCCAGGCAGTGCAGCAGCAAGAGCTGCGCATCGATGCGGGCCAGGCCCTGTTGCTGCGCGGCGGCCAGGGCCTGCCGCAGGTCAAGCGTTGGCTGCATGATTGCTATTGAAATAAGAGCTAATACCGCTCGTATCTATTGGTCTAGAGGCTAAAAAGACCCAATTTTTCACCCCGGGCTCCCCAGCTCCAGCTCTTCGAGCAGCTCCGCCTCGCGGGCGTGGCGCAGGGCCTCCAGTACGTCGCCCAGGTCGCCTTCCATGATGTTGAGCAGCTTGTACAGCGTGAGGTTGATGCGGTGGTCGGTGAGCCGCCCCTGGGGGAAGTTGTAGGTGCGGATACGGTCGCTGCGGTCGCCGCTGCCGATCAGGCCCTTGCGCAGCGCGGCTTCCTTGGCGGCGCGTTCGCTGCGTTCCTTTTCCTGGATGCGCGCCTGCAGCACCTGCAGGGCCTTGGCCTTGTTGCTGTGCTGGCTGCGGCCGTCCTGGCATTCGGCCACGATGCCGGTGGGCAGGTGGACCACGCGCACGGCGGAATCCGTCTTGTTGATGTGCTGGCCGCCGGCGCCGCTGGCGCGGAAGGTGTCGATGCGCAGGTCCGCGGGGTTGAGCTTGACGGCCTCGGTCTCGTCGGGCTCGGGCATCACGGCCACGGTGCAGGCGCTGGTGTGGATGCGGCCCTGGGTTTCGGTGGCGGGCACCCGCTGCACGCGGTGGCCGCCGGATTCGAACTTCAGCGCGCCATAGGCATGGTCGCCCACGATGCGCAGCACGATTTCCTTGTAGCCGCCCAACTCGGACGGGTTCTCGCTGACCACTTCGACCTGCCAGCCCACCGTGGCGGCGTAGCGGGTGTACATGCGCGCCAGGTCACCGGCGAACAGTGCCGATTCGTCGCCGCCGGTGCCGGCGCGGATCTCCAGGAAGGCGTTGCGCGCATCGTCGGGATCCTTGGGCAGGAGCAGGCGCTGGAGTTCGTCTTCCAGTTGCGCCAGCTCAGCCTGGGCGGAAGTGATTTCTTCCTGCGCCATCTCGGCCAGGTCGGGGTCGGTCAGCATCTCCTGGGCGCTGGCCAGGTCGGCGGCGCGCTGGCGCCAGCGCTGGTAGCGGCCTGCAATGGCGGTGACTTCGGCATGCTCGCGCGAGAGCAGGCGGTACTGGGCCATGTCGCCCATGATGTCTTCGCGCGAGAGCAGGAAGTCCAGCTCTTCCAGGCGCTGGACGTAGCGTGCGAGCTGTTGTTGGAGGAAGGGTTTCATCGGGTTTGCTATTGATTAAATAGCTAAAAGCAGTCGATTTGATTGGGCTAGAGCCTGATTTGGCATCAGGTCGTGCGTGGGGCAGGGCAGGGGCGCCTTGGGGCAGGCCTGGGCGGCCCGGCGGCGGGGCTGGGCGCTAAAGCCCGGTCTTGCCTTGCGAGCGCAGGAACAGGCGCGAGACGGTCTGCGCGGTGGCCTCGCGGCTGTCGGCATCGCCGGCGCGCAGCTCGGCCAGGGTGCCGTGCAGCAGCTTTTGCGTGAGGCCGCGCGACAGGCCTTCGAGCACGGCGTCGATGTCCTCGCCCTTGGCCAGGC
>CAYZPX010000209.1:0-4386 GCA_964480105.1 uncultured Burkholderiaceae bacterium | reverse complement strand
CCAGGCGCAGGCCAGGCAGGGTTTTGCGGGTGTCCACGATCTGGGCGCGGGTGCCAGCCACGGCATCGGCATGGCGTGCGGTCTTGGTCGCCACGGCGGACAGCAGCTGCAGGAAGTTGAGCGCGGTGCGCTCGGCGCTCAGCAGGGCGCGGGCCTGGCCTTCGAATTCCAGCACGACCTGGTCGGCAGCGCAGCGCTGGCCTTCAGCCACCTTCCAGTCCAGCCGCACCTGGGGGTCCAGGGCACGGAAGGCCGCGTTCACCCAAGGCGTTCCGCACAGCACAGCACTTTCGCGGGCCAGAATGCGGCCACGGGCGCGGCGAGTGGGTTCGATCAGGCCGGCGGTCAGGTCGCCCGCGCCCACGTCTTCGTCAAGGGCCCGGGCGACATCGGCCTGGGCCAGCGCCGCGACGGCTTCGGCGCTGAAAAGGTCGGAGGAATTTTGCATGGGGCGCGAGCATAGCGGCATCGGGGCACCCCGTGCCGCCAGGGTAGTTATCACCCTTTTGTTTCACCCCTGTGACTTCCACCCTCCCCCCAGCGCGCGGAACAGCTGCACCCGGTTTTGCTGCTGCGCCAGCTGCCCCTGGGCCAGGGCCTGCTGGGCGGCAAAGGCGGAGCGCTGCGCATCGAGCACCTCCAGGTGGCTGGCCACGCCCTGGCGGTAGCGCAGCTCCACCAGGCGCAGGCGCTCGGCCTCGGCAGTGGCCTGGGCCTGCTGCGCCTGGAGCTGGGCTTGCAGCGTGGCGCGGCTGGCCAGCGCATCGGCCACTTCGCGGAAGGCGGTCTGGATGGCTTTTTCGTACTGGGCAATGGCGATGTCACGGCCCGCCTCGGTCGCAGCCAGATTCGCGCGGTTTCGGCCAGCATCGAAGATGGGCAGCAAGGCCTGCGGCGACAAGGTCCAGGCCCAGTTGCCATCCTGGAACAGCCCGGACAGGGAGTTGCTGGCAATCCCGGCGCTGGCCGTGAGCGTGATGCGCGGCAGGAAGGCGGCGCGGGCGGCACCGATCTGCGCATTCGCAGCCTGCATCTGGCGCTCGGCCTGGCGGATGTCTGGGCGGCGCACCAGCAGGTCCGACGGCAGGCCCGCTGGCACATCGGGCAGGGTCTGCAGGCCGGTGGCGGCACTGGCCGCAAGGTCGTCCGGCAGGGGCTGGCCGACCAGCAGGGCCAGGGCGTTACGGTCCAGCGCGCGCTGGCGCTCCTGCTGGGCGACGGCCACGCGGGCGGCGGCGATCAGCGATTCGGCCTGGCGCAGCTCGATGGCGGTGGCCACACCCAGGTCGTGGCGCAATTTGACGAGGCGCAGCGATTCTTCGCGCGTGGCCAGGGTGCGCTGCGCCAGCGCCAGCAACTGCTCGCTGGCCTGCAGGCTGAGCCAGGTGCTGGTGACGCCGGCCACCAGGCTGGTCTGCACGGCGTTGCGCGCCTCTTGCGTCGCCAGGTACTGGGCCAGCGCGGCGTCTTTCAGGCTGGCGACGCGGCCGAACAGGTCCAGCTCCCAACCCGCCACGGCCAGGCCCACGGCATAGCTGCTGCTCATGCTGCCGCTGCCATCCGCACGGGGCTGGCGGTTGCCAAGCGCCTGGGCATTGACGGTGGGCAGCTGGTCGGCGCGGCGGATGTCGTACTGGGCCTGGGCCTGCACCACGGCCAGCGCGGCCAGGCGCAGGTCGCGGTTCTGGTCCAGGGCCAGGTCGATCAGGCGGCGCAGCGGACCGTCGCCGACAAAGGCGTTCCAGGGCGCATCGGCCGACAGGCCTTCGGGCGTGGCCACCGCACGGCCCAGCGCGGGCCATTCGGTGGCGACTGGAGCCTCGGGCGTTTCCAGCGTGGGCGCGAGCGAACAGCCAGCCAGCGTGGCGGTCAAGGCGGCAGCCAAAGCCAAGGCACGCCAGGGCGCGCGGGGCGAAAGGGCCAAGCGGCGGGAATCAAGCATGGGGGTTCTCCTGGGCGATCGGCATGGCATGGGCGCGGTCGAACTGGTGCTGGCGCTCGCTGCCCTTGAACAGGCGGCGCACCACCACGAAGAAGATCGGCACAAACACCACGGCCAGCACGGTACCGGTCAGCATGCCACCAATCACGCCGGTGCCAATCGCCCGCTGGCTGGCCGAGCCGGCACCGGTGGCAATCGCCAGCGGCACCACGCCCAACATGAAGGCGAGCGAAGTCATGACGATGGGCCGAAAACGCAGGTGCGCCGCCTCCAGCGCCGCCTCGATCACGCCCTTGCCCTGGGCTTGCAGGTCCTTGGCGAATTCGATGATCAGGATCGCGTTTTTGGCCGACAGGCCAATGATGGTCACCAGGCCCACCTGGAAATACACGTCGTTGGCATAGCCGCGCAAGAGCGTGGCCAGCAGCACACCGATCACGCCCAGCGGCACGACCAGGATCACGGCCAGCGGGATGGACCAGCTCTCGTACAGCGCGGCCAGGCACAGGAACACCGCCAGGATGGCAAAACCATAGACGATGAAGGCCTGCGCCCCGGCCAGCTTTTCTTCGCGGGACAGGCCGGTCCATTCAAAGCCAAAGCCAGGGGGCAGCTGGGCGGCCAGGCGCTCCATCTCGGCCATGGCGTCACCGGTGCTGTAGCCGGGGGCCGCAGCGCCGCTGATGCGGGCGGCCTTGTAGCCGTTGTAGCGCACGCTTTGCATGGGGCCGGTCACCCAGCGGGTGCTGGCAAAGGCCGACAGCGGCACCGCCTTGCCCTGGGCGTTGGACACCGTCAGGCGCAGCACGTCCTCGGGCTGCATGCGGGCAGGGGCATCGGCCTGCACCACCACGCGCTGCAGGCGGCCGGCGCTGGGGAAGTCGTTGGCGTAGCTGGAGCCCAGCGCGGTGCCGATGGCGGCGTTGATCGCATCAAAGCCCACGCCCTGCGCAAAGGCCTTGTCGCGGTCGATGTCGATCTGCAGCTGGGGCGCATCTTCCAGGCCGTCGGGGCGGACCTGGGCCAGCACCTTGCTTTGCGCGGCCATGCCCAGCAACTGGTTGCGGGCGCCCATCAGCGCCTCGTGACCCAGGCCAGCGCGGTCCTGCAGGCGGAAGCTAAAGCCTGAGGCATTGCCCAGCTCCGGAATCGGCGGCGGGCTCAGCGGGAAGATGAAAGCATCGCGGATGCCCATCAGCGCGCCAAAGGCGCGGCCGGCCAAGGCCTGGGCAGATTGGCCCTCGCCTTTGCGCTCAGACCAGTCCTTGAGCGTGACGAAGGCCAGGCCCGCGTTCTGCCCCTGGCCAGAGAAGCTGAAGCCCAGCACCCCCACCATGCTCTTGACCTCGGGCTGGCTGAGCATAAAGCCCTCGACCTGTTCCATCACCGCGCGGGTGCGCTCCTGGGTGGCGCCGGGGGGCAGTTGCACGTTGATGACGAGGTTGCCCTGGTCTTCGTTGGGCAAAAAGGACGTAGGCAAGCGCAGATAGACCAGGCCCGCCGCCGCAATCAGCGCCACATAGACCACCAGGGTTTGCGGGGCGCGGCGCAGCAGGCGGCCGACAAAGCCTTCGTAGCCCTTGGCCATGCGGCCAAAGCCCCGGTTGAAGCGGCCAAAAAAGCCGGTCTGCGCGTGGGCATGGCCGGCCTGCACCGGCTTGAGCAGCGTGGCGCAGAGCGCCGGCGTGAGCGACAGCGCCAGGAAGGCCGAGAAGCCGATGGACGCCACCATCACCACCGCGAACTGGCGGTAGATGTTGCCCACCGAGCCCGCAAAGAAGGCCAGCGGCACGAACACCGAAATCAGCACCACCGTCACGCCAACGATGGCGCCAGAAATCTGACCCATGGCCTTGCGCGTGGCCTGCAGCGGGGGCAGGCCCTCCTCACTCATGATGCGCTCGACGTTCTCGACCACCACGATGGCGTCGTCCACCACGATGCCAATCACCAGCACCATGCCGAACATGGTCAGCACGTTGATCGAAAAGCCCATGGCCAGCAGCGTGGCAAAGGTACCCAAGAGCGCAATCGGCACGACGATGGTCGGAATCACCGTGTAGCGGATGTTCTGCAGGAACAAGAACATCACCAGGAACACCAGCACCACGGCCTCCAGCAGCGTCTGTGCGACCTGCTGGATGGAAATCTTGACGAAGCGCGAGCTGTCGTACGGAATGTCCCAACCCATGCCGGCGGGGAAAAAGCGCTCCAGCTCCCCCATCTTGGTGCGCACCGCCTGGGCCGCGGCCAGCGCGTTGCCCGAGGGCGAGAGCTGCACGCCAATGCCCACCGAAGGCTGGCCGTTCAGGCGTGCGGAGGTCGCATAGACCTGGCCGCCCAGCTCGATGCGGGCCACGTCCTTGAGGCGCACGGTGGAGCCGTCCGCGTTGGCGCGCAGCACGATGCGGCCAAACTGCTCGGGGCTGGAGAGCTGGCCCTGC
>CAYZPX010000208.1:0-4404 GCA_964480105.1 uncultured Burkholderiaceae bacterium | reverse complement strand
TCAGGTACTAGCGGGTAACTCCGTGGAGGTTCGAGTCCTCTCCTGGGCACCAAATTGAAAAGGCTGTTGTGAAAACAACAGCCTTTTTCTTTTTTCAGCGCACCTCCGCGTGGCGTGGATCTTCCCCGTCCAGAAAGCACAAGGGCTGAAGCCGCCTTGACCGCTTCAGCCCTTACAGGTGCAGCGCCAGCCAGACTGGCCCCCACTCCACCGTGCCGACTGGCACCCTGAAAGCACCGGTCAGCCTCTCCCCTCTTTATTTGCCGCTGCCGCTGCGCAGCAAGGTCTTGAGCGCCGTTTGCAGGCGGCGGGCCTTGGCAGGATCACAAGCACTGGACAATACGCGTGCAGCATCCAGGCCCCAGGTTTGCTGGGGCGCCGGATCGTTGCGGCGGGTCAGCATCTGCAACTGCAGCGCACGGCGGGCCGCCATGTGCTCGGCCGGCGTGGGCGCTTCGGCCGCCATTTCCAGGCGCAGCAGGGCTTCATCGGCATTGCCGGACGGCGCCGCCGACAGGGCCTGGGTCCAGGCGGAGCGCACTGCGGGCGTCACGCGGCCCCCCAGCTCCTGAACGCCGGGCAACTGGGCGGCATCGCGCTGCTCCCAGGCGGCCAGCAAGTGGGTCAAGGCTTCACCGTGGGCCTGGGCCGCGAGCTTTTTCAGTGTTTGCTGAGCATGCTCCAGGGCTTCGCGCTGGGCACGGAAGGCCACATCGCCCAGGCGTGGTGCCCGATCGGTCGCAGCGGGACGGTCGCCCCAACGGGCATTGCGCTCACCACGTTCGCCCCCCCGGCCTTCGGGACGCTGGCCCCGTCCACCGGCAACATCGCGGCGGTCTCCGGGACGGGCGCCACGACCGGCAGGCGCAGCGGGGGCGTCTTTCTTCATGCCAGGACGGTCATCACCGCGCACGGCCACCACCGGGCGAGGGGCAACGGGTTTGGGCGCAGCTGCAGGCGCTTCGGTGACTGCCTCCGCAGCAGCCTCGGGCATTTCCGCTCCTGAATCTGTAGCGCCTTCCGCTGGTGCTTGCTGGGCTAGGGCTGGATTTTCCTTGGATTCTTCCGCTGCCTTTGCCTCGGCGACAGCCACGGCCTGCTGGGCCTGGGCCTGACCGCGCAAGGCTGCGTCCAAGGCCTGCATGGCTGCCTGGATGCGCTGCGCGTCGCCGCTGGCGTTGGCCGCTTCCAGGGCCTTGGCGGCGTCGAGCACAGCACGGTCGCGGGCGCTCAGTGCCGTGGCAGCCTTCTCGCGCTCGGCAGATTTGCGGTTGAAGGCCTCGTCCAGGGGCTTGCGGAAGGCATCCCACAGCTTTTGCTCGTGCTTGCGGTCCAACGGGACGACATGGGCCTCGGCCTGCCAGCGCTGTTGCAAGGCCTTGATGGCGTCGATGCGCAGGGGCGTCGCGGCCCCCAGGGCCGCAGCCTCGTCAATCATGGCTTGGCGGCGGGCCAGGCTTTGTTTTTGTGCGGTGTCCAGCGGCGCAGCGGCGGCGGCATAGGCCTGCTTCCAGAGCGGCTGCAGCTCGGCAAACACTTTTTCGCCGACATGGCCGCTGTCGCGCCAGCGGTTGCTGAACTGGTGCAGGGTGCGGTTGGCCAGCTTCCAGTCGGGCGACGTGGCTTCCGCCTGCGCCTGGGTCCAGGCCTTGAGTTCGTCGATCAGCGCCACGCGCTGGGCCTTGTGCTGGGCGGCTTCGGCGCGGACCTTGTCCAGCCAGGCTTCGACCACCTTGTGCGCGGCGTTGCACGCCTCGTCAAATTTCTTCCACAGCGCATGGTTGGGCGCCCCGCCCTGGTCCGCCTGCTTCCATTGCTCGCGCAGTTGGCGCAGGGACTCCTGGATCTTGCGACCACCCAGGGCTTGGCCTTCGGGGCGCTGCAGCAGGGCTTGGGCCTTGGCCAGCAGTTCCTCACGGACCTGGTCGGCGCTCCAGCGCTGCCAGCCTTCCAGTTCTCCAGCGGCCACCAATGCGGCGTGAACCTGGCCTTCCAGGGTCTGGTCAATCCAGCGGCCTTGCACCTTGAGGACAGCGCGCAAAGCGGCAGCAGCCCCAGCACTGGCCTTGCCGTGGCCTTCGGCGGTTTCCTTCTCCAGCACGGCGAGGGCGGCGCGCACGTCCTGCTGGGCCTTTTCCACCACCTGGGGATCGGCCTTGGGCTTGGGGGCTGCAGCGGGCTTGGCCTGGGCACTGGCTTCGGTGGGCAGGCCACGGGCTACGCGCACTTCATCGGCCCAGACGGGCACCGAGGGCAGTTCGGCCTGCGGGTCTTCGGCTGCCAGGGCAACCTGCTTCAGCGCGGCCTGGAAGGCGTCCCAGACCAGCAAAAGTTGGGCGCTGGCATTTTCCAGCTGGGGCGGGAAGCGCGCCTCCACGCTGGCCCAGCTGGCGTCGCCGGTCAGTTCCTGGGCCTGTTGCTGCCAGCGGGCGACATCGGCCTGCAAGGTTTCCAGCGCCGTCTGGGCATCGCGCCAGGGTTTGGTGGACAGCACCTCGATGCGCTGGGCGAGCAGCACGGCGGCTTCGCGCTGCACCTGGACGCGATGCTGCAAGTCCTCAATCGTCTTGACCCGCTCATTGAGCTGGGCTTTCAGGCTGGCCAGTGGTTCGCGCGACAGGGGCGCACCGGCCTTGGCCGCATCGCGCTGCCAGGCCAGGGCATCGGCAATTGGCAGCTTGGGGGCGGCCAACAGGGCCTGGGCTTTGTCGGCCCATTCGGCGGCAATCGCTTCCTGGCCCTTGGCCCGGCGGATTTCGTCCAGGCGCTCGCGCACCGCCTTGGCGGCGCCCTTGTCGCGGCCACTCAGCTCTTTGAAAACTTCCTGCAACTGCTCGGGCGAGGGCTGGGTCTGCAGCCATTCGCGGATGCGGGCAGCACGCTCTCCGGACGTCGCGGCCGAGAAGGCACCACCGGTCAGGGCATCCAGGGGATGGGCGTCGGCAGTTTTGGAGGTGGCAGGGGTCACGTCAAGAGCGTCGGACATTTTGTTGCGGGCAAAGAGAGAAAACATGGAAAGGAAAGGCGCTCGGTGGCACGGGGCCACACCGCGTACACGGCCAGCATGGCCCTTCCGTGAAACGGCCTATTATCCCCGGCCCCGCGCAAGCCCCTGCCGCCGCCGAACCCGGGGCTGGCCACAGGCGGGGCTTGGCCCGCGCTGTCAGGCCATACACGTGCGGAATAGGGGTGAAATCCAGGGTTTTCCCGGGTTTAAATATGCAAAAACAATCTAAAGAAAATTTTCTTTAGTATTGACTAAGCATGAAACACCCTCCTAGAATCCGCCCACTTTTGAAACAGGACCCTGTCCACCCCGTGCCATGAAGGCACCCGGCTGATGCTTCCGGCAGCATTCCCCCGCTGCACCCAGCCGTTCATCAACCCCCAAGGCCAAGCCGCAAGGCGCCATCCCTCCGGATGCGCCCCTTGCCGTGCCCACCCCTGAAAGGACCCCTCGATGACAAACCACCGCAAGCTGGTCTCTGGCATGCACGTGTTTGCCGCCGACGTTGCCAAAGGCTTCGTGGCCATTACCCACAACAGTTTTGCCCTGATTGGCGTGGGCGTGGCCTGCGCCACCCTGGCCCTGGCGGCCCGCCCCGACCTGCGACAGGCCGGCGAAGAAGAATTGATGGGCTGGCTGCAGTCCCGGCAAATCGAAGTGCTCGGCTTTGCCGCCGAGCCGACCGCCAGCGAACGCGCCACGGCAACCAACCCCAAAGACCTGCCCAAGGAACAGGCCGCCGTCGCCAACTGGCTGAGCAAAAAATACCGCGTCGCCCCCGAACCCCTGAGCGCACTCGTGACCGAGGCCTACCAGGTCGGGCGCAGCGTCAAGCTGGAGCCCACGCTGATCCTGGCCATCATGGCGGTGGAATCGAGCTTCAACCCCTTCGCCCAGAGCGCCGTAGGCGCCCAGGGCCTGATGCAGGTGATGACCAAGATCCACACCGACAAGTACCGTGACTTTGGCGGGCACTTTGCCGCCTTTGACCCCGTGGCCAACCTGCGGGTGGGCGTGCAGGTGCTCAAGGAGTGCATCGAGAAGGCAGGTTCGATCGAGGGTGGCCTGCGCCATTACGTCGGTGCGGCCAATCTTCCCCACGACGGCGGCTATTCGGCCAAGGTGATGGCTGAACATCAACGCCTGCGCAAGGTCGCAGCGGGCCAGGCGGTACCGACCTACACCCCACCGTTGCAGACAGCTGCAGCGCCCGCTCCAATTCCCGCGCGCAAACCAGCACCTGCGCCCCAAGCCGTGGGCGAGTCCCAGGACGTGGCCCTGCTGGCGACGCCCCCCTCCCCCTGAATTCCTCCTGCGCCACTCTTCAATTCCCCCAACATCGCCCTGGTTGAGCGCAGGGCAAGGCCGATGCGGCTCGGCTACACTCGCCGGGCACG
>CAYZPX010000207.1:0-4424 GCA_964480105.1 uncultured Burkholderiaceae bacterium | reverse complement strand
CACGATGCCCCCTAGGGGGACCACAATCTTCTGAAAATTCATGGCGCGGATTGTCCTAGAAGTTTCGAAAAGCTCTCAGGGCTTACGGAGCAAGCGCTGGGAGCTATCCAAACCATAGTACTCGCGAGCGTTGTAACAGGCCGCTCAGAAGCGGGCGGCGTATTCAGCTGATTGCAGCAGGCTACTGATCAGCGAGAGGGCATCGGCCCGGCCTGCATTCATATCGGTAAGCCATTGGGCATGTTCGCTGGCGCTGGGGGTACGCCGCAACATGCCCACGTAAGCCAAGGTAATGTGCTGCGCTTTGGTAGTGCCATTCTGGTTTTCAGCCGACTCCGAAAAACCAATCATCATTTGCCCGCGCGACATGCCGCGATTGAGCTGATCTAGCCAGTAAGCAAAGCCCGCTGGCTCGGCATCGCGGCCCAGCACGTTCTGGTACACCAGGGCGACAAACCCAGCGTTATCGAGAGCGCCGTAGGTGTTATTGAACTCGGTCGATTGGGCAAAGGCCTGCGAGACCTGCGCCAGGCTGGCGCCGCCACCGCTGCTGGGGTTCATGGCGTTGAACCAGTACATTAAGCCGCCGTAGTCGGGCACCCGCCGGAAGTAGGCCGTGTACAGGCGCACCAGTGGCCCGAACCGCCTTTGGAACTCCTCAGAGGACATCAGCGCCTGGATCACTTGTGCCCGCGTAGCAGCACCCGCATTGAGCTGGTTGACCCAGTGATTCAGGAGGATGTCATCAGGGCTGCTACCTAAAAAGTCCACATACTGCTGCCTCACGAACGCTGCCGGGTCTGCCAAGGGGCCGCCGCCGTTGGCAGTCTTGAAACTAGCCGTCACACTCTTGGCTGCATCGACGGTGACCGTGCAGGAGCTGGTGCCTGAGCACTCGCCAGACCAGCCCACGAAGGTGCTGCCTGCACTCGCCTGTGCCATCAAAGTCACTTGCGTACCCGCAGCAAAGTTGGCAGTGCAGGTACTGCCGCAGTTGATGCCAGCAGGGCTGCTGGTGACCGTGCCTGTGCCCGTGCCAGCCTTGAGTACGTTCAAAGCCACAGCTTGGCTCTTTGGGACAAAAGTAGCCGTTACGTTCTGGGCACCCCTCATAGTCACGCGGCAAGTACCAGAGCCTGAGCAGGCACCACTCCAGCCGAGAAACACCGCGCTGAAGGTAGGCGTTGCAGTCAGCTCGATTTCAACGTCTGCATAAAACGTAGCACTACAGCTGCTGGTGCAATTGAGGCCGCTGGGCAAACTGGTGACCGTGCCTAAGTTGGCCGTAGGCATAGTGAGCGTGAGCAAGCGTGTGGGACGCACGGGGTACACCAAAACAGGACTGTTGCGCTGGGTGGTGCTGCCATCACCCAGCTGACCAAGAACGTTTTGCCCCCATGCCCACAGGCTGCTATCGGTTTTCAACGCCAAAGAGTGGTACGTGCCCGCTGCCACTTCCCGATAACCAATATCCACCTGCAGGGGGCGGTTGCGGCGAGTGGTACTACTGTCACCCAGTTGGCCATAGTAATTTGCTCCCCAGGCCCACAAACCACCATCGGTCTTGAGTCCTAGGCTGTGGTATTGACCAGCTGCTACTGCCGTGTAGCCGACACCAACCTGAACGGGGCTAGTGCGCCAAATGTTGCTGCCGTCGCCCACCTGGCCGTCGTTGTTGAGACCCCATGCCCACAGGCTGCCATCAGTCTTGAGTGCCAGGGAGTGAGCAAACCCCGCAGCCATCGCAGCATAGCCCGTGCCAACCTGGACGGGGCTGGCACTGTCGATGCTGCTGCCGTCACCCAGCTGGCCAAACCGGTTGTTTCCCCATGCCCACAGGCTGCCATCCGCTTTAAGGGCTAGGACGTGCATAGTGCCGGCGGCAATAGCGATGTAGCCCGTATCGATGAGGAGCGGGCTAGATCGGCTCGTAGTGCTGCCGTCGCCCAGCTGACCATAGTTATTTTTTCCCCAGGCCCACAGACTGCCATCGGTCTTGATCGCGAGGCTGTGTCTATATCCTGCAGCTATCGCGCTGTAACCCATGCCCACTTGTACTGGGCTGGTGCGGCTGGTGGTGCTGCCGTCGCCCAGCTGGCCATCGCTGTTGAGTCCCCATGCCCAAAGGCTGCCATCGGTCTTGAGCGCCAGCGTATGGTGTTCACCAGCCACCACAGTTCTATAGCCTGTGCCGATCTGGACGGGGCTGGTTCGGTCGGCGCGGCTACCGTCACCCAGCTGACCGTAGTCGTTGTTTCCCCAAGTCCACAGACTGCCATCGTCTTTGATAGATGCATTGTGAAAATACCCTGGAGCCAGCCGCTGTGTTTGCCCCATTGCCATGCTGTTGGTTGCGCGTTGTCCTTGTCGCGCAGCATTCGGGCTCCCCATAGCGGCGGTTCGGTTTGCACTGTTGCTTGTAATGTGCAGCGCCACACGGGTGCTGGCTTGGGGCGCGAAGGTGCAGTTTGGACTGGTGTTGCCTTGCTGGCAAATAATGCCAGCCCATCTTTCAAGGCGAGCACCTGGGGCTGGCTCAGCCTGCAGTGTGACGTTGCTGCCGGGCAACAGGCTGACCATAGTTTGCGGGCAAGCCTGGTCGCAGTCGATTTGCGTGTGACTAACGCTGTAAACGCGCGCCTGGCCTGTGCCGGTTTTGCTGAGTGTTAACAGAATGGGTTCAGTTACACCACTGCTGTCGTTAGTGCTGACTTTTGTGTTGGTGGGACTGTACGGATTACTTTGGCCATTGGCACGGGCGTTATGGACGGTGTCTTGTGCCAGTGCCAAACGGGCGGCTTTGAGGTGTGGAGCGTACTGGCTAAGGTACTGCGCTTGCAGTCTGACCTGAGCAGCTTCGGAGCCTACGCCAGATGCGACGACAGTTTGCAGGCTGAGCACACGCGGGTCTGCTGCGATGCTGTGCAGAGCTGTTTCACCGTCGATCAGCAGGTACAGCACTGGTAGCGCGTCGGTGGTTTGCTGATCCTCATGACCTTGCCTGTCCAGTTCCCAGTCCAAGAGCAATTGCTGCTTGTACTGCGCAAGCGCTGACAAGCGGCTCGCTTGGGTGTCAGACGCTGATTTTGCAGTCCAGTCCACCAGCACCAGCATTGGTACCTCTGTCAGTAGTTTGACTTCTTGCTGAAGCTCTGTGGGCACTCTCGGTGCTAGCAATAGAGGCGGTGTTTGTTGGTTGTAGTCAGCGAGAAGCTCTTGTGCCTGAGTCGCGCTGTAATGGGGCCTGCCGGGCTCGGCTGCCACCTTTTGGGCTAATAGGATCGCAAGAGTCAATCCCAGCAAGGTCACCCATTGGAGCCATCTGTGTGCGTACGATGCTGGCTCAACCACTTGAGTGCTCATGGAAAGGCGTTTAGCTTGATGTCGGTGCGCTGGGTAACGATGTTTCACAGTAGAGTCCCGGTTGGTGAGGTGGTTGCTCTTGATGCAGTGGGGTTGGGTAGCAGGCGGCCAAAGTACCCGCATGGTGTTTATGAAGCCCCTTTAATTACCTGATGGTAACGTCCTATTTGCTCGCTAAGGTAGTGCGTTTCTTACTACAGGCCGCGCACCACCTCCAGCGCCTCCTCGATGCGCTCCACCGGGTGCAGTGCCAGGCCCTCGATGGGCTTTTTGGGCGCATTCGCCTTGGGCACCACCGCGACGGTGAAGCCCAGCTTGGCGGCTTCCTTCAGCCGCTCCTGCCCCCGGGGCGCGGGGCGCACCTCGCCGGCCAGGCCCACCTCGCCAAAGGCGATGAAGCCCTTGGGCAGCGCCCGCCCGCGCAGGCTGGAGGTGATGGCCAGCAGCACCGCCAGGTCGGCCGCCGGCTCGCTGATGCGCACCCCGCCCACCGCGTTGACGAACACGTCCTGGTCCATGCAGGCCACGCCCGCGTGCCGGTGCAGCACCGCCAGCAACATGGCCAGGCGGTCGCGGTCCAGGCCCACCGACAGGCGTCTTGGGCTGGGGCCGCCTTCGTCCACCAGCGCCTGCACCTCGACCAGCAGCGGGCGGGTGCCTTCCAGCGTCACCATCACGCAGCTGCCGGGCACGGGCTCGCTGTGCTGGCTCAGGAAGATGGCGCTGGGGTTGCTCACGCCCTTGAGGCCTTTCTCGGTCATGGCAAACACGCCAATCTCGTTGACGGCGCCAAAGCGGTTCTTGATGGCGCGCACCAGCCGGAAGCTGCTGTGCGTGTCGCCCTCGAAGTACAGCACCGTGTCCACCATGTGCTCCAGCACCCGGGGGCCGGCCAGCGCGCCTTCCTTGGTCACATGGCCCACCAGCACGATGGCCACGCCCGTGGCCTTGGCCGCCCGCGTCAGGTGGGCCGCGCATTCGCGCACCTGGGCGACCGAGCCCGGCGCGGAGCTGAGCTGGTCGGAATAGACGGTCTGGATCGAGTCGATCACCGCAATCGC
>CAYZPX010000206.1:0-4448 GCA_964480105.1 uncultured Burkholderiaceae bacterium | reverse complement strand
TACTCCAACAAGTGCCTGGAAATGGTGCGCGTGGTGGCGAAGTAATTTCTCGCCCCGCCCTGAGCTGAAAGACGCGCCTTCGGGCGCGTTTTTGCTGCAGCGGGACATAATCCGCTCCGAAGCCCTGCTTTCGGGGACTGGTTTACCAGTTCCCTGGAACAGGGCTTTTGCACTGGTGGCGCCGAACCGATTCAGGCGGGCACCACTGGTTTTTTGTTGTTGACTGAGACCATTGCCATGCGCCAAGAAAGCGACTTCATCGGAGTCAAGACCATCCCTCCCGCAGCTTACTGGGGGGTTCATACCGCCCGCGCGGTGGAAAACTTTCCCATCACCGGCCACACCGTGGCCCACATGCCCCAACTCATCCGTGCCTTTGCCTTTGTCAAAAAAGCCGCTGCCCACGCCAACTTGCAGCTCGGCGCCATCAACGCCACCCAAGCCCACGCCATTGCCCAAGCCTGTGACGACCTGATCGCCGGGCAGCTGCACGACCAGTTTGTGGTCGATGTCATCCAGGGCGGCGCTGGCACCTCCACGAACATGAATGCCAATGAGGTGATCGCCAACCGTGCGCTAGAGCACTTGGGATTGCCCAAAGGCCGCTACGACGTTGTGCACCCCAACGACCACGTCAACGCCTCGCAAAGCACGAACGACGCTTATCCCACCGCCCTCAAGCTGGCCACCTGGTTCGAAATCCAGGCGCTGCTGCAAGCCCTGGCCAGCCTGCGCGGTGCGTTTGAAGCCAAGGCGCGCGAATTTGCCTCCGTCCTCAAAATCGGCCGCACACAACTCCAAGACGCCGTGCCGATGACGCTGGGCCAGGAATTCACCGCCTTTGCCAGCATGATTGCCGCCGATGAGGCCCGCCTGCGCGAATCGGCCCTGCTGCTGACCGAAGTGAACCTGGGCGGCACCGCCATTGGCACTGGCATCAACGCCCCCGTGGGCTATGTCGATGCGGTCATCCCCGAGCTGGCCAAGCTGTCGGGCGTTCCGGTCACGGCTGCGGCGGACATGATTGCCGCCACGTCCGATACCAGTGCGTTTGTCGATATTTCGGGCATTTTGAAGCGCATTGCCACCAAGCTGTCCAAGATCAGCAACGACCTGCGCCTGCTGTCATCGGGCCCGCAGGCTGGTGTGGGTGACATCAAGCTGCCGGCGCGCCAGGCCGGCTCGTCCATCATGCCGGGCAAGGTCAACCCGGTGATTCCTGAGGTGATGAACCAGGTGTGCTTCGAGGTGATTGGCAACGATGTGGCCATCACCATGGCTTCGGAAGCAGGCCAGTTGCAGCTCAACGCCTTTGAGCCGCTGATGGGCTGGGCACTGCACCAGAGCCTGACGCACCTGACGCGCGCCTGCCAGACCTTGCAGGTCAACTGCGTCGAAGGCATTGAAGCCAACCACGCGCTGCTGGCCGACCGCATGGCCGAATCCATCACGCTGGTGACGGCGCTGAACCCGCTGATTGGCTACGAAAAAGCCGCGGCCATCGCCAAGGCCGCCATGGCCAGCGGCAAGACCATTGCGGTCACGGCCGAAGAGCTGGGCCTCATGGGCCAGGCTGAAATGAAGCAGCTGCTGGTGCCCGAGCGCCTGACCCAGGCAGGTGCACTCAGCGCAGGCTGAGTACGCACAGCAGCGCACGCTGCCGCCGTCTATCTCAATAGTGCGGCGGCAGTTCGTCGCGCAGGCTGCGCGGGGCAGTGGGCCCGCCCTCGGACTGCTGGGCCAGGCGGCGGACCTCTTGCAGCAGCCAGTCGATGTGCTGCTGCTGGCGGTAAATGGTCAGGTTCAGCTGGTCCAGCAGGTCTTCGTGGAAGCTGAGCTTGATTTCCAGGTCGGCCAGCCGTTGTTCGGTGTCGTGGATGGGGTCCATGGCGGTCTGTCGTCCGCTCAACGCGGCACGGGGCCCTCGAAGGCGAAGCGCTCGGTGTCCACCTCGGACGCGCCCTGGGGGGTGTAGCGGTTGCCCTGGATGGCTTCGGGCGCAAACAGCGCGCCCAGCCGGGCGATGGTGTCGGGGCTGAGCTGGATCTGCAGCGCGCCGAGGCAGTCCTGCAGATGGTCCACGCGGGTGGTGCCGGGAATGGGCACGAAGCCGGGGTCCTTGTGCAGCAGCCAGGCCAGGGCCAACTGGGCGGGCGTGGCGTCCAGCTCGGCGGCCAGGGCACGCAGGGCGTCGAGCAGGCGCAGGTTCTGGGCGTAGTGGCCCGCCGGGTCAAAACGCGGCATGGTGCGGCGCATGTCGGCCGGTCCCAGGGTGCTCAGGGATTCCACGCTCGGCAGGGCTCCGCCCAGGAAGCCGCGCCCCAGCGGGCTGAAGGGCACGAAGGCCACGCCCAGCTCGCGGCAGGTGTCCAGCACCGCGATCTCGGGGTTGCGCGTCCACAGCGAATACTCGGACTGCACGGCGGTGATCGGGAACACCGCGTGCGCGCGGCGCAGCGTGGCGGCCGACACCTCGCTCAGGCCCACGGTGCGGATCAGGCCGCGGCGCACCAGGTCGGCCAGCGCGCCCACGCTGTCCTCAATGGGCACACGCGGGTCCCAGCGGTGCAGGTAGTACAGGTCGATCACCTCGGTCTGCAGGCGGCGCAGGCTGTCCTCGCAGGTCTGGCGCAGCACCTCGGGGCGGCCATTGATTTCACGCACCAACTTGCCGTCGCCCCGGTCCACGCCCTGCATGCCACATTTGCTGGCCAGGGTGATGCGGCTGCGGTGGGCCTTGAGCAGCGGCGCCAGCCGGCGCTCGTTGGCGCCAAAGCCGTACAGCGCAGCCGTGTCAAAAAAGGTGATGCCGGCCTCCAGCGCGGCGGCGACCAGGGCCTCGCCCTGCGCCACCGACGCGGCGGGGCCGTAGCCGTGGTCCAGGTTCATGCAGCCCAGGCCCAGGGCCGAGACAGTGAAGGGGCCGAGCGTGCGGTATTGCATGGCGTTCATTTTTAGGTTTTTTGGCCGCTAGGCCAATGGATACGGGCGGTATTAGCTATTGATTCAATAGCAAAATACCTTCAATGGTGGTGGCCATGGTCGCCGTGTACGTGGCGGTGGGCAATCTCCTCGGCCGTTGCCGGGCGCACCGCGGTCACCTTGCACTGAAAGCGCAGGGCCTGGCCGGCCAAGGGGTGGTTGCCATCCAGGTGCACTTCGGGGCCCTTGATCTTCATCACATGGAAGACCTGGGGCTCGCCCCGGTCGTTGGCGCCGCGCAGCATGCCGCCGACCTTCACGCCGGGCGGAAATTCGCTCTTGGGGATGGTGCGCACCAGGCTCTCGTCGCGCGGGCCGTAGGCATCCTCCACCGCCAGGTCCACGGTGGTGGCAAAGCCCACGGCCTGGCCTTCCAGCGCGGCCTCGACCTTGTCGAACAGGTTGTCGTAACCGCCATGCAGGTAGGCGATGTGGCCGGAATCCAGCGGTTTGCCCTGGGGGCTGGTGATTTGGTAGTTGAGGGTGACGGCAGCGTCTTTGCGGATGTTCATGGGAAGCAGCAGAAAAAAGCGCGCAAAGGGTGCGCGAGGGGACAGGGATGGGTTGGGGGCGGGATCGGATCGGTGATAGCGCCATGGTAAGACCGCTGCATCAACGCCTGCGCCGCAGCAGCGCGGACAGCGCCAGCGTCAGCGCGAAGGTGGGCAGGGCCGAGCCCCACTGCGGCCAGAAGGCGGCGCCCAGGTGGTAGAAGGCGATGCCGCCCACCCACAGCAGGGCCGGGCCGGTGTGGATGGCGCGCACGGCGGGCAGGCCGCCCACGGCCAGTTGGCCAATCACCACGCCGAACAGCGGCACGAACACGGAGCTGAGCAGCAACAGGAAGGGCTCCAGGCTGTGCATGGGCAGCAGCAGCGCCCCCACCGTGGCCAGCAGGGCCATGCCCATGCCAGCGCGGCGCACCGACCAGCGGGCGCGCGACAGGAAGTTGAGCGACACGGCGCTGGAATGCACGTCGCCGTAGGCGTTGTCCACCTCGTCCACCAGGATCAGGCCCAACGCGATCAGGCCGCCCTGCGCCAGCAGCAGGGTGGACACCAGGTCCGCCCCCGGCGCCGCCGTGGTGACGACCAGCACGCCCAGCGCATAGCACCAGAGGTTGGCCAGGGCATAGCCGATCCAGGTGCCGCGCAGCGTGCCACCGGGGTTGCGCCCGTGGCGGGCGTAATCGGCCACCAGGGGCAGCCAGGACACGGGCATCGCAACCACCAGGTCGAGCGCCTGCAGCGCGCTCATGCCGCCGGCACCCGGGCGGTTCCACCAGGCGGCCACGCCTTGCTCCGCCAGCCGCAGGCCGAACTGCCAGGTCAGCCAGGCCAGCGACAGCACGACCAGCGGCAGGCCGAAGCGGCTGACGAAGCGCCGCACCAGCCCGACCATCGACCCCGCGGCCAGGGCCAGCAGCAGGCCGCCCCACAGCAGGGTGGACAGCGGCGCGACCCAGG
>CAYZPX010000205.1:0-4452 GCA_964480105.1 uncultured Burkholderiaceae bacterium | reverse complement strand
TGGCCGACATCGAGAACCTCTGCGCCGTCGAGGACGAGGGCGTGCAGGGCGTGATCTGTGGCCGCGCCATCTACAGCGGCGACCTGGACTTTGCCGCCGCCCAGCAGCGCGCGGACGCACTGCGCCATGCCTGATGCCGTGGCCGCAACCCAGGCGGGCGTGTGTCCCGAACTCTGGCGCGGCCTGGAAGCGCTGCGACTCACCACCGCCCAGGGCGACACCGCCCTGGTCACGCTGCAGGGCGCGCAGGTCCTGTCCTGGGTGGCCGACGGGCGCGAGCGCCTGTACCTGAGCCCCGAGGCCGTAGCCGATGGGCAGACCGCCATCCGTGGCGGTATTCCCCTGTGCTTTCCGCAATTCAACCAGCGTGGGCCCCTGCCCAAGCACGGCTTTGCCCGCAACCTGCCGTGGGGCGCCGACGCGCCCGAGCAGGACGCCCAGGGCCGCACCGTGCAGCGCCTGCGCCTGGCCGACACCCCCCGCAGCTGGGCCTGGTGGCCTGAAACCTTTGCCGCCGAGTTGAGCATCACCTTGGGCGACGGCGAATTGCACATCGCGCTGGCCGTTGAGAACCCCGGTGCCACGCCCTGGGACTTCACCACCGCCTTGCACAGCTATCTGCGGGTGGAGGATGTGGCCAGCGCCCAGGTCCACGGCCTGGACGGCTGCGCCCGCTGGGACGCCGTCACCGACCAGCGCCTGGTGCAGCCCGGCCCCGTGGGTTTTGCCGGCGAATACGACAGCGTGTTTCAGGTACCGTCGTCCCGTCATTTGTGGTTGCAAGACAGCATTCACCGCCTGGACATCCGCCAAAGCGACAGCCTGCCGCAGGCCGTGGTCTGGAACCCCGGTGCCGCGCTGTGTGCCCGCCTGGCGGACCTGCCGCCCGAGGGCTGGCGCCAGATGCTCTGCGTGGAAGCCGCCGCCATTGACACCCCCGTGCGCCTGGGCCCGGGCGAGCGCTGGACCGGCTGGCAGCACCTGCGGGTGGCCTGAGCCCGCACCGGGGTCTGCACGCTTCCCGCCTTGTTATCGAATCTGGAGTCTTCATGCTTGCCAAACGCATCATTCCCTGCCTGGACGTCACCGGTGGCCGCGTGGTCAAGGGGGTCAACTTCGTCGAACTGCGCGATGCGGGCGACCCGGTCGAGATCGCCGCGCGCTACAACGCCCAGGGGGCCGATGAGCTCACTTTCCTGGACATCACCGCCACCAGCGACGACCGGGACCTGATCCTGCACATCATCGAGGCTGTGGCCAGCCAGGTCTTTATTCCGCTCACCGTGGGCGGTGGCGTGCGCACCGTGGAAGACGTGCGCCGCCTGCTGAACGCCGGGGCGGACAAGGTCAGCTTCAATTCGGCGGCGATTGCCAATCCGCAGGTCATCAACGACGCCTCGGCCAAGTACGGCGCGCAGTGCATCGTGGTCGCCATCGACGCCAAGCGCCGCACTGCCGAAGAAGAGCAGCGCCTGGGCCCCAACGGCCAGCCCGTGGGCCCCGGCTGGGACGTTTTCAGCCACGGTGGCCGCAAGAACGTGGGCCTGGACGCCGTGCAATGGGCCGCTGAAATGGCCCGCCGCGGCGCCGGCGAAATCCTGCTGACCAGCATGGACCGCGACGGCACCAAGGCCGGCTTTGACCTACAACTCACCCGCGCGGTGAGCGACGCCGTGCCCGTGCCAGTGATTGCCTCCGGCGGCGTGGGCAACCTGGACCACCTGGCCGACGGTGTGCAACAGGGCGGCGCCGACGCCGTGCTGGCCGCCAGCATCTTTCACTACGGCGAATACACCATCGAGCAAGCCAAGCGCCACATGGCGGCGCGGGGGATTCCGGTTCGACTCTGAAGGTGAGGTAAACCATGGGATATGCCGGCTTGAGCCAACAAATCTTGAACACCGTGCAGCATCTGCCTGTCCCCCTGCAACAGGAGGTGCTGGACTTTGCGGCGTTTCTGGCCCAGCGCGCCCAACCCTCGTCCCCCGAGGAGTGGCATGACCTGCAAAACGCGCAGATCACCGCGCTGGGGGATGTGTGGGAGAACCCCGAAGACGAGGTCTGGAATGACGCTTGAACCCGGCAGCGTGGTTCTGGTGCCGTTTCCTTTCACGGATTTGAGTGCCTCTAAAAAGCGCCCAGTCTTGCTGCTGACCGCTGCCGATGCGCGAGGCGACTTTATTGCCATGGCCGTGACCTCCAAAGTGCAACACCAACACGCTATTGCCCTGCCCGCAGGGCCCTTGCCCGAAGGCGGCAGCCTGCCCGTCGCCAGCTGGATACGCACCGACAAAGTCATCACCCTGCGCAGCACCATCGTCACCAAAACCCTGGGGCGTATCGATGAGGCCACGCGTCAAGCCTGTGTGGCGCAGCTTTGCAGCCGCCTGCACAAAGGCAACAACGCCACCGCGTGAACTGTTTCCCCGTGAAGGCAGCGGCTCACAGCCCTCCTCAAGAAGTTCAAAAACAATAGCTACTACCGCTGGTATCCATTGGCCTAGAGGCCCAAAAGACCCTCAATCCTGCGGGGCGCCATGCCCTGCGGCCCCGCACACCGGGCAGCCCGGATCGCGCGCCAGGCGCATGCGGCTCCAAGCCATGTCGCGGCCGTCCAGCAGCAGGAGCTGGCCCACCAGCGGCTGACCTGCTCCCGAGAGCAGCTTCAGCGCCTCCGCCGCCTGCATGGCGCCGATGACGCCCACCAGCGGGGCGAATACGCCCAGCGTGGCGCAGTGAGCGTCGGGGGAGGGCGCATCGGGCGCGAACAGGCAGGCGTAGCAGGGGCTGTCCGCCATGCACGGGTCGATGACGGTGATCTGTCCATCAAAGCGCACCACCGCCCCGGCCACCAGGGGCACCCCGTGGCGCACGCAGGCGGCGTTGACCGCGTGGCGGGTGGCGTAGTTGTCGCTGCCGTCCAGCACCACCGTGGCCTGCGGGACGAGTTCATCCAGCAACGCGGCGTCGGCACGGGCCTGGATGGTCTGCACCTGTACCTCGGGGTTGAGGGCTGCCAGCGCTTGGGCGGCCGATTCCACCTTGGACTGGCCGATGCGGGCCGTGGTGTGGGCGATCTGGCGCTGTAGGTTGGTCAGGTCCACCACATCGTCATCGACCAGCGTGATGCGCCCCACACCGGCCGAGGCCAGGTACAGCGCCGCCGGCGAGCCCAGGCCGCCCGCACCAATCAACAGCGCATGGCTGTCCAGGATGCGCTGCTGGCCCTCGATGCCCACTTCGTCGAGCAGGAGGTGGCGGGAATAGCGCAGCAGCTGGTCGTCGGTCATGGTGGAAAGCTTTCGGTGGGGGAGGGCGGGGGAAGCAGCGTTGGCGCCATGAAAAAGGCCGGGTGCAAGGCCCGGCCTGGGGGCGAAGGCGCCGGGGGCGCCCGCCTCAGTTTTCTTTCTTCTCTTCCTTGCGCTCGGTCAGGGTCTTGCTGACCAGCACCGGCTGGCCCTTGAGGCGGTTGAGCGCCTGCGCCAGCTGGAAGTCCTTGTCGGTGCCGAACTCGGGCAGCTTGCGCTCGGCCTGCGGCTTCTTGGCTTCTTCTTCCAGGCGCTTGCGGGCTTCCTCGCGGGCGCGTTCGCGTTCGGGGTCTTTTTTCTCTTCGCTCTGGCCGTTGCCCAGGTGCTTGTCCAGGTCGGCTTCGCGCATGCGCAGCGCGGCGAACAGGTTGCCCTCGGCGGATTCGTCCAGCATCACATCGGGCACGATGCCACGTGCCTGGATGGAGGTGCCCTTGGGCGTGTAGTAGCGGGCGGTGGTCAGCTTGATGCCGGTGTCCGGGCCCAGCGGGCGCACGGTCTGCACCGAGCCCTTGCCAAAAGTCTGCGCACCCATGATGGTGGCGCGCTGGTGGTCCTGCAGCGCGCCGGCGACGATTTCGCTGGCGGAGGCCGAGCCCTCGTTGACCAGCACGACCAGCGGCACCTTCTTGATCGCGGCGGGCAGGCGCTTGAGCGGGTCGCTCTGGCCGCGGCGCAGGTAGTACTCGGGCGAGGCCTTGTAGGTGGCCTTGCTTTCGGCCAGCTGACCGTTGGTGCTGACCACTGTAACGTCCTCGGGCAGGAAGGCGGCAGAAATCGCCACCGCGGCATCCAGTAGGCCGCCGGGGTCGTTGCGCAGGTCCAGCACCAGGCCCTTGAGCTTGGGATCGTCGCGATAGACCTCTTCGACCTTGCGCACAAAGTCTTCCACCGTGCGCTCCTGGAACTGGCTCAGGCGGATCCAGGCGTAGCCAGGCTCGACCACCTTGCCCTTGACCGACTGGGTTTTGATCTCTTCGCGGGTGATGGTGACCGGGAAGCTGCGGTTCTCATCGCGGCGCAGGATGGTGAGGATGACCTTGGTGTTGGGCTCGCCGCGCATGCGCTTGACGGCTTCGTTCAGCGTCAGGCCCTTGACGGCGGTGTCGTCGATCTTGGTGATCAGGTCGTTGGTCTTGAGGCC
>CAYZPX010000204.1:0-4599 GCA_964480105.1 uncultured Burkholderiaceae bacterium | reverse complement strand
CCCATGCGGGCGCTTACGACATCCCGTTTGTGCGCTGCATTCCCAACATGGCCATGGCTTGCCCGGCCGACGAGCGCGAATGCCGCCAGCTGCTGAGCACCGCCTTCGCCCAGAACCACCCGGTGGCTGTGCGCTACCCCCGTGGCGCCGGTGTGGGTGTGGCCCCCCTGCCGGACCTGGAGGGCCTGCCCTACGGCAAGGGCGAAATCCGCCGCGAGCGCCAGGGCACGGGCGCTGGCCCGCGCATCGCGATCCTGGCCTTTGGCACTTTGCTCTACCCCGCGCTGCAGGCGGCCGAGGCGCTGGATGCCACCGTGGCCAACATGCGCTGGGCCAAGCCGCTGGACCTGGACCTGTTGCGTCAATTGGCCGAAACCCACGATGCGCTGGTGACGGTGGAGGAGGGCGCCATCCAGGGCGGTGCTGGCAGCGCCGTCTGCGAAGCGCTGAACGCCGAGGGCCTGCTGCGCCCGGTGCTGCAACTGGGCCTGCCCGATCGCTTCATCGAGCACGGCGATCCGGCCAAGCTGCTGGCGTTGCAGGGGCTGGATGCGGCGGGTATCGAGTCGGCCATTCGCCAGCGTTTCGCCCCGAACGTGGCATGAATATCGATTTTTCGGCCTGATTCCTGGCTTGGATAGGCCAAATTTCCGGGTTTTTACCGGTAACTTTGAGACGCAAGTCTCCCTAGAATCGCCGGCTTGCGCCAGGCCTGACATGGCAGGAGGGTGCTGCCGTTGACAACAGAGCCGCGCATGTGGCCACCTCTGGGAGATTTCTGTGCACCGTCGTTCGATCCTGACCCACGCCGGCATCGCTGGCATCCTGGCCGCTGGCGCAGCGCCCGCAGTGCAGGCCCAGCCAACCCTCCGCTGGCGCCTGGCCTCCAGTTTTCCCAAGACCTTGGACACCATCTATGGCGCCGCCGAGGTGTTTTCCAAGCAGGTCAGCGACATGACGGGGGGCAAGTTCCAGATTTCCATCCACCCCAGCGGTGAGCTCATGCCCGCCTTCGGCGTGCTGGACGGGGTGCAGAACGCCTCGGTCGAGATGTGCCACACGGCGCCCAACTACTTCTACGGCAAGGACCCCACCTTTTGCATGGGCTCGTCGATTCCCTTCGGCCTGAACCCGCGCCAGATGGAGGCCTGGACCAACGAGGGCAATGGCTTTCGCCTGCTGCGCGAGTTCTATGCTAAGTACGGCATCCTGCACTTCAATGCCGGCAACACCGGGGTGCAGATGGGGGGCTGGTTCCGCAAGCAGATCAAGACCGTGGCCGACCTCAAAGGCCTGAAGTTCCGCACCAACCCCTTTGCCGGCAAGGTGCTGGAGCCCTTTGGCGTGGTGCCGCAGTCGATTCCGGCCGCCGACCTGTACCCGGCGCTGGAAAAAGGCACGCTGGACGCCGTGGAGTGGGTGGGCCCCTATGACGACCTGAAGTTGGGCTTCCACAAGGTGGCACCTTATTACTACTACCCCGGCTGGTGGGACGGCGGACCGCAGCTGCAGTTCTACATCAACGCCAAGGCCTGGGAGACCCTGCCCAACGAGTACAAGGCCATCGTGCAATCGGCCTCGGCCGTGGCCAACACCGGCATGCTGGCCAAATACGATGCGCGCAATCCGGCGGCCCTCAAGCAGCTGGTGGGCATGGGGGCGAAGCTGATGCCCTTCTCGCAGGAAATCATGGCTGCAGCCTTCAAGTCGGCCCAGCAGGTCTACACCGAGCTGAGCGATACCAATCCCGAGTGGAAAAAGATGTTCAGCGACTATTCCAAATTTCTGGCCGACCAGAACGCCTGGTTCCGCTTTACTGAAGGCACCTACGACCGCTTCATGCAGGCCCAAAAGCTCTGAGTGTCCTACTGAAAAAGCCCTTTTGGGGATTTTTGGGGTGCAAGGCCGGCGGGGCTTCTTACAATCGTTTTCCCCACATACCGGGCTTGCCCCCCGTCGCCCGCTGGGCGCCACGGCAAGAGACCCACCATTACCTAGGAGATCAGCCCCATGGATCGTCGTTCCATCCTCAAAAATGCCGGCATCGCCGGCGTGCTCGCGACCGGTGCCGCCCCTGCGGTGCATGCCCAGGCCACCATCCGCTGGCGCCTGGCTTCCAGCTTCCCCAAGTCGCTGGACACGATTTACGGTACGGCCGAGGTGTTTGCCAAGCAGGTCAGCGACATGACCAATGGCAAGTTCCAGATCTCCGTCCATGCCGGTGGCGAACTGATGCCTGCCTTTGGTGTTGTCGATGGTGTCGAGAAGGGCTCGGTTGAAATGGCCCACACCGCGCCGTACTATTTCTATGGCAAGGACCCCACCTTCTGTCTGGGCTGCGCCGTGCCTTTCGGCATGAACGCCCGCCAGATGGACGCCTGGACCAATGAGGGCAATGGCTTCAAGCTGCTGCGCGAGTTCTATGCCAAGTTCAACATCGTGCACTTTGCGGCTGGCAACACCGGTGCACAGATGGGCGGCTGGTTCCGCAAGGAGATCAAGTCGATCGCCGATTTCAAGGGTCTGAAATTCCGTACTAACCCCTTTGCTGGCAAGGTCCTGGAGCCTTTTGGCATGGTGCCCCAGTCGATTGCGGGCGCGGACCTCTATCCCGCACTGGAAAAAGGCACCCTCGATGCGCTGGAGTGGGTGGGCCCTTACGATGACCAGAAGCTGGGCTTTAACAAGGTGGCTCCATACTATTACTACCCCGGCTGGTGGGAAGGTGGCCCGCAGCTGCACTTCTACATCAACAGCAAGGAATGGGACAAACTCCCCGCTGACTACAAGGCGATTGTTCAGGCGGCATCCGCCCATGCAAACACGTCCATGCTGGCCAAGTACGACGCGCGCAACCCCATCGCCATCAAGCAGCTGGTGGGTTCGGGCACCAAGCTCCGTCCCTTCCCGCAGGACGTGATGACGGCTGCCTTCAAGTCGGCCCAACAGGTGTTTGCCGACCTGAACAACACCAACCCCGAGTGGAAGAAGATCTACACGGACTACGCCAAGTTCCTGGCCGACCAGAACGCGTGGTTCCGCTTCACTGAAGGCACCTACGACCGCTTTATGCAGCAGCAAAAGCTGTAAAACAGGCGCTGAGAGACACACACCCGACAGGCTGGGCCATCGCAAGGTGCCCCAGCCTTTTTTCTCCCCACGATTGAAGGTATTTCTCATGGAACGTCGCCAATTGCTCCAAAACGCCGGTCTCGCCGGTATCCTGGCCGCAGGTGTGGCCCCCGCTGTGCAGGCCCAGGCCGCCATTCGCTGGCGCCTGGCTTCCAGCTTTCCAAAATCCCTGGACATCGTTCATGGCGGCGCCGAGGTGTTCTCCAAAGCCGTTGCCGACATGACCGGGGGCAAGTTCCAGATCAGCGTGCATCCCGCAGGTGAGTTGATGCCCGCCTTTGGTGTGGTCGATGGCGTGCAAAACGGCTCGGTCGAGATGGCCCACACCTCGTCGTACTACTTCTACGGCAAGGACCCCACCTTCTGCCTGGGCTGCACGATCCCCTTCGGCATGAACGCCCGCCAGATGGACGCTTGGACCAACGAGGGCAACGGTTTCAAGCTGCTGCGCGAGTTCTACGCCAAGTACGGCATCGTGCACTTTGCGGCCGGCAATACCGGTGCGCAGATGGGCGGCTGGTTCCGCAAGGAAATCAAGACCGTGGCCGACCTGAAGGGTCTGAAGTTCCGCACCAACCCCTTTGCCGGCAAGGTGCTGGAGCCTTTTGGCGTCGTGCCGCAATCGATCCCCGCAGCCGACCTGTACCCAGCCCTGGAGAAGGGCACCATCGACGCGCTGGAGTGGGTGGGTCCTTACGACGACCTGAAGCTCGGTTTCAACAAGGTCGCGCCCTACTACTACTACCCCGGCTGGTGGGAGGGTGGGGCGCAGACCCACTTCTACATCGCCAGCAAGGAGTGGGACAAGCTATCTGCTGAATACAAGGCCATCGTTCAAGCCGCCGCCGCCCAGGCCAGCACCAACCTGCTGGCCAAGTACGACGCCCGCAACCCCGCCGCGCTCAAGCAGCTGGTGGGTACAGGCACCAAGCTGCGCCCCTTCTCGCAAGAGATCATGGCGGCCGCCTTCAAGTCGGCCCAGCAGGTCTATGCCGACCTGAACAACAGCAACCCCGAGTGGAAAAAAATCTATACCGATTACGCCAAGTTCCTGGCCGATCAGAACAGCTGGTTCCGCTATACCGAGGGCACGTACGACCGCTTCATGCAGGCGCAGAAGCTGTAAGCGCACGGGTTTGAGTCCATGAAAAAAGCCGCCTTGAAAAGGCGGCTTTTGCGTTCTGGGGATCAACCCGGTGCTTACAGCACCTTGGCAATCGCCTGGCAGACGTAGTCGATGTTCTTGCTGTTCAGCGCGGCCACGCAAATGCGGCCGGTGTCGGTGCCGTACACGCCGAATTCATTGCGCAGGCGCACCATCTGGTCCTTCGAGAGGCCCGAATAGCTGAACATGCCGATCTGCTGGGTCATGAAGGACATGTCCTGCTGCACGCCGGCAGCCTTCAGGCCATCGACCAGCTTCTGGCGCATGGCCTTGATGCGCACGCGCATCTCGCCCAGTTCCTT
>CAYZPX010000203.1:0-4611 GCA_964480105.1 uncultured Burkholderiaceae bacterium | reverse complement strand
CCGTGCAATTTAGTGCAGCACGGTAAATTTGGATGCCTTGTTCAGCGTAGCCTTAAACCAAACAGCCTCCTTGAAATACGGGGCGGTTCAGTTTGAGTGCTATCGAACAAAGTTTAGCCTTTACACCTAGACCAAAGCACACCGCCAGAACAGCCCGATTACGAACGGATTCCAGCTTCAGTTTTGTTTTGGCCTAGCTCTGGATTTGAGCCCACACCTTCTCCAGCCGCTTGGTGCTCACGGGCTGGGGTGTGCGCAGTTCCTGCGCGAAGAAGCCCACACGCAGCTCTTCCAGCAGCCAGCGGAATTCCTGCATGCGCGCATCCTGCTGGCCCTTGCGCTCGGCGACCAGGCGCCAGTAGCGCTGCTCCAGGGGCTTGATCTCGGCCAGCTTGGCGGTGTCGCGGGCGGGGTCGGCGCGGTATTTATCCAGCCGCAGCGTGATGGCCTTGAGGTAGCGCGGGAAATGCGCCAGCTGCGTCCAGGGCGCCTGGGCGATAAAGGCCTTGGGCATCAGGCGCTGCAGCTGCTGCAGCACGTCCTGCGTGGCCTCGGGGGCATTTTTGGTGTCCTTGAGCT
This sequence comes from uncultured Burkholderiaceae bacterium, assembly GCA_964480105.1. Taxonomy (GTDB): domain Bacteria; phylum Pseudomonadota; class Gammaproteobacteria; order Burkholderiales; family Burkholderiaceae_C; genus CAYZPX01. Next base: position 4,032 of record CAYZPX010000203.1, on the reverse strand, counting down.
TGCGCGCCGCAGCGGCGTATTCGGTCAGGATGGTGCCGGCCAGGCGGGCGACTTCGTTGGCGATCAGCGTCAAGCGGCTGCGGCCCTCGTCGATGCGGGCCTTGAAAGCGGCTGCGTCGGTGGGCAGGGGCTCGGTCAGGAAGGCGCGGTCCAGCGCCACGTCGATGATTTGCGCGCGCAGCTCCTCTTGCGTGCCCAGCGGCATGTAGGCCACGGCCATCTTCTGCAGGTCGGGGATGTTCTTTTCCAGGTACTTGAGCGCATCGCGGATCTGCAGCGCAAACAGCCGGCGCAGGCCCGCGCGGTGCCTGGCGGCCGCCACCTCGGGTTCGTCGAAGACCTCGATGGTGACGGCATCGCCCCCGTCGATCAGTGCAGGAAAGCCCACCAGCGACTGGCCGCCCTTGCGGATTTCCATCAGTTCGGGCAGTTCGCCAAAGGTCCAGGCAGTGTGGCGCTGCATGGCGATAGCGGTGTCGGGCGCGGGGGCACGGGCAGCGCTAGAGGAAGCCGCATTTGCTCCTTTTTTAGGAGCTGCTACCGGTTGATTCTGTTGACATGGAGCCTGATTTGACCCTGAACCCTGCGCTGCAGCAGCCTGCCCCAGTTTGAGCCCCGCCAGCGCCTGGAAGGCCCCGCGCGCCTTGGCACCCCACTCGGCCTTCAGGGCGCCCAGGTTGCGGCCCTGGCCCAGCTGGCGGCCGTGCTCGTCGGTGATGCGGAAGTTCATGAACAGGTGCGGGCTGAGCATGTCCAGCTTGAAGTCCGCCCGCTTCACATCCAGCGAGGTCTCGTCGCGCACCTGCTTGAGCAGCACGTCCACCAGGCTGCCCTGGCCAAAGCGCTCGGGCGCGCTGAACAAGTCCGCCAGCCGCGTGGCCGACTCGGGCAGCGGCACGAAGCGGCTGCGCGGGCGCTGCGGCAGGCTCTTGAGCAAGGCCTGGAGCTTGTCCTTGAGCATGCCGGGCACCAGCCATTCACAGCGCTCTTCGCTGACCTGGTTAAGCACGAACAGCGGGATGGTGACGGTGATGCCGTCGCGCGCGTCGCCCGGCTCGTGCAGGTAACTGGCCGTGCAATCGACGCCGCCCAGGCGCACGGTCTTGGGAAAGGCGCTGCTGGTGATGCCCGCCGCCTCATGGCGCATCAGCTCCTCGCGGTTGAGCTTGAGCAAGTCGGGCTGGGCGCGGCTGGCGTCTTTGTACCAGCGGTCGAAGGTGACGCCGCTGCACACGTCCTGCGGCAGGTGCTGGTCGTAGAAGGCGTAAATCAGTTCGTCATCCACCAGCACGTCCTGGCGGCGGGACTTGTGCTCCAGCTCCTCGACCTTGGCGATCAGCTTCTGGTTGGCGGCCAGGAAGGGCCAACGGGTCTCCCACTGCCCCTCGACCAACGCCTGGCGAATAAAGATCTCGCGCGCGCCCTGGGGGTCGATGCGGCCAAAGCTGATGCGGCGGTTGTTGTAAATGACGATGCCGTACAGCGTGGCGCGCTCGTAGGCCACCACCTCGGCGGCCTTTTTCTCCCAATGCGGGTCGAGCATCTGCTTTTTCAGCAAATGGCCGCCCACCTGCTCCAGCCATGGGGGTTCGATGGCGGCCAGGCCCCGACCGAACAGGCGGGTGGTTTCCACCAGTTCTGCGGCCACCAGCCAGCGGCCCGGCTTCTTGGACAAATGCGCGCCCGGGTGGCGGTAGAACTTGATTCCCCGCGCGCCCAGGTACCAGTCTTCCTCGTCGCTCTTGCAGCCGATGTTGCCCAAGAGGCCAGACAGCATCGCCAGGTGGACCTGCTCGTAGCCGGCGGGCTGGGCGTTGAGCGGCCATCGGTGCTCATTCACCACAGTGAGCAGCTGGCTGTGGATGTCACGCCACTCGCGCACGCGGCGGATGTTGATGAAGTTCTGGCGCAGCAGCTGTTCCCACTGACGGTTGCTGAGCTTGTGGGTGGGCGCGGCCTCGTCCGCCTCGACCACCGCCGGGGCAACCGGAGCGGCCGCCCTCACCTGCCGCTGGGCAGCGGGCAGGAAAGCCGCGTTGCGGCCCAGGGCCGGCGCGGGGGCACTTTGCGCGGCCATTTCCTTGCGGGTCTTGGCCACCACCTTGCCGCCCCGGGCGTCGTGAATCCACTTCCACAGCCGCAGGTAGCCGCTGAACTCGCTTTTCTCGTCGTCGAACTTGGCGTGCGCCTGGTCGGCCTGCTGCTGCGCCTCCAGGGGGCGGTCGCGCACATCCTGCACGCTCAGGGCACTGGCAATCACCAGCACCTCTTCCAGGCACTGGCGCTCACGCCCTTCCAGGATCATGCGGCCCACGCGCGGGTCCAGCGGCAGGCGCGACAGCTCCAGGCCCAGGGGTGTGAGCTCGTTGGCCTCGTCCACCGCGCCGATTTCGCCCAACAGCTGGTAGCCGTCGGCAATCGCCCGGCCCGAGGGCGCCTCGATGAACGGGAACTGCGCCACATCCCCAAGGTGCAGCGACTTCATCCGCAGGATGACGCCCGCCAGCGAGCTGCGCAGGATTTCGGGGTCGGTGAAGCGCGGGCGGCCATTGAAGTCGGCCTCGTCGTAGAGGCGGATGCAGATGCCGTTGGCCACCCGCCCGCAGCGGCCGGCGCGCTGGTTGGCCGCGGCTTGGCTGATGGGCTCGACCAGCAGCTGCTCGACCTTGCTCCTGAAACTGTAGCGCTTGACACGCGCCGTGCCTGCGTCAATCACGTAACGAATGCCCGGCACCGTCAGCGAGGTTTCGGCCACGTTGGTGGCCAGCACGATGCGCCGGCCGGTGTGGCCGTCAAAAATCCGGTCCTGCTCGGCCTGCGACAGGCGGGCGAACAGGGGCAGCACCTCGGCGCTGCGGCGCACCGGGTCGTGCGACAGGTGCTTGCGCAGGTGGTCGGCGGCTTCGCGGATTTCGCGCTCGCCGGGCAGGAAGACCAGGATGTCGCCGCTGGCGTTGCCCTGCCACAGCTCGTCCACGCCGTCGGCAATGGCTTCGTTCAGGCCGTAGTCCTTGCTGTCCTCGAAGGGCCGCCAGCGCTGCTCCACCGGAAAGGTGCGGCCCGAGACCAGGATGACCGGCGCAGGCCCTTTGGCCGATGCGAAATGCTGGGCAAAGCGGTCCGCGTCGATGGTGGCCGAGGTGACGATGACCTTCAGGTCCGGACGGCGCGGCAGGAGCTGGCGCAGGTAGCCCAGCAAAAAGTCGATGTTCAGGCTGCGCTCGTGGGCCTCGTCGATGATCAGGGTGTCGTAGGCCTTGAGGAGCGGGTCGGTCTGCGTCTCGGCCAGCAGGATGCCGTCGGTCATCAGCTTGACCGAGGCGTCGCGGCTCAGCCGGTCCTGAAAGCGCACCTTGTAGCCCACCACGTCGCCCAGCGGGGTGTTCAGCTCCTCGGCGATGCGCTTGGCCACGCTGCTGGCGGCAATCCGGCGCGGCTGGGTGTGGCCGATCAGCTGGCCGCGCACCTTGCCGTCCGGCCCCGGCTGGGCGTTGCACTTGCCGCGGCCCAGCGCCAGCGCGATCTTGGGCAGCTGCGTGGTCTTGCCCGAGCCGGTCTCACCGCAGACGATGATGACCTGGTGCTTTTGCAGCGCGGCCATGATCTCCTCGCGCTTGCCCGACACCGGCAGCGACTCCGGAAAGGTGATCTTCAACGGTGCCGCCGGAACGGGCGGGCGGGCGGGCGGCGGCGCTGGGCGGGGCGTGGGACGGGGGCTGGGAGCGTTCAAGGCGGGCTTCACCGGGCAATTCGTAGAGAATCGCGGATTATCCCAGCGCTGCTGGTTTTCCCTGATTCCTGACCGCCCACCGCCCTTCCCTGCCCGCATGTCCGCTGTCTTCAACTTCACCTTCGTGCCCTGGTTCCGTTCGGTGGCGCCGTACATCCACAAATTCCGGCACCAGACCTTCGTGGTCGGGCTCACAGGCGAGGCGATTGCCGCCGGCAAGCTCACCAGCATCGCCCAGGACCTGGCGATGATCCAGGCCATGGGCGTGAAGATCGTGCTGGTGCACGGCTTTCGCCCGCAGG
>CAYZPX010000202.1:0-4614 GCA_964480105.1 uncultured Burkholderiaceae bacterium | reverse complement strand
TGTCGCCGGTGGAAATCTGGGGAATGCCGTACTTTTGGCAGATGAAGGTGGCTTGGGTGCCCTTTCCGGCACCGGGGGCGCCCAGCAGAATCAGTCTCATGGAAGTCCTCAAGGAATCAAGAAATGGAAAGCGAAAAACGGCCTCCGTGTTCCGCACCAAGGTGTGGCCCGGGGCTTTTTTTGAGCCGCGGGAGGATAGCACGCATGGGCCTTGCATAGGCTTACGCGGGCCCCAGCGGCGTTGCCCCTGTGACAGAGGCAGTTCTCTGGGCCCAACCGGCCCGTCCTGTTTAGAGTGCGTGACTGGTGTGGCGCAGCAGCGCTCGCACCCGCTCCAGGTCCTCGGGTGTGTCCACACCGGCACCGGGCACCGATTCGCACAGGTGGACGGCAATCGCATGGCCGTGCCAGAGCGCCCGCAACTGCTCAAGCGCCTCCAGCACCTCGGTGGGCGCGGGGGGGAGCAGCGGAAACGCGCGCAAAAAATGCGCCCGGTAGCTGTAAATGCCCACATGCCGCAGCGGTGCGAAGGCCTCGAAATCCGGCAGCGTCCACCAGGCTTGGTCCGCATGCCCGCGGGCGTGGGGCAGGGGGGCGCGGCTGAAATACTGGGCCAGTCCCCGGGCGTTGCACACCACCTTGACCATGTTGGGGTTGGCGAAGTCCGCCAGGTCGTGGATGGGATGGGCGGCAGTGCCCATGCTGGCCTCGGGCCGGGCGGGGAGCAGGGCGGCCACGGCGTCGATCAGCGCCGGGTCGATCAAGGGCTCGTCACCCTGCACATTGACCACGATGTCGGTGCCGTCCAGCCCCAGCTGCTGGCAGGCTTCGGCCAGTCGGTCGCTGCCGCTGGGGTGATCGGCGCGGGTCATCAGGGCTTCCACACCGTGGGCGGCGCAGGCGGCGTGGATGCGCGCATCGTCGGTGGCCACCACCACCCGCTGGGCCTGGCTTTGCGCCGCGCGGCGTGCGACATGCACCACCATGGGCAGGCCGGCGATGTCGGCCAGGGGCTTGTCCGGCAGGCGGCTCGAGGCCATGCGCGCCGGGATCAGCACCGTGAAGGGGGGCGGCGCGGTGCTCATGCCGCCAGGTCTTCCAGCTCGTCGTCGCTCAGGGGGCGGGCTTCGTTTTCCAGCAGGATGGGGATGCCGTCGCGCACGGGGTAGGCCAGCCGCGCGCTGCGCGACAGCAGTTCCTGGTGCTCGCGGTCGTAGCGCAGCGGGCCTTTGGTGACGGGGCAAACCAGCAGTTCGAGCAGTTTCGGGTCCATGGCGGGGGGCAAAGGTCAGACAGAAGAGGGGGCGGATGATACCGACCGTGCCGCAAGCACCGCCAGCCGCGCATCGATCCAGGCAAAGAACGTGGGGGCAATCTGGACCTCCAGCGGCACGGCCAGTGCATCGGGGTGGCGGGCCCACAGCTTGACGGCGTCTTTTTCGGTGCAAATCAGCCTCAAACCCAATGGATTCAAGCGGTATAAGCTATCAAAATGAGAGTGATCGGGAAAGGCTTCAGTCCGTTCCAGCCGTAGGCCCTGGGCACGCAGCATGGCAAAAAAGGCCTCGGGGCGCGCAATGCCGGCCACGGCGTGCAGGGGTGCGTCCTGCAGCGCTGTCAGCGGAACCTGCTCGCCCTGGGCATTCCGCGCATACGGCGCCAGTTGCCGTGCCAGCGCAAACCGGGGGGCCGTGCCGCCTTGCGGCGCCAGACCGGCATGCAGCACCGCATCGACCGGGCGGGGCCAGGGCTCGCGCAGCGGGCCGGCCGGCAGCAGCCAGCCATTGCCGACGCCGTCCTCGTTGAACACGCAGATTTCCAGGTCGCGGGCCAGCGCCAGGTGCTGCAAGCCGTCGTCGCAGACGATGACGTTGGTCTCCGGATGGGCTGCGCACAGCGCCCGCACGGCCTCGATGCGGCGGCGGGCGATAAACACGGGAGCCTGGGTCTGGCGGGCGATCAGCGCGGGTTCGTCGCCCACGTCGCTCGGATCGCTGTCTTGCAGCGCGGGGCGGCAGTCTTGGGTTTGTCGCCCGTGGCCTCGCGAGACCACGCCCGGGTGCCAGCCCTGGGCTTGCAGGTGGCGCACCAGCGCGATCACCACCGGGGTCTTGCCGGCGCCACCCGCCACCACATTGCCCACCACCAGCACCGGACAGGGTGCGCGTTCTGCTTTCAACCAGCCCTGGGCATAGGCTATGCGCCGCAGTCCGACCAGGGCACCATAGAGGCGTGACAGTGGCCACCAGGCCATTGCCCGCCAGCCGCGCGAGCGCCACCAAGCGGGCGTTCCGATGCCTGACGCGGTGGACGATGGGGAAGGTGTAGCGGACTCAGTCACAAGGGCAGGGCGCAACCGAAGACAGCGCAGGAAGGCGAGCTTCGCGTTAGCGCGCCGGCGCGGCGCTGGGCGATTGGGTGGCAAAGGTCACCTGCGCCAGTCCCGCGCGGCGGGCGGCTTCCAGCACGGAGACCACCGCCTGGTGCGGCGCCAGCGCATCGGCATGGACGACCACCACCTGGCTGTGCCGATCACTGCCCGCAGCCGCTTCCAGCGCCTGGGCCACGCCTGCCACACCCTGGCCGCTGACCAGGGTCTGGTTGACAGCGTAGCGTCCTTCGGCGGACACCACCACATGCAGTGCCTGGGGGCGCGGACGCTGCGGGTCGGCATCGGCCGTGGGCAGGGTCAGCGACAGCTCGGTGTAGCGGCTGAAGGTGGTGGTCAACATCAGAAAGATGAGCACCACCAGCAGCACGTCGATGAAGGGGATCAGGTTGATTTCGGGCGGCTCGCTGCCGCGGGCGCGGCGAAAGTTCACGCCGCACCCCCTGAGGCGGCACGCAGGCGCAGCAGGTGGCGGGCAAAGCGGTCAGCGGCCAGCTCCAGGGCCAGTACATGGGCATCGACCTGGCTGCGGAAGTAGCGCCAGAAAATCAGCGTGGGAATGGCCACGATCAGTCCAAAGGCCGTGTTGTAGAGCGCCACAGAGATGCCATGCGCGAGCTGCGCCGGGTTGCTGCCCGAGGCCGAGGGGCTGGCGCCAAAGATCTCGATCATGCCGATCACGGTACCCAAGAGGCCCAGCAGTGGTGCGGCCGAGGCGATGGTGGCCAGAGCAGCCAGGGATTTTTCCAGCCGCTGGGCCACGGCGCGGCCCTGGCCTTCGAGGGTGGCGCGCAGGTCGGCCTCGCTGCAGCGGGGTTGTTGCTGCAGCAGCTGCAGGCCGCTGGCCAGCAGCTCGCCCAGGGCGGAGTTCTGCGCCAGCTTGGCCGTGACCTCGGCGCTGGGCAGGCCCCGGGCCGTGACCTGCAGCACTTCGTCGAGCAGGCGGGGGGGCGCGATGCGGGCGGTCTGCAGGGCCAGGAAGCGCTCCAGAACCAGGGCCAGGGCCAGCACCGAGCAGGCAATCAGGGGCCAAATCGGCCAGCCAGCGGCTTGTATGATCGAAAACACAGTGGTCTTTGCGCAGGGTAAAACAGCCTTGGATTATCGCCCACCCGCCTGGGCCGATCGCCTTCGGCAGGGGCGCGCAAAGCGGCCCTGGCCGGCGCCAGGTCACCCACATTTTCTGTGGATAACTTTGTGGGAAACCCTGTGGGAGTCGCCCGCAAAACCGCATCGATCCACACTTGTGACGGATTGATGAAAAAATGCGCAGGCATTCATTCAATAAAATCAATGACTTACATCGTTTTTCAAGGCCTGGGAAGAGGTTTTTGGGGGCCTTCTGCGCAGGGTTGCGCCGCTGCCAGTTTGTGGAGTAATGCCCCAGCCCCGGGGTGCATGGCACACGTGTCCGCGAGGACATGCCATGCGTGAGGACCGTCCCGACCGCCCGGAAAGTCCCGCACCCCTGGTCTGGGAGGTCGGCGCCCTGTGCCGCGCCATTGCCGATGCGCTGGAGGCCCACTTCAACCCCGTGGCCGTGCGCGGCGAGATCACGGGTTTTTCCCGTGCGGCTAGCGGGCATTGCTATTTCTCGGTCAAGGATGCGCAGGGCCAGCTGCGGTGTGCGATGTTCCGCCGCGCGGCCAGCCAGCTGGACTTTGTGCCCCGCGATGGTGAACTGGTCGAGCTGCGCGGCCGCCTGAGCGTTTATGAGCCCCGGGGCGACCTGCAGTTCATCGTCGAGCACCTGCAACGGGCGGGGCAGGGCACCTTGTTCGAGCAGTTCCTGCGCCTCAAGGCCCGTCTGGAGGCCGAAGGGCTGTTTGATGTCGCCCGCAAGCGCCCGTTGCCGGTGCAGCCCCGGGGGATTGGTCTGGTCACCTCGCTGGGGGCTGCGGCGCTGCACGATGTGGTGACCGCACTGCGCCGGCGCGTGCCGCACATTCCGGTGGTGCTGGTGCCGGCCCTGGTGCAGGGCGCTGGCGCGCCGGCCAGCCTGGTGCAGGCGCTGTCGCAGCTGTATGCCCTGGCGACGTCGGAGGCGGAAGGGGCGCCCCCCATCGACGTGATTCTGCTGGTGCGCGGTGGCGGATCCATCGAGGATTTGTGGGCCTTCAACGACGAGGCCTTGGCCCGCACCATCGTGCAAAGCCCTGTGCCGCTGGTCAGCGGCGTGGGGCACGAGACCGACTTCACCATCGCCGACTTCTGCGCCGACCTGC
>CAYZPX010000201.1:0-4636 GCA_964480105.1 uncultured Burkholderiaceae bacterium | reverse complement strand
CAGCTGTTTTTAAGCACAGGCTGTATGCGTGAACAGTAGTTTAAGTGGAGGGATGCCTATCGTAAACGGATAATTTGGTCAGTTTGCCTGACAATATGGAAATGTCTGATTTATCTTCCGATGCCTGGCGCGAGACCCACCTGGGCTGCCTGATGGGCCGGGCGCTGCAGCGCTTTGATGCCCGGGTGCTGCAGCGCATGGCGCACAACGTCGAGGTGCCGCTGGCCCTGTCCAACCTGGCGGCGCGCGCGCAGGTCAGCGCGGCGCATGTCCACATCACCCGCCACCTGTCCTTGCAGGGCGACCGGCTCACCGACCTGGCCGCGCGGGCCGGCATGAGCAAGCAGGCCATGGCCAGCCTGGTGGACCAATGCGAGGCCTGGGGCCTGGTCACGCGCGAGGCCGATCCGCACGACGCCCGCGCGCGGCGCGTGGCCTTCACCCCCACCGGCCTGGCCTGGTTGCAGGCGTTCCGCGAGGCGGTGGCCGAGACCGAGGCCGAGTTCCGCGCCGAGGTGGGCGAGGCCGTGGCCACCGTGGTGGCGATGGGCCTGGAGGCTTACGCCGCCGGGGGATGAGCACGTGGCCCAGGGCCGCCGCCCCCTAGAATTGCCCCCGCCTTGCCCCCTCAAAACCAGCCACCAGGAGACTTGTTCATGCGCATCCTCATCGCCGAAGACGACCAGGTGCTGGCCGATGGCCTGTTGCGCAGCCTGCGCGGCTCGGGCGCGGTGGTGGACCATGTGGCCAGCGGCACCGAGGCCGATGCCGCGCTGATGACGCACAACGAGTTCGACCTGCTGATCCTGGACCTGGGCCTGCCACGCATGCATGGGCTGGAAGTGCTCAAGCGCTTGCGCGGCCGGGGCTCGGCGCTGCCGGTGCTGATCCTGACGGCGGCCGACAGCGTGGAGGAGCGCGTCAAGGGCCTGGACCTGGGCGCTGACGACTACATGGCCAAGCCCTTTAGCCTGCAGGAGCTCGAAGCCCGGGTGCGCGCCCTGGGCCGGCGGGGCATGGGTGCCACCAGCAGCACCATCAAGCACGGCCCCCTGGTCTATGACCAGGCCGGGCGCGTGGCGACCATCGACGGCAAGATGGTGGAACTCTCGGCCCGCGAGCTGGGCCTGCTGGAGGTGCTCTTGCAGCGCGCCGGCCGCCTGGTGAGCAAGGAGCAGCTGGTCGAGCGCCTGTGCGAATGGGGCGAGGAGGTCAGCAACAACGCGATCGAGGTCTACATCCACCGCCTGCGCAAGAAGATCGAGTCTGGCCCCATCCGCATCGCCACGGTGCGTGGCCTGGGCTATTGCCTGGAAAAGATTCCGGGGTGATGCGGCCGGGTTTCGCTCTCAAAATGAGAGCTTGTACCGCTGGTATCCATTGGCCTAGAAGCCAAAAAGACCTGAAATTTCGGACGCCCCCCGGAGGCGGGCGGTCGTGAAGCTTTTCCAGCGCGCGCAGCGCTCCCTGTTCGGCGAAATCCTGGACTGGATGCTCACGCCGTTGCTGCTCTTGTGGCCCGTGAGCCTGGCGCTGACCTGGCTGGTGGCCCAGGGCCTGGCCAACAAGCCCTTTGACCGCGCGCTGGAGTACAACGCCCAGGCCCTGGCCCAGCTGGTGAACGTGCGCCATGGGCAGACGCATTTCAACATGCCCCAGCCCGCCAGCGAGATCCTGCGGGCCGACGATTCCGACGTGGTCTATTACCAGGTGCTGGGCCCCAACGGCGTGTTCCTGTCGGGCGAGCGGGAGCTGCCCCCGCCGCCCGAAGAAGACAAACCCGTGCCCGGCCAGGTGCGCCTGCGCGATGCCGAACTGCGCGGCGTGGAGATCCGCATTGCCCACCTGTGGGTGCGCCTGCCGCTCAAGGAGGGGCCGCTGGCCCTGGTGCAGGTGGCCGAGACCCGCGAAAAACGCAGCGTGCTGGCCACCGAGATCATCAAGGGCGTGATGCTGCCGCAGTTCGTCATCCTGCCGCTGGCGGTGCTGCTGGTGTGGCTGGCGCTGGCGCGCGGCATCCAGCCCCTGAACCAGCTGGAGCAACGCATCCGCGCCCGCAAGCCCGACGACCTGAGCCCGCTGGACGACCGCACCGTCCCGCTGGAAGTGGCCCCCCTGGTGGCTTCGGTCAACGACCTGCTGGGGCGCTTGAGCGATTCGCTGGCCACGCAAAAGCGTTTCCTGGCCGATGCGGCCCACCAGCTCAAGACCCCGCTGGCGGGCCTGCGCATGCAGGCCGACCTGGCGCAGCGCGAAGGCGTGAGCACCGAGGAGCTCAAGCGCTCGCTGCAACAGATTGGCCGCGCCAGCATCCGTGCCACCCATTCGGTCAACCAGCTGCTGGCGCTGGCCCGGGCCGAAGGCAATGGCGTGGGCCTGGTGCGCCAGCCCTGCGACCTGGCCCGCCTGGTGATCGAGGTGGTGCGCGATTCGGTCCCCCGTGCCATGGACAAGCACATCGACCTGGGCTACGACGGCGCCGAGCCGGGCTCGGCCGGCGTGGTGGTGCAGGGCAACCCGACCCTGCTTAAGGAGATGGTCCGCAATCTGGTGGACAACGCGATCAACTACACGCCCTCCAGCGCCGACAAACCTGGCGTGGTCACGGCCCGGGTGCTGCCTGATCCCTTCGGTCAGGTCTTGTTGCTGCAGGTGGAGGATTCCGGCCCGGGCGTGCCGGAGGCCGAGCGGGACCTGGTGTTCCAGCCCTTCTACCGCGCCCTGGGCAGCGAGGCGGATGGCTCAGGCCTGGGTCTGCCCATCGTGCGCGAGATCGCGCAGCAGCACGGTGCGGAAATCCTTCTCGAAGACGCCCAGCCTGGGCAGGTGCCGCCCGGCGCATGCTTCAGCGTGCGGTTTCCCTCAGGGGTGGTGCAGGGCCAGGGCTGATCGGCTTCAGGGCGTGGTGCAGGGGTGCAGCGTCTTGCCGGCCAGGGCTGCGAGCAGGGGTTCGAGCTCGGCGGTCATGTCGGCATTCACCTCGGTCATGCGGAAGGTGTAGCGCGTGCCGGCTTCGGGGGCCTGGACCACTTTGGCCGTGCGCACCCTGCGCTGTGCCAGATCGGCCAGGGCGGCCTGGGCGGCAGCCTCGCTGTCGTGCCGGCCCAGGCTCAGGCCGGGTTCCAGCGCGGTGATGCCCACCCGTTCATGGGCCACCTTCAGGCCGCGCAGCTGGGCGGATTTTTGCTTGACGGCGTCTTCGCTGGGAAAGCGGCCCATGTACACCAGCCATTGCGTGGCGGGTGGCAGTGCGTCGAAACGCCAGCGCTCGGCGGGCAGCACGGCCGCAGCGGCCTGGCGCACGGCCTCGGCCTGGGGAGCGTCCATGGGGTCGGATTCCACGCAGACCGTGGGCACGGCAGGGGGTGGTGCGCTCGACTCCGCCGGGGGCGGTTCGCTGCCGGCCTGGCGCACCAGCAGGGCTTCAGGGCGGATCTGCTGGGCCAGGCGCCCGGGCTCGGTGCCGGGGGCGCTGTGCTGGCCGCGCACCGTGGCCTGCAGCCAGGCGAAGAAGCCCAGGTTCAGCATCAGCAGGACCAGCACGACATAGGGCAGCTTGGTTTTGGGCATGGCGGCTCCAGGAGATCCCGGGGGCGGGGGTTAAGGGACGGCGGGCGGGAGGGGCCGCACGCTGACTTCGGCGCTGGTCACAGGGTACAGGCCTTGCGCGGTCTGCACCTGCAGGCTGCCATCGGAGCCCACGCCGGTGGCCAGGCCCGTCTGCCCATCGGTGAGCGTGACAGAGCGCCCGCGCAGCACATCGCGCGCGGCAAAGGCGGCTTGCAGCGGGGCAAAGCCCTCGGTCACAAAAGCCTGCACGGCGGCCACCAGCGGTGGCACCACGCGCAGCAGGGTGGTGGGGGCGTCCAGCGCCGGGTCCAGTTCCTGCGCCCAGGCGGGCGGGGTGGACAGGCCTTCGGCACTGCGCGGCAGCAGGTTCAGGCCCACACCAATCACCACATAGCGTGCGGGGGGCTGGTCTGGGGCCTGGGGTGGGGCAGTTGTCCCGACAAAGCTGGCGGTTTCGATCAGGATGCCGCCCAGCTTGCGGTCGCGCTGCGCGTCGCAGAGCCACAGGTCGTTGGGCCACTTCAGGCCCAGCCGGGGCTGGTCCGAGGCGCTGGGGGGGGTGGCTTGCAGCGTTTGGGCCAGGCTCAGGCCCACGGCCAGCGACAGGCCCGACCAGTCCCGGGGCGCCAGTGGCAGGCCCAGCGAGAACATCAGCGAGGGCAGGGGACCTGGCTGTGCGTCTGTCGCGGTGCCATCGCTGCCGCTGTGCCAGGTCCTGCCCAGGCGGCCTCGGCCGGCGGTCTGTTGCTCAGCGACCAGCAAGATGGGCTCCGGGCGACCCGCGCGGGCGCGGCGCATCAGCTCGGTGTTGGTGGAGTCGATGCTGGGCAGGATTTCGACGGTGAAGCCAGGCAGGCGCGGGGCGACGGCTTCCCAGATCGCTTCGGCCGGCCAGCGCACCACGGGGGCGGTTGGTGCCGTCAGGGCTGAGGTCATCGGGCGCCTTTCTTGCCGGATTGGCCGGCTTGGGTGGCTTTTCCCGCCTTGGCCGGTGGCGCCTCGGCTGGCCCAGCGGGGCGCCAGCCGCGCTTGGGGGCCAGCAGGGTGCCCCGGCAGTTGGCGCTGC
>CAYZPX010000200.1:0-4732 GCA_964480105.1 uncultured Burkholderiaceae bacterium | reverse complement strand
ACGCCGTTGGCCTGCGCTTGAGCGTGGCCCCTGCTGCACACGACGCCGCCCACGCCTGAGCCGCGATGACTGCGCAAAATTGCGCACCGGCTGCTGAACTCCTGCACTGAAGGAGATGGTCCAGTTTTGGACCATGAAAATTCGGCCAATGTGTTCATGCACTGCGGTTCTGGGTTTTTACGAAAGTTTCGTAGTATTCGCACCCGAGAGGCGGTTCCCTGGTACGCGCCGGTACGCGCAGCCGGTACGCAAAGAACCAGCGTTCGCGTCACACGAACACCCTGCTGCTGCAACGGTCCTGCAACGGTTGTCGAACGGTTAGGTAACGGTCGTGCAACGGTGCTGCAACGGTCGTGCAACGCTCCCGAATTGATAGCTAGTACCGCTCGCATCCATTGGCCTGGAGTCCGTTTTGATGCTGGCGCAGTTTCACGAAAACCGAGTGGGTTCATTCTGGAAACCCACACGGAACCCAGTCGGTTTCTGCAACCCGCCCGCGCCGAAACCCAGGCCGAACCCTTGCGTTGCAATGGTTGCCAAGGCCGGGGTATCCCACCGCTGGCGGGATATCGACCCCGTGCTGAACATCGCCTCAAAACTGAGGCCATGCCCCAAAGTTGGGGCAGATGACATGGCGCAAATCTGAGCCATCCCAGGCCAGCCGAAGATTCGGCCAATGGGTGAGGGGTGAGCGAAAGATTCCGCACACCCCCACCGGGCAGTTCCCTAGGTTTTGGGAGCTACCCAGGCGAGACCGGCTGAAGATTTAGCCAATGTGGCCCAGGCCCTGCCGCTTTACATACGGGATTTTTCCGCATGTAGGCTGGTGGGTGTCCTGAAGTTTCAGGAACCCCCGCAACGGGGAGGTTTCCACCAGCGGTGCTGACCCGATGCTGACCCGATGCAAGCACCATGCCGCCATGCGTACAGCACGGGGAGCAGCGCCAGCGTGGGAGAGGTGGTGAGCTGGCGCAGCACAACGAACACCAACACAGCCGAAAATCGCGCTACACTGCGCACCGAACCGAAAGGTTCACGGGCTTGGCGGCCCGATTGACTTAGGCGCAGCAAGCCACGCGCCCGCAGTGGCTTTTTTTACGTCCATGTGCTGCGCATGGCGCACGGTTTCCTTTTTGGTGGGCCGTGTGGGAGGGGTGCAAGCCCCTGCCGGTTCCTAAGTCCGGTCCGCCAACCTGCACGGTCTGCCACCCACACTTGGCGGTGTGGGTGACAGGTTCAAAACTTGTCACTTAGGAGCCATCATGGCTGACACCATCAACCGCATGGGCTGCACCACGCCCACCACCACCCCCGCCGAAGCCGACGCTGTGCGCCTGCACATGCTGGCCTGCAACGCCCTGGCCGAAGCCTTGCACACCCTGCGCACCGCCGACCTGAGCCCCGAGGCCCTGGCACGAGCGATTGGCCGCGCCCGTCGTGGTGCAACCCACCTGCGCCACATGGCCGAACTGACCGGGAGCGCAGCATGACCGAGAGCACCATTCCCCTGATGGGCAACAGCGCCGCCTACGGAACCGCCCAGGTCACGACCAGCGCCAGCCTGGTCAAGCTGCTGGCAATGACCACCGACACCCGCATGAGCCTGTGCCTGGAACTGGCCCCCGCCTGCGCCCTGCAACTGGCCGAAGCCCTGCAAAGCCACGCCGCCGCCCTGGTGGCGCAGTCCTGCGGGAGCGCAGCATGAGCAAGACCACACAGACCACCCCCCAGGCAGACGAAGGACCAGCTTTCCGCGAGACCGTCGGGGTTCTTGCATGGCACGAGGAACCAGGGGAGACAGTGGCCGTCCTGCATACCGAAGCACTGCGCCGCATCAACACGGCATTGACGGCAATCAGGGTGTGCACGAACTTGCTCAATCACAGGGAGTCCGAGTTGGGCCAGGGCATCCCAACCCTATGCAGCACCACCGCACACGGCTTGCTGGCTGCGATTCACTGCGCTAGTGAGCTGGTTGACGCCCACGTGAATGACTCCAGCGCCGAGGGCATCTACAAGCTGAAGGACGGCGCAGCCAAAGAGGTCCACTCTGCGGCGTCGCGTGTATGGCATCGCCAGTTCACTGGCTAAGGCACCACAGTTCGCGGATTGCAGGTGAATGGCCTGCTGCCCGCGAACCGAAAAGCGGGGCTCTTCACCCGCCTGCCGGGGCATCCCGTCACGAAGGACCGCGCAGAAGGACGCACACGCCATGCCATCAAGCCCTGATTCATTGACCCCCGAGCAAATCCGCGAGCTGGAAAAGAAAGCTGCTGAAGCTGAAAAAGCGGAGCGTGAGGCCATCGAACGAGGGATGGAGTGGCTTGCTGCGCCAAAGCAGGAGGTGCCCCAGGAGTTCCTCGAAGCCTTTGACAAGTGGGCAGAAGTTCACGAGGTAGAGCAACGAATTCGCGCCCGCGAGTTGCTGAGGCCCGCAACCCATGCCGAGATGGACTCACAAGAGCGAGCTATTGCCGAACTGGTGGCAGAGCGTGAAAGGCTGGTTGTGCTGGCGCTGGGGAACGAGCCGCCGGCACCGCTGCCCGTGTCTGTGTCAGAGCCGGAGCAACAAGCCGCGCCAACTGGTCGGAAAAGGCAAGACGCGCTTGCTCCACTGATTGCAAAGGCACAAAGGGAGGCGTGCAGCCAAGACGATGCCGCAGAGGTCTTCTCTATTTTGAAAACGTGGGCGAACAGCGAAAAACCACCAGCACCGCTAAGGGGTGGAATGTCACAGGATGGCGGGTCAATTCTTTGGGAAAACCACCAAGGGGAGCTTGAAAAATTGAGCCGCGAGGCTTTATCGAAAAGGCTTCGCCGCAGGTCAAAACCGGACGCTAAAGGACGGTAACAGACGGTATCCGCCGATTACTGGTAACGAATCAACATCCCCGGAAAACTTGGAATCGTCAACGCCGGAGGTCGGCGAAAGAGGACGATTCCATGCAGAAATTTCCCAGGCTTGAAGAAGAAACTCGCCCAGCAGTAGGGACTGAACAATGTGCTTTTTACCTAGGCCGCAGACCGCAAACAGCGCGGGGCTGGGCGTGTTACGGCGACGGTCCGTTGCAGCCAATTCGCGTTCATGGCCGCCTGCTGTGGCGCGTGTCAGACATCAAGCGCGCACTCGGACTGGAGGCTGCATGATGGACAAGAAACCCGCCGCACATTCCACCGCGCAGGCAGGCTTCTTTGATGACGTCCAAGTCACAAATTCTAGTCGCCCCATTACTTATCGACCCACAGACAACCCCCGAGAGCTGCGGGCGATGGAACTGCTGGTTCGTCGCCCAAGCGTACCGCGCGAAATCTTTGATAGCGAGGTTGGATGCAGCAACGGCCCAGCCCTGATTCAACGGATGCGGGAAGCAGGACTTGGCAAAGACCATCTCCAGTGCACGAGGGTGGCGATTACCGACCGTGACGGCTTAAAGGTTTGGGTGGGTACATACCACCTGAGCCCGAAAGGCCGGTCTGCCGTCATTCGCGCAATCAAGAGCCTGGCCATGCGCCGTGATGGAGGTGACAAATGAGCCGCCGCGCACGACAGGCGCTGGATGGGGTCGCATCATTCATGGCCGGTGTGGGTCTCGCGCTGGCGCTGGTTGCAACCCGCTGGCTGGTGGGGGCGGGCTGATGGCGAACGGACGCAACAAATCACGCAAGGCTGACCCAGGCCGGGATGGTGGCGGGTTCGTGGCCTTGCCTTGGGCTGTGCTGGATGCGCCTGCCTTCCAAGGCTTGAGCCACCCTGCACGGTCCCTGCTGCTGGAAATCGCCCGCCAGCTTGGGCCAACCAACAACGGAACATTGCTGTGTGGTCGTGCTTACTTGAAGGCGCGGGGGTGGCATAGCGCAGACGTTATCAATCGAGCAACGAACGAGCTGCTGACTGCGGGATTCATCTACCAGACAGTTGTTGGTCATAGACCCAACAAGGCCAGTTGGTTTGGTGTGACTTGGTACACGCTTGCCAAGCACCCAGGGTACGACCCAGGCGCGTTCGAGGGTTTCAAGCGCGGAGCCTATGCGCAAAGACTGCCAATCAAAAATGCGAGGCTTAGTCCGTCTGGCGGACAAGAGGGGGGTCTGATAGGTCCGTCTCACGGACAAGGGAAGTCCTCTCCTAGTCCGTCTGGCGGACCTATAGGGGGCGATTTTGGTGCTTCGCCTAGTCCGTCCGGCGGACACCTTCTAGATAAGCCATCTCCGGGCAACAAAACCAAGCAGGAGGGAGGCTTGATGACTGCGCAGAACACAGACCAGCCAGCCATCGAGACACTGACCGCCTTGTGGGCCTGTGTGGGTGCACGGCTACCGCCCTGGCAGTTCACCCGCAAACCTATTGCACCGCAGGCCAAGGCCGACCACGACCAGCCGCGAGCAATCGAGTCCTTCGACGAGCTTTGGCAGAAGGTTGGCCGCCATGTGGTGCACAGCCCGAAGCTGCACAAAGACCGCCTGCCGCCCGCTGACCGCCTGGAGCTTGCGCGCCGTGCCCAGGCCAAAGCCATCGAGCGTCATTCCAACCGTGAGCGCAGAACTGTGTCGACGTTGGCTGTCGCTAGCGCTGTCTGCCGCCTGAGCGAGCGCGACAACAACCGAATCGTGGACCGCGAGTTCGCGCATGAGAGCTGGGAGGACTGACGCCCAGCACCAAGACCTCCCCACCACCCGGCCCAAGTCGGTGACGACAGCCGCCGCGCCCGCTGCGCCAGTCCTGCCGAAAGTG
>CAYZPX010000199.1:0-4768 GCA_964480105.1 uncultured Burkholderiaceae bacterium | reverse complement strand
TCAGCAGCGTACGGGCGATGGCCACGCGCTGCTTTTCGCCGCCCGAGAGCTTGAGGCCGCGCTCGCCCACCATCGTGGCGTAGCCCTTGGGCGTGGCGGCAATGAAGCCGTGGATGCGTGCGGCCTGGGCGGCGGCTTCCACCTCGGCACGGGTGGCGCCGGGGCGGCCGTAGGCGATGTTGTATTCCACGGTGTCGTTGAACAGCACCGTGTCCTGCGGCACGATGCCGATCGCGCGGCGCAGGCTTTCCTGGGTCACGTCCCGCAGGTCCTGGCCGGCGATGGTGATGCGGCCCTGCTGCACATCGTAGAAACGAAACAGCAGCCGCGCCAAGGTTGATTTGCCCGAGCCCGACGGCCCGACCACCGCCACCGTCTTGCCCGCGGGAATCTCGAAGCTCAGCCCCTGCAGGATGGGGCGGCTGGGGTCGTAGGCAAAGTGCACGTCCTCAAAGCGCACCGTGGGCGCCTGGGCGGAGCCAAAGGGCAGGGTCAGCGGCTGGGCGCCGGGGGCGTCGGCCACCTCGCGCTCCTTGTCCATCAGCGTGAACATCTTGTCCAGGTCGGTCAGGCTCTGCTTGACCTCGCGGTAGATCACGCCCAGGAAATTCAGCGGGATGTAGAGCTGGATCATGAAGGCGTTGACCATCACCAGGTCGCCCAGGGTCATGCGCCCATCGACCACGCCCTGGGTGGCACGCCACAGCATGGCCACCAGGCCCACGGCAATGATCAGCTGCTGACCGGCGTTGAGCAGGCTCAGCGTGGTCTGCGCCTTGAGCTTGGCCACGCGCAGGCGTTCCAGGCTTTCGTCGTAGCGCCGGGCCTCGAAGGCCTCATTGTTGAAGTACTTGACGGTTTCGTAGTTCAAGAGCGAATCGATGGCCTTGGTGTGCGCGGCCGAGTCGAACTCGTTGGCCTGGCGCCGGAATTGCGTGCGCCACTCGGTGATCTTGACGGTGTAGGTGATGTAGCAGGCCAGCGCCGCCAGGGTGATGCCGGCAAACCAGGCATCGAAGGCCACGCCCAGCACGGTGAGCACCAGGAGCACCTCGATCAGCGTGGCGGCAATGTTGAACAGCGTGAACGAGACCAGCGACTCGATGCCGCGCACGCCGCGCTCGATGTCACGCGTCATGCCGCCGGTCTGGCGCTCCAGGTGAAAGCGCAGCGACAGCGCATGCAGGTGCTGGAAGGTTTCCAGCGCAATGCGGCGCGCAGCGCCCTGGGTGGCCTTGGCAAAGACGATTTCGCGCAGTTCGGTGAACAGCGAGGTGGACAGGCGCAATCCGCCATAGGCCAGCAGCAGGCCCACCGGCACCACCAGCAGCGCCACCGCCTGACCTGCCTGGCCGGGCGGCAGGGTCATCGCATCGACCAGTTTTTTGAGCAGCACCGGCACGCCCACGTTCGCCAGCTTGGCAAACAGCATGAAGGCGATGGCGGCCAGCACGCGGCCCTTGTATTGCCAAAGGTAAGGCAGCAGCCGCGCCAACGTGGCCCCATCGGAGCGGGTGCGGGCGGGGGTGCCCGGCGGGGCGGAAGCGGCTTCGGCATAGCGGCGCATAAGGGACAATCTCGCGGTTCAGACAAACCCAAATTGTGCCCCCGCCCACCATGTCCAGTCTCTTGCCCTCCAGCCCCCTGCCCAGCGACAAAGAACTGGTGCTCAAGGTCGTTCCCATGCCCGGCGACTGCAACGCCAACGGCGACATCTTTGGCGGTTGGGTGATGGCGCAGGTGGACCTGGCCGGCTCCATCCTGCCGGCGCGCGTGACCCAGGGGCGCATGGCCACCGTGGCGGTCAAGGAATTCGTCTTCAAGCAGCCGGTGCGGGTGGGCGACATTCTGTCGTTCTTCTCCAGCGTCGTGCGCGTGGGCCGCACCTCGGTGACGGTGGATGTCGAGGTCTATGCCGAGCGCTTCAATGCCCAGGGCCGCTACGCCAAGGTGACCGAGGCGGTGCTGACCTACGTCGCCATCGACGCCGAAGGGCGCCCGCGCCCCCTGCCCACCACCGTGTCCTGAAGGAGCCAACGATGCCCACCCCCGCCCGCATGCCCACCTGGTTCATCCCGCACGGCGCGGGCCCGTGTTTTTTCATGGACTGGAACCCGCCCGACGCCTGGGACAAGATGGGCCATTTCCTGCGCACGCTGCCCGACAGCCTGCCCGCACGGCCCAGCGCCATCGTCATGGTGTCCGCCCATTGGCTGCAGCCCGGCTTTGCCGTCACCAGCGGCGCCCAGCCCGAGCTGGTGTTCGACTACTACGGCTTCCCGCCCCACACCTACCAGCTGCAATACCCGGCCCCTGGGCAGCCAGCCCTGGCGGCGCGCATCGCCGGGCTGTTGTCCGACGCGGGGCTGCCCAGCCTGCAGGACGCCGAGCGCGGCTTTGACCACGGCATGTTCATCCCGCAGCTGCTGATGTTTCCCAAGGCCGACATCCCGGTGGTGCAGTTCTCGCTGCACCAGAACCTGGACCCGCTCTTGCACCTGCAGGCAGGCCAGGCTTTGGCCCCGCTGCGCGACGAGGGCGTGCTGATCATCGGCAGTGGCATGAGTTTTCACAACATGCGCGGCTATGGCGACCCACGCTTTGGCCCGGTGTCAGACCAGTTCGATGCCTGGCTCACCCAGGCTGTCGAGGCCGACCCTGCAACCCGCCACACCGCGCTGGCACAGTGGGACCTGGCCCCCGCCGCCCGCCTGTGCCACCCCCCGCGCGCCGAGGAACACCTGCTGCCGCTGATGGTCGTGGCCGGCGCCGCAGGCCAGGACCTGGGCCGCAAGGCCTTCAACGACCGGGTGCTGGAGACCAGCCTGTCTGGATTTGTATTTGGTTGAGCCTCAAAACAGGCTCTAGGCCAGTGGATACCAGCGGTAGTAGCTCATTTTTTAGGAGCAAATCGCTGGTTCAAAAACTCATCAGACCTTGCTGAAATCAGGGCGTCTTTTCTCCATGAACGCGGTAAACGCCTCGCGGGCGGCGGGTTCCTGGAGCATGCGGCGGAAGCTCGCAGCTTCGTGGTTCATCGAGGCCAGGATCTGGTCGCTGTGGGCGCTTTTCATCAGGCGCTTGGTTTCCACCAGGGCGCTCAGCGGCTTGGCAGCGAGCTTTTGCGCCTGGGCCTGGGCGATGGCATTGCACTCGGTGGGGGGGACCACACGGTTGACCAGGCCCACTTCCAGCGCGGCTTCGGCCATGAAGGGCTCGCCCAGGAGCAGCGCCTCGGCGGCGCGGTGGTAGCCGAACATTTGCGGGACCAGCAGGCTGGACGCCGCCTCGGGGCACAGGCCCAAGTTCACGAAAGGCATGGAAAACGCGGCGTTGTCGCCGGCATAGACCAGGTCGCAATGGAACAGCAGCGTGGTGCCGATGCCCACGGCCGGGCCACAAACAGCTGCGACGATGGGCTTAGGGAAACTGGCAATCGCCCGCAAGAAGCGAAACACGGGGGAGTCGTCATCGGACGGCGGCTGGTTCAAAAAGTCGCCAATGTCGTTACCGGCGCTGAACACCGTGGGGTCGCCCTGGATCAGCACCACCCGCACGGCGGGGTCGATGGCGGCAGCTTCGAGCGCATCGGCCAGCGCAGCGTACATCGCGCCCGTGATCGAGTTCTTGCGCGCGACGCGGTTGAAGGTCAGCGTGGTGATGTGGTTTTCGGTATGGACCAGGATGTCGGTCGAGGGACTGGTGTCAACGGTCATGGGACTCATTCCTTGAAATAGACGATTTGGTGGGTGGTGGCCAGCAGGTGGCCGGACTGGTTCCACAGCTCGGCGCTCTGATCAAAAAAGCCGTTGAAAAAGGACTGCGCCCGGGCATGGCCCAGCAGGTAGTCGGTGCCGGTGGCGGCCAGTTCGGCGGCGCTGGCGTGGAAATACACGGTCATCGACACGGTGCCCACCGGGGTCATCACCGCGCGGCGACGCCAGACGCGGGGGTAGAACACATCGGCCAGCGCGGTCAGGCTGCAAAAGTCCAGCGGGCGCGGCGGCTCATCGCGCATCCACAACTGGGTCATGCTGTCGGCCTCGGCGCCATTCCACTCGGTGGGTACCTCGCCGGCGCAGGGCCGCATGTCATAGCGCTGCGGCCAGGCCACGCGCTTGATGGCCGGCGTGCGCGGAATGGACTGCGGCTCGGGGACCTCGGGCATCACGGCATCAACGGCGCTCCAGGTGGGACGGCGCTTGGCGGTCACCGCCGTGGCGGTCATCACCACCGACTCCACCCCGTGGGCATCGGTCTGCGACAAGGTCACGGCCCAGTGCTGGGTGGAGCGGTTGGTACGCACCGGCCGGGCTTCGGCGCGAAAGGCGCCTTCGGCCAGCGCGGCGGCAAAGTTGGCGGTGAACGAGATGGGCTCGCCCAGCAGCTCCGGGTGCTGCAGCACCGCGTTCAGCGCCTGGGCAGCAGTGATGCCGCCAAACGGGCCCACCATGTTCAGGTAGTCGCGGTGGGTGTGGCCCTCCCAGTAGCGCATTGCCTCGGGGCCATGTTCATGGACCGTGGCGGCAACAGGGGTCAGGGCAATGGCCTGGTCAAAGGGATGGGTGGCGGAAACGGTCGCTTTGCTCAAGACGGTTCTCCTCAAAAAAGCGGGGGCAAGTATCGCGCCAAAGTGGCAGGCTCCCGGTCCGGTGCGTGACGCGCCCGCCCCCTGCCAGGCCGCAGGTTCACACCCGCTCAAAAATTCCCGCAGCGCCCTGCCCTGTGCCCACGCACATGGTCACCATGCCGTATTTCAGCTGCTTGC
>CAYZPX010000198.1:0-4774 GCA_964480105.1 uncultured Burkholderiaceae bacterium | reverse complement strand
GTTCAGGCAGGCGGAAGAACGCCCGCAGCTTGGCGTTGTCGCGTGTGAGTCCTGCGCGGCTGCTGATGGCTTTGACCGTGCCCAGCGGGATGTTCAGGGCCTGGGCTACGGCGCGTGCGGAGTGCGTGCGGCGCAGCGCCAGCACCTGGGCGTGCAGTGTGGGCGTGGTGGTCATGTGGACGCTCTTTCGGTGGTGCCCAGTGCGTGCGCGTTTTTTGCCGCGACAGCACACCAGAGGCAGGGGGAACAGGGGGGGAAGGGATATGGGAGAGGGGAAAGGGGCGCACTATTAATGTGCAAGCGTTTCGCTGAAACCCGCACCAGCTCTAGCTTTGCGGGCGATTTCGTTTTGCATTCTCGATTTTCTGAAGGGCCTCAAAAACGGCTCAGAAAGTAGGCGTCGGGGTCGGACTGAATCTGCTTTTCCTCCAGCCCCAGCCGGTAGCCCGTGGCACGCTGCATGGGCGCTGTCATGGCGCCACGGCCCTTCCTGCGGCTTGTGCGGCGCGTTGCACAACAGCCTGGGCCAACTGCATCCCCTGGTCATCATCGCCCTGGTGCTGCCCCTCCAGTAGCCGGGTGAACAGGCGCTTGGGCCTGGCCATCAAACGCACGTAGCGGCCCTGCTCGATCTGGCCATCCACGCTGTGCTGCTGCGGTTTTGGCGTCCTCGTTGGTGGGTTCCCCGGCGGCTGTATCGCCCGCAGGGGTGGCAATATATAAAGGTGGTACACGCGGTGTCCTATGGCTTGGGTTTTCTGGTTCAGCGTCAAATCGCCCGGAAACCCGCGCCAGCTCTAGGTTTGCGCCCTTTTGGCCATGTGTCACGGCGTGTAGTGGTCGAGAAAGCCATACGTCACGCGGTGTAGTGGTTAAGGGCATGACCATGTCACGCGGTGTAGGGGTCACTGTCACGGCGTGTCCTAGGGTTTTTAATTTTGCGGCCTCATTTTTGACGGCGGTTTCAGCCGCTTGGATGCGCTCTCGGCCTTGTTCTGGTGTGGCTACTTTGCGCCACTCGTTGGTTGCGTTCATGGCTTCAAGCCCCTTTTTGGGAATGTCGTAGCACTCGCGGTCGGTCACGCGGTAGAGCGTGGGCAATCGCTGCCCGCCCTTGGTAGAGCCACCTTTGCGCGTGACTGCAATCAGCCCCACGGCGCACAGCGCGCGCAAGCTGCGGGCCAGCGTGACGTGGTGGCCAATGCCGCACTCTTTGGCGCGGCTCAGGGGCAGTGACAAATCCCCGTTGTTGTAGCCCTTGAGTTCGCGCAGCAGCGCCAGATAGGCCATTACGTCGTGTGGCGAAAGGGCCTTGAATGCGGGGCTGTCGTAGATGTCGGCATATACGCGAATGCTGTGCCCGCGTGGGTCGGTGTGCTTGCCGTTTTTGCGGTGGTTCATCTCAGGCTCCTTTCCGTTGCAGGCGCACCCGCATGAGCAACTGGCGCACGGCCAGCACCCCGGCGCGCTGGTGCAGGTCGTTCGCGTCCCAGCCCTCTATCGGGCTCATGCACCAGGGTAGGCCGGTTTGCTCGGCGGCGCTCTGGCCTGTGCCGCTCTTGTCGTGGTCGGCAAACACGTAGGCACGCCCATGCACGCCCTGGGCTACCAACGTCAGGTTGTGGGCGCTAAAACACACCAGCACCACGGCCTGCACGCCCATGCCGCGCAGCGCCTCCAGCACGCTTAAACCCGTGGCGTAGCCCTCTACAAGGCACGTCTCGAAGGTGTTGTTCGACCCCATGCGATGCACAGCGCCTGCGGCCTTCATGCCGTAGGGCTGCATCTTCTTTTCGTGGCGGCGCTCGCCCTCCAACCAGCGAATCATCTGCACGCCTTGCAGCGCGTTGGTCTGGTGGTGGCGCATGGGAATCAGCAAGGCACCATCTGGGGCAATCAGCCCCTGGGCCTGGGGAAAGCCTTTGCTGTGCAGGTAGCTGTGGGTGCCTGGCGTGGCCGTGCGCAGCAGCTCGTGGGCCTGCTGGGCGGCGCGCTGGTAGCCTTGTTCCTGGCGAATGCGCTGCGCCTGGCGCTGGGCCTTCCATGCGGCCTTTTCGGCTTCCGTCCACGGTTTGGCGGCGGGGTCGTTGAACCATTGCACCTGGGCCTGTCCTGCCCAGTTGAACACCCAGCCGCGCTGCCCATCCCAGAAGTAGGCGCCATTTCTGGAGCGGGGTTTTTCAACGGTGCCGCAGCGCTTGATCTTCTCGCCGGGGTACAGGCGGGCCGGGTCAATCTCCACGCCATGGGCGCGAGCAAACTGGATGAAGCTCATGCGGCCCTCCGGTAGATGTTGCGCCGAATGTTCAGGGCCTTGATCTTGCTGGTCGTGGCATGGCTCACGGGCACGTCGGGGGCGGTGCTGATGTGCCAGCTATCAGGCGGGAAGTTGCCCGTAATGTCCTTGAACAAGAAGCGCGCGCGCCAGTGCTGCTTGTCGGGTGCGCTGTGCGCCCTGGCGTAGCTGCAAAGCTGTGCCCACAGGTGCGCCGGGTTGTTGGCCAAGACCTTGCGGTTCTTACCCTTGCCAATGGAAATTTCCACCATCTGCCCCGCTTCGGCGTTCTCTTGCACCGGGGCGGGCTTCTCGTAGCCACAGCTCATGCAGCGCTTGCGAAAGGGTTTGTGGCCACAGCTTGGGCACCCCTTGGCCTCGAACTCCTCGGGCTCTTGGCGTGGGGTGCGGTCGAGCTTCTCGCCCATGTCCAAGGACTCGATGCCCTCATGGAACACCTGCTCGAAGTCGTCGGCAAAGCGCAGGATGTTGCCGCTGTGGTCGAGCAAGATGCAGTCCGTTTTGCCCGTGGCAGGGCTGGAGCGCAGCCCTCGGCCCCACATCTGGATGGCAGTCGAGAGGCTTTTGCGCAAGGGTCGGCAGTCCACCACGCAACCCACGTCGGGCACGTCGAAGCCCTTGGCCAGTGCCTCCACCGATATGAGAACTCGCAGGCTGGCATCTGGCTTAGAGAACTCGGCCACCAGCATTTCCCGTTCGCTGGAGCTAGTCTCACTGGTGAACACCGCAGCCAGCACCCCGGCGTCTGAGAACTGGCGGCACAGCTCATGGCAGTGGGCAATGCTCGCGCCGAACACGATGGTTTTGCGGTTCTCGCCGTGCGCCATCCACTCGGCCACCACGTCGCCCACGATCTGCATTCCGCGTTCTTCGGCGGCCTTGTCCGTCCACTCCCCGGACTTGGTGACAGCAGCGCCAGCCATGTCCGGGCGCACGCAAGACAGCGCGCGCATGGGCACCAGCACACCCGATTGGGTCAGTTCGTGCATGGTGGTGGCGTTGATCAGCCGGGTGAACACTTGCCCCAGTCCACGGGTGAACGGGGTAGCCGACAAGCCAATCACTACGGCCTTGGTGCTCTTGGCGAACTCCACCCAAGCGGAATGCATGGTGTGCGCCTCGTCTATCACCAGCACGTCAAGCTGTGGCCAGAACCCGCGTTTGGCGATGGTCTGGGTGCTGGCAATCTGAAAGGGCAGGCTCGCATCCCGGCGCGGGTGGTTCGATTGAATGATGCCGTGCTCGTGCAGGCCCACGGCCACAGCGGCGGCGCTGGTCTGGTTGATCAGCGTGGTTCTGTCGGCCAAGAACACCGCACGTTTGCCGCGTAGCAGCGCCTCGTGGATGATGCGCAGCGCGAGGATGCTCTTTCCCGCACCCGTGGGCGCTGCAATAAGCTGGCGACGGTGGCCTTCCAAAAAGCCTTGGCGCAGTGACTGGTGGGCCGACTCTTGGAACGGGCGCGGCGTGGGGAACTTGGCACCGTCGTAACGGGGCGCTTCTTCGGCAAACAGCCGGGATTCGTTGGCGGCGGTCATTTGGCACCGCCTTTTTTAAGGGCGTCCAGCTCCTTGAACAGGCGGCGGTTTTGCGCCTCGTATTTCTTCATCCAAGTAATGGCGTCGGACTTCTCGCGCATCAGGCTATCGATGCGGCGGTTGAGTCCTTCATTCAAGGCAATCAGGCGCTTGACCTCGGCTGCCAGCTCGGCCACCACGTCGTCAGCAGCAATCATCTTGGCCACCAGCTCGCGCTCGGCCTTGTCCTGGGCTTCGGCTTCGGCAATCTCTTCATCGCTGGGGCCAAAGTCGTCCGGGTTCACGTCCTCGGGGACGGTGTTGTCACCTTTGGGCAGGTCGGCCCACGGGTCAGGCGCGGCGCTGCTGGGCGGTGGGGGCACCACGACTACCGGGCGCGGCAAGGGCTTGCTGATGGCCTGGGCCTGCTGCTCGCGCGGCAACTTGGCGATGGCTGCGGCCTTGGGCAATCCCAGCTCGCCACGCTTGACGGCCTCCACGACGGCGGGGGCGGCCTTGTTTTCGATGGCTCGGAATTGCTCCACTGAGCGAACCCCAACATTCAAGTTCTCGGCCATTTGCTTGCTGGAGATGTGGCCCGCACTCAGTGCGGATTGGTTGCCGCCATGTGGACGCCACTGATAGACCGCACTGGCTGCGGCAATCAACTGCGCCTTGGTCACATGGCGGCGGGCCTTGTTCTGCGCAACCACGAACTCCCTTGGGTCTATGTCCTGCGCCAGCTCCACCGCAGGGCAGGGCAGGCCCACCTCACGCGCGGCGCTGTAGCGGTGCCAGCCATCAATCACCATCCCGTCGTGCAAGGTGATGGGGTTTTGCACGCCCAGCACCTCAATGGAATCCTTCAACTCCTGAAATTCCTCAGGCGTCATGCGCGGGAAAGCAGCGCTCAGTGGGTGCTGCACGTAGGTTTCAGGCAATGCAGCGGCCTGACCCGGTT
>CAYZPX010000197.1:0-4806 GCA_964480105.1 uncultured Burkholderiaceae bacterium | reverse complement strand
GGTCGTCGCTGCCCACCCACTTCACCGAATACGGCGGGTTGGAAACGATGGCATCGAAGGGTTTGTCATCGCCAAAGTGCGGCTCGATGAGGGTGTCGCCCAGCTCGATGTTGAATTTGTCGTAGTTGACGTTGTGCAGGAACATATTCATCCGCGCCAGGTTGTACGTGGTGTGGTTGAGTTCCTGGCCGAAGAAGCCGTCTTCGATGATGTGGGCGTCAAACTGCTTTTTGGCTTGCAGCAGCAGCGAGCCAGAGCCGCAGGCGGGGTCGTAAATCTTGTTGATGCTGCTCTGCCCGTGCATGGCCAGCCGGGCGATCAGCTTGGAGACCTGCTGCGGCGTGAAAAACTCGCCCCCAGACTTGCCAGCGTTGGCGGCGTAGTTGGAGATCAGGAATTCATAAGCATCGCCGAACAGGTCGATGTGGCTGGCATCGAAGTCGCCAAAGTCCAGCTCGGCCACGCCTTTGAGCACAGCCGCAAGGCGGGCGTTTTTGTCTTTGACGGTGTTGCCCAGGCGGTTGCTGGTGGTGTCGAAGTCGGCGAACAGGCCACGGATGTCGCGCTCGGACGGGTAGCCCAGGGCTGAGGTTTCAATGGCAGAGAAAATCGCTGCCAGGTCGGTGTTCAGACTGTCGTTGGTGTTGGCACTGGCGGCCACGTTGGCGAACAGCTGGCTGGGGTAGATGAAGTAGCCCTTAGTTTTGATGGCATCGTCCCGGATTTCTGGCGTGATGACCACGTCGTTCAGCGCGGCGTAGTGGATGCTCTCGTCACCGCCCTCGATGTAGGCTGCAAAGTTTTCGCTGATGAAGCGATAGAACAGAGTGCCCAGCACGTATTGCTTGAAATCCCAACCGTCCACGGCGCCTCGGACATCGTTGGCGATTTGCCAGATCCGGCGTTGAAGTTCGGCGCGTTGTTGACTACTGGTCATGGTCAGTTTCCTGTCGAATCGTTCGTTTTTTGTTTATCCACGCCCCCGGCGCGCACCCAGTCGTCCACCTCGGACATTTGGAACTTTCGTAAGCGTCCCACGTGGTGTGCGAGCAGATGGGGGGCAGACTTTTCAAGCGAAAAAAGCCGCAAGAAGGCGGCGCGGGGCGGAATGCGGGCTTGCGCCTGCGGACTTACGCCTTCTTCAAGAACTCGGACTTCAACAGCATGCTGCCCAGGTCCGTCTTGCAGTCCACGTTGTGGCCATCGGCGCCATCGACCAGGCGGATGCTCTTGATCTTGGTGCCCTTTTTCAGGGTGGACGAGGAGCCCTTGACCTTGAGGTCCTTCACCAGGATCACCGCATCGCCGTCCTGCAGCGGGTTGCCGTTGGCATCGCGCACCACACCGTCGCCAGTCGCTCCGTCGTCCTGGCCGGCAGCGGCCACCTGGGGCCATTCGTGCACGCAGTCAGGACAGATGAACTGGTCGCCATCGGGATAGGTGTTTTCTTGGCCGCATTGCGGGCAGGCGGGAAGGGTGTGGGGCATGGGGTGCTTTGATCACAGCAAAAAGGGCCCGGAATCATCCGGACCCTTTTTGTGAATGTGGTGGGCCCCCCGAGAGTCGAACTCGGCACCAACGGATTATGAGTCCGCTGCTCTAACCAAGCATGAGCTAGAGGCCCGAAGGCGCGCATCTTACCGATTTCTGCCTGGGTCCCGCGCGAACCGGGGCCCGTCAAGGCGCCCGGTACACCAGCACCTTCAAAGCCCGGTCGGGCGAGACATCGGCGAAGGCTGGCGGATTCGGCAAACGCTCTACAAAAACCAGTTCGGGTGCCAGTTCCGCCACCTGCGCTTGCAGGAAGGCCTGGTCCAGTTCGGGGGCGTTCAGGCAGAGCAGGGCTCGACCGCCAAGGGCGAGCAAGTCGGGCAGGCGGCGCACCAGGCGGGCGTAGTCCTTGGTGGCCACAAAACTGCCTTTCTGGTAACTGGGCGGGTCCATGATGACCAGGTCGTAGGGGCCCGCGCGGGTGATCTTGCCCCAGGAACTGAAGATGTCGTGCGCCCAAAAGCTGGCGCCGCCCGCCAGGCCGTTGAGCGGGTGGTTCTGCTGGCCCACAGCGAGGGCGCCCCGGGCCATGTCCACGTTCACCACCTGCGCGGCACCGCCTTGCAAGGCGACGACCGAAAACGCGCAGGTGTAGGCAAACAGGTTGAGCACACGCATGCCAGGCTGGGCCTGCGCCTGGGCGCGCACCCAGCGGCGGCCTTCGGCCATGTCCAGAAACAGGCCGTGGTTCTGGCCACGCAGCACCTGCACCCGGTAGCGGCTGTCCGCTTCGGTGACGACATGGGGGTCGGGCACAGTGCCCGCCAGCAGGCGGGTGTCGGCACTGCCTTCGTGGCGGCACTGGAAGACCAGGTTCAAGGGCTCGCCGGGGGCGAGTTGCTCCCAACGCTGGGCCAATGCGGCCTGCACCGTGGCCAGTGCGTCGTCACCGACGGGCTGGAAGCTGGTCAGTACCCAGACGGGCGGATAGGCGTCGAACGTCCAGTGCTCGCACCCGGGGTACAAGCCACCGCGGCCATGGAAGATGCGCTGGGCATCGTGGGGCAGCGCCATCGCGGCGATGGCGTTCAGCAAGGCATCCATCGGGGATCAGAACCGTTCGTGCGGCAGCAGGTAGCGCCACTGGCCGGCGGGCAGGGTGCCCAGCAGGATGCGACCGATGCGCACGCGCTTGAGGCCCAGCACCTTGAGGCCGACCTGCTCGCACATGCGGCGGATCTGGCGCTTCTTGCCCTCGGTGAGCACGAAGCGCAGCTGTTCGGGGTTTTGCCAGTCGACCTGGGCAGGTTTGAGTAGCTGACCATCCAGGCTCAGGCCGTGGCGCAGCAGCGCGAGCTGGTCGGCGGGGAAGACAGATTGCACATCGCTGCGCACGGCGTCACGCTCGTCAATCTCCTGCAGGCGGCCATAGGTGGCGGCCGCCGACGATTCGGCCGCCCGGTTGGCGGCACCGGTATAGGCCACGCGCACCAGGTATTCCTTTTCCATGACGGAGTCTTCGCCAATCAGCTGGCGGGCCACGCGGCCGTCCTGGGTGAGCACCAGCAGGCCGGTGGAGTCGATGTCGAGCCGGCCCGCCGGGGCCAGGCCGCGCAGCTGGCTGGGGTGAAAACGGGTGCGCGAAGCGTCGCCCTTCCAGTGCCGCTCCGGCTGGACCAGGGTCAGCGCGGGCTGGTGGCCGTCTTCGGCCTGGCCGCTGACATAGCCCATGGGCTTGTGCAGCAAGATGGTGACCTGCTGCGCCTGCTGGCCCTGGGCCTGGCGGTCCACCTCGATGCGGTCGTTGGGGCCGACTTGCACGCCCATGGCCGCAACCTGGCCGTTGACACGGACCCAGCCGCGCGCGATCCAGTCGTCGGCCTCACGGCGAGAGCACAGGCCCAGATCGGCCAGGCGCTTGTTCAGGCGCAGGAGGCCGTTGTCGGCAGCCGGGCGCTTGATCGGCACAGGAGCAGAAGCGCGGTCCACAAAGGCCGCCGGCGCTGGGCGTCGGGGCGGCGGTGGCGCAGCCGGCCCCCGCCGCTGCGGGTCACGGCGCAGATCATGAGGATCACGGGGATCGCGTGAGTCACGTAGGTCACGGGAATCGCGCGGATCACGCGGGTCACGGGGATCGCGGCGCGGGCTGGGGGCCTGGGCGCTCAGGTAAGCGGCCCGCGCAGCGGGACGGGTGGGTAGGCGCGAGGTGGCCGCCGGGGCGGCAGTTTGCGCAGGCTTGCGCAGCAC
The DNA here is from genome assembly GCA_964480105.1 of uncultured Burkholderiaceae bacterium. Taxonomy (GTDB): domain Bacteria; phylum Pseudomonadota; class Gammaproteobacteria; order Burkholderiales; family Burkholderiaceae_C; genus CAYZPX01. The sequence continues at coordinate 1,068 of CAYZPX010000197.1, read as the reverse complement.
GGGACGGGCGGGAGGGCTGCCCGCTGGCGCATCGGCCGGCGGCGGGGAAGACGGAGCATCGGACATGGGGCGTATTGTCCGCGCTCAGTCCCCCAGGGCAAAAGTGCCCGCGCGCAAAGCGTCCAGATCCAGCACGCGCAGGCCACCGTATTCGACGCAAATCAGGCCACGGGCCGCCAAGGTCGTCAGGGCCTCGTTGACACGCTGGCGCGACAGGCCCACCAGGTAGGCCAGCTCCTGCTGGGTGATGCGCAGCACCTCGCCCACGCCCGCAAACAGCGTGGGATTGAACAGGGTGGCCAGGCTGCGGGCCACACGCATTTCGGGGTTGCTGATGCGGTCGATTTCCCGGGCAGCGATGAACTGGCCCAGGCGCTCGTTGAGCTGGTTCATCACATAGCGGTTAAAGCCAATCGAGTGGTCCAGCAGCCAGTGGAAGGTGTCAATCGGCAGGCCGGCCACCACGCTCTTGCGCAGCGCCTGGACGTTGTAACGGTAGGGCTCGCGCTTGATGGCCGTGCCCTCGCCAAACCAGCCGCCAGGGGGCAATCCGGTGTAGGTCATGGACTGGCCCTGGGCGTTGTCGGTGCTCATTTTCAAGAGGCCTTCGACCACGCCAAACCAGTAGGTCACAGGCCGGCCCATGCGGCAAACATAGTCACCAGGTTGGGCATCGCCGACGACCAGGGCGGTGATAGCACGTTCGCGCTCGAAGGACTGCAACACAGCCAGCCAGGGGATGCCGTGGAGTTCATCAGAAGTGGGGGCGCGGCGGCGCTGGTGCAGCGAAAGGTCCTGGCTCATGGGCAAAACGGTAGGGCCTCTCTCCAAGGCTACCTGAAACAATTTGCTCGGTATTTTCCCGTAAATTGTCGTCGTAAAGACAAAAAAGCGTCAAAGCCGTCCCTACCATCCGCGGAAATTGCACGACATTGCCAATCGGCCCGTGCTTGCCAGCCCCCCTGGCCCCTTAGACCCTTGAGGATTCGGAATGACGACCACGTTCCCGCAAATGCTGCTCCAGCATGCCGCGCAAAGGCCCGACGCCCCGGCCCTGCGCGAGAAAGA
>CAYZPX010000196.1:0-4845 GCA_964480105.1 uncultured Burkholderiaceae bacterium | reverse complement strand
CACCACCGGCATCAATCCCTTTGACCTGGACAAGGCCAAAAAGCTGATGGCCGAGTCCGGTATCAAGACCCCGCTGGAACTGACCATGACCCTGCCGCCACCGCCCTACGCCCGCCAGGGCGGCGAGGTGATTGCCGCGCAGCTGGCCAAGATCGGCATCACCGTGAAACTGCAGAACGTGGAATGGGCGCAGTGGCTCAGCGGCACTTACGGCAACAAGCAGTACGACCTGACGATCGTCTCGCACGTCGAGCCCTTTGATCTGGGCAACTTTGCCAAGCCGGACTACTACTGGGGCTACCAGTCGCCCAAATTCAACGCGCTGTACGAAAAGATCAAGAACGCCCCCCGCCCCGCCGACCGCGCCAAGCTGCTGGGCGAGGCACAAAAGCTGCTGGCTGAAGACGCCGCCCACGGCTTCCTCTACCAGGCGCTGTGGGTCACGGTGGCGAACAAGCAGCTCAAGGGCCTGTGGAAAGACATGCCCATTTTTGTCAACGACCTGGCCAGCCTGTCCTGGTCCTGAAACCGCCAACGCACGCCCTGCCCTGCGGGGCGCGACCCCCCTGAAACCCTATGGACATCTTGATTCTGGTGATCACCGTCGCCGTGGTGCTGGCGGGCTTCAACCGCCGCCAACAGCGCGCCCGCATGGCCTTGCTGGGCCAACACCTGCGCCACTACCCCATCGAACGCCTGATGGAAGCCGTCACCGAAGGCGCCTTGCAGGCCCTGAGTGAACCCGATCCTCAGCGGGCTGAAGACCGCTGGGAGCGCATCCACCACCAGGAAGAAGTGCTCGCCACCCAGTTCGGCCGACTCGCCGCTGAGATGAACAAGGTTTACTTAGCGCACACCCAGGTCAGCCGCTGGCCCATCGCCATTGCGGGCATCGATCGGCTCTTGCCACAGACCTGCTTTGATTTCCGAGCGCTGCTCCAGATTCACGCCGACGGCATTGCCCGTGCCGTCGCCCAGCCCCGCGACCTTGCCGATACCAAACAGCTGCGCGACCGTGCCTACCGCCTGGCGGCAGAGCTGTTTTTGATGCAGCACAGCTGCCACTGGTTTTGCAAGTCCAAGGCCGTGGCCTCCGCCCGCATGCTGGCCCGCCACCAGACCCCCCACGCCCAGCTGCTGGCCGCCGTCTCCCCTGAGACCCGCCAAGCGTACCTGGCACTGACGCAGGGGAACTCCTAAATTGATAGCTAGTACCGCACGTCTTTATTGACCTGGCGCCTGATTTGACCGCTCGATGGCCTGACCCCAGGCCAGGACCAGGCCATGCAGACCGCATCAATCGGCGTAAATGCCTGCCTTGCGGATGACGGGGCCCCATTTCTGAATTTCGGCTTCCAGATGGGTCTTCAGGCCCTGGGGCGTGACCTTGTCGGGCGCGGGGATTTCAGAGCTCAGATCGGCCAAGCGCTGCTTGACCATGGGGTCCTGCAAGGCCGTGCGCAGTGCGGCATTGAGCTTGTTGATGACCTCGGTCGGCGTGCCCTTGGGCGCGTACATGCCGTGCCAGACCTTGACCTCGAAGCCTTTGAGCCCCTGCTCGTCCAGTGTGGGCAACTGGGGCAAGGCCGACAGGCGCTGCAAGGTGGTGGCGCCAAAGGCCTTGACGCGGCCTTCCTTGATCATCGGCACCGTCTGGGTGGTCTGGTCGCACAAGAGGTCCACCTGGCCGCCCAGCAGGTCGTTCATCGCCGGGCCGGTGCCCTTGTAGGGCACGGTGGTCAGGTCCACGCCAATGCTGCTCATGAACAGCAGGCCGCACAGGTGCGACACGGCGCCCAGGCCGGCATTGGCGAGCGAAACCTTGTCCTTGTTGGCCTTCACATAGGTCAGGAGCTCCTGCAGGTTGGTCGCCGGAAAGTCCTTGCGCGCCAGCAGGGTCATGGGCACATCGACCACCTGGCCGATGTACTCAAAGTCCTTGAGCGGATCAAAACTGAGCTTGCGGTACAGCGCCGGCGACGTGGACATGCCCATGTGGTGCAGGAAGATGGTGTAGCCGTTGGGGGTGGAGCGGGCCACCTTGGTGGCCGCAATCGTGCCGCCGGCGCCCACGGCGTTTTCCACCACCACGCTCTGGCCCAGGGTCTTGCCCATGGGAACGGCCAGCATGCGCGCCACCACATCGGTGGGACCGCCTGCGGCAAAAGGGATCACCATGGTGATGGATTTGTCCGGGAAGCCCTGGGCCAGGGCCGGCAGGCCTGTGGCGGCCAGGAAGGCTGCGAGAGCGGTGGAACGAAGCAGATGTTTGCGAGCAATCATCGGTGTCTCCAGAGGTTCGTTGTTGTCAATGGGTGCCAAAGGGCCCCGTCGCAGTATGAAGTCCTTGCGGACGGGGTGCAGAGTCCGGGGTCATTCACCGGGTTCCCGAAACTCCAGCGCCAAGTGGCGCCGGGCCAGTGCGATGACCGGGGCATCGACCATGCGGCCATCGACGCGGATCGCGCCGGCGCCTGGGCCGTTGCCCGCAGCCTCCACCGCCGCCAGCACACGGCGGGCCCAATCGCACTCGGCAGCGCTGGGCGCCAGCGCACGGTGCATGCCCAGCACCTGCGCCGGGTGGATGCACAGCTTGGCGCCAAAACCCAGCCGGCGGCTGCGCTGGGTGTCGGCGCTGAGGATCGCGGGGTCGTCCAGCGCGGTGGTCACGCCATCGACCGGCGCAGCCAGTCCCGCCAGGCGGGACTGCAGCACCACGGCCCAGCGGGCGGGCAGCAGCTCGGCTTCGTCCGGGCCACAGGCCATGCCCAGGTCGGACTGAAAGTCCAGGTGACCGAACACCAGGCGCCGCACCTGCGGTGCGCGGGCGATGGCGGGCAAGGCGTCCAGGCCGCGGGCGCTTTCAATCAGCGGCAGGAGCGCCACGCCCGGGCAGGCCTGCGCCAGCGCGGCCAGGTCGTCGGCGCTTTCCACCTTGGCGGGCAGCAGCCCCCCCAGGCCTTGGCCGGCCAGTTGCACGGCCAGCGCCTGGTCGCCCGCCTGCCAGGGGGTGCCGGCGGCGTTGGTGCGCAGCAGCACCCGGGCGCGCTGGGCGGCGGGCAAGGTGGCCCAGGCCTGGGCAATGGCGGCGCGGGCGCCCTCCTTGGCGGCAGGGGCCACGGCGTCTTCCAGGTCCAGGATGACCGCATCGGCGCCGCTGGCCAGGGCCTTGGCAAAGCGCTCGGGCCGGTCGCCGGGCACGAACAGCAAGCTGCGCGCCTCGCCCAGCGGTCGGGGCGCCACGGCGGTGCCGGGGGTGCTCATGCGGCAGCCCCGTCCAGCAGGCGCCCGACGGTGGGCCACTGGGCCACGTTCCACAGGCGGTCCACCGCCTGCTGCATGGCCTGGGGCGTGGCGCCCTTGCTGTAGGCGGCCAAGCGCAGGGCCTTGGCGGTGATTTCCTCGCGACTCAGGGTGTTGCCGGGGTCGCCCTTGGGCTCATCGACGCGGCCATGCAGCACGCGGCCGTCGGTGGTGTGCACAATCACCTTGCCAATCCAACGGCGCGGGTAGGCGGCATCGACCTCGGGGTCCAGCGCCATCGTGACCTTGTCGCGCAGGGCCTGGGTGGTGTCGCTCAGGAAATGTTCGTCGAACTCGGTCAGGCCGGCGTGGCCAAACTGCGCTGCCAGCGCCAGCACAGTGCCCATGCTGAATTTGCTCTGGTGCACGGTGACCGGCTTGACCACCGGACCCAGCACGTCGATCGCGCCCTGGTGCACCAGGGTCTCGACGCGGGCCAGGTCGGCGGGCTTGAGCTGGTGCTGCTGCATGACCTGCAACAGCGCATCGGCCGCTGGGTGGGTGTGGCGGCAGCTGGCGTGCCATTTGAAGGAGGTCTCGGGCGTCGCCCAGCGCGTCACCTTCCCGTTCTCAAGACCATCGACCAGCTTGGCCGGATCGGCATCGCTGGACATGCCGGCGGCCATGCCCTGCGGGCCTTCGAGGATTTGCGCCGCGCCCGTGAAGCCGTCCTTGGCCAGGTAGGCGGCCATCAGGCCAGCAGCGGCGGCGTGAGCAGTGTGCAGCTGCTTGCTGTCAGCGGCGGTGCGCAAAAACTCCCACAGGCCGGCGGCCTGGGTGCCGGCCGAGCCCAGCGCGTGCTGCATCTGCGTGGCATCCAACTTCAGCAGGCTGCCCACGGCGGCGGCCGCCGCCAGCGTGCCGGCAGTGCCGGTGGTGTGGAAGACCTTGTAGTGCGAGCGGCCCAGGAATTCACCCACCCGGATGCCCACCTCATAGCCCACGACCGAGGCCAGCAGCAGATCGCGTCCGCTGGAACCCAAGGCCTGCGCGGCCGCCACGGCTGCCGGGAAGACCACGGCGGCGGGGTGAAAGACCGAGCCGTTGTGCACATCGTCCTGCTCGGCCACGTGCGAGGCGGCGGCGTTCGCCATGGCCGCCAGGTAGGGGCTGTTGCTGGCGCCGCTGACGAGGACTTCGCTGGGGCCCTGCGCGCTGCCCATGGCCTGGGCGAAGCGGGCAATGCTCTCCACAGGCCGCGAGCCATGGCCAGCCACGGCGGAGCCGAACCAGTCGACCATCAAATCCTCGGTCTTGCGGACCACGGACTCGGGAAGGTCGTCAAAACGCAAATGTGCGGCAAAGGCGGCGAGCTGGGCGCTGGGGGGGGTTGCGGAAGTGCTCATGGGGGATGTCTCCTGCTCATTTTTGGTGAAATTGGCTTCCAGGCCAATGACTGCAATCGGTATTAGCTATTATTTCAATAGCAATCAGATGGCCTTGGCGGCGCGCAGCTGGGCCATCTGCGCCTCGTCACGGCCCAGGGCGCGCAGGATGGCCTCGGTGTGCTCGCCCACGGCGGGCACGGGGTCCATGCGGTAG
>CAYZPX010000195.1:0-4850 GCA_964480105.1 uncultured Burkholderiaceae bacterium | reverse complement strand
GACCTGCAACGAAGTGCTCCGGGCTTCCCACGTCAAACCGTGGGCTGACTCGACCGCCCGAGAACGGCTCGACAGCCACAATGGACTGCTGTTGTCGGCCAACCTGGACGCGCTTTTTGACAAAGGTTTGATCACGTTTGACAGCGCTGGGCAGATGCAAATTTCACCGCGTCTGACCCGCCAGCATCAACAGACGCTAAGTTTGCCCATGGCGCTGCGGCATCCACCCAGCCAGCAACTGGCTGCGTACCTCGACTACCACCAACGCAAGGTATTTCACTGAAAAACGCTCTGATGGTAGGCCAAGCGCGGACCGGATGGGTTGGCGCCTCAAGCATGGGCCGCAGTCTGCGCTACCAGACGCACGCCCAGTGCCTTGCACACCCGGTAAATCGTGTCAAAGCGTGGTTGTGATTCGGGGCGCAGAGCCTTGTACAGCGCCTCGCGGGTCAGACCAGATTGCTCGGCCACTGCTGTCATGCCCCGCGCACGGGCCACCACATTGAGCGCGTGGTTGAACTCGGACATATCGCCTTCTTCCAGAACCAAGGTCAGGTAGTTGGCAATATCTTCTTCGGTATTCAGCGCTTCTGCCATGTCGAAGGTGGCCAGCTCGGAAATTTTTGTTTTTTCGCTCATCGTCAGTTACTCCTCAAGGGTTTTGGACAGGGCAACAGCCGCGGCAATGTCTGCGGTTTGGCTGCTTTTTTCACCACCGCCCAGCATCACGATCAATACATCTCCCCGTTGCATGTAGTACATGCGCCAGCCGGGGCCGAAGAACTCGCGCATTTCGCTGACACCTTCGCCCACCGGGGCCACGTCCCCAAGCAGACCACGCTGCGCTTTGTCCAATCGTCTGTTGAGTCGGATGCGGGTCAAGTTGTCCTTGATACCGTCAATCCAATCGCTGAACTGCTGGGTTTTCTTGATGGTGTACATGACCGCATCGTAATCACTTGTTCGCACATTGACAGCGTTTGCGCTTTCAGTGGCGGACTTTGGTGGGCTGGGGCGACACCAGCCACCTCGAAGACGCCGAAGCGGTGCGGGACGAAACCAGCACCTGACCGGACTCAGAAGCCCAGCAGCGTCCCTTTCTCGGCGCGCACCACCCCATCCCGCGCGATGCGGCCATCGACCAGTTCGATGCAGCGGTCGCAGCGCGCGCCCAGGCGGGGGTCGTGGGTGACGATGAGGAAGGTGGTGCCGCGCTCGGCGTGGATCTGGCGCATCAGCGCAAACACCTCGCTGGACGAGGCCTGGTCCAGGTTGCCCGTGGGCTCGTCGGCCAGCACCAGCGGCGGGTCCATCACCAGGGCGCGGGCCATGGCCACGCGCTGCTGCATGCCGCCGGACAGCTCGCCAGGGCGCTTGCCCTCGGCCTGGGCCAGGCCCACCGCCGCCAGCAGGGCACGGGCCCGCTCGCGCTGCGCGGTGGCCACATGGCCCTCGGCCATCAGCACCGGCAGGGTCACGTTCTCCAGCGCGGTGAAGGCTGGCAGCAGGTGGTGGAACTGGAAGACGAAGCCCAGCAGGGCGCGGCGGCGCAGCGTCAGCGCCGCATCGTCCAGCCCCAAGATTTCCTCGCCCTGCAGGCGGTAGCTGCCGGCGGTGGCGCGCTCCAGCAGGCCCAGGATGTTCAGCAAGGTGCTCTTGCCCGAGCCCGAGGGCCCCATCAGCGCGACGAACTCACCCTGCGCGATGTGCAAGTCCAGGCCGTGCAGCACCTCGAATTCATTGGGCAGGCCCTGGGCATAGGTCTTGCGCAGGCCCTGCAGCTGCACCAGCGGGGTGGAAGAGGAGACGTTCATCCGTTCACACCCGGATCGCCTGGGCCGGGTCCATCGCGGCGGCGCGACGGGCCGGGGCAATCGCCGCCAGCACGCCACAGACGGTGGCAATCAGCGCCACACGCCAGGCAATGTCCATAGGCAAAGCAATGTTGAACAGCGGCAGCCCGTCCGAGCCGCGCACGAAGGTGGTGAAGCCCCAGATCAGCGCCACGGCCAGCGCCAGCCCCAGCGCCGATCCCACCGCCCCGACGATGGCGCCCTGCAGCAAAAACACCCGCAGGATCTGCCCCCGGGTGGTGCCCATGGCGCGCAGGATGCCGATTTCGCGGTGCTTTTGCACCACCGACACCACCAGCACGCTGGCGATGCCCAGCACCACCACGACCAGCACCACGCCCCGGATGATGGCGGTGCTGACCGACTGGGCGTTCAGCGCGGACACCAGCTGGGCGTTGTTCTCCTGCCAGCTGTCCACCTGATAGGGGTACTGGCGGCGCCAGTCGCGGGCCAGGTCCTGCGCTGCCCAGACATCGCGCAGGCGCAGGTCCAGGCTGGTCACGCCGCCGGGCAGGCCCAGCAGGCTTTGCGCGGCGCGCAGCGGCACGATGACGGTGCGGCGGTTCAGGTCGCGCACGCCCAGGTCCACGAGGGCCGTCACGCGCACCGATTCGGTGAGCGCGCCCGCCGTGCCGAACTGCAGGGTGAGCCGGTCGCCCGGGCGCACGCCCAGGTCGCTGGCCAGCTCGCGGCCAATGACGGCCTCGCCCGGTGCCAGGCGAGCCGTGCCGGTCACCACCTTGCCGCGCAGGCCGACGATGCGGTCGTAGCGGTCCAGATCCACGCCCAGCAGCGCAATCGACTGCACCGCCTCTCCGCGCAAGGCCAGGCCCGCACCTGCCGCCATGGGCGAGACGGCTTCGACCAGCGGATGCGCTTCCAGAATCGGCACCAGCGCCTGCCAACCCACCACCGAGCGCAGGCGCTGGGCGCGCGGCTGGGTGTCGCTCAGCTGGGCCGCGCCGGGTTCCGGGCGAGCAGCCGGCAGCACCACATCGTCCGGCGAGCGCAGCTGCACATGCGCCTGCGCGCCCAGGGTTTTGGTCAGCGTGCTGGCCTGCAGGCCGGTAATCAGCGCGGAGATGTAGGCCACCACCGCCACCCCTGCCGCCACGCCCACGATGATGAGCAAAGTCTGCATCCGGCCCTCGCGCAAAAAGCGCGTGGCCACCTGCCACTCGAAACCCCAGCGGCGCCAGCGGGCCATGGTCAGGTTCATGGTTTTAGCGGCCCATGGCGTTGCTCAGGGCCGCCCCGGCGGCACCTGAAGAAGCGGCCTGCGCGGGGGACGGGGCCAGGCGCGACGGCTGTAGCCGGGGGCGCACCCGCTGGCCCTCCTGCAGGTTCGGGGCCAGGAGCACCTGGGTGCCTTCCGCCAGGCCCTCGCGGACCTCGGCGGCTTCGAGTGTGCGCAGGCCCAGCGCCACCGGGCGCAAGCGGGCACGGCCGTCCTCGGCCACCCAGACCTGGGAGGAGGTTTCGGTCGCACCGCCCTGCAGGGCCGCCAGCGGCAGCACCAGCGCGCGCTCGCGGCGGCCGGTTTCCACCTCGACCGAGAGGGTCATGTCCTCGCGCAAGAAGGCCGGTGCCGCTTGCGGCAGCGCCAGCTTGACCTCGACCGCGCCGCGCTGGGCATCAACCAAGGGCGACAGCGACAGCACCTGTGCCGCGAAGGGCTGGCCCGCATGGGCATCGGCCACCACGCTGGCCGGCTGGCCGGGCTGCAGCTGCGCCAAAAAGCGTTCATCGACCTGGGCCTTGAGCTGGGTCGGGCCGTCCAGCGCCAGGCGCAGCAGCACCTTGCCAGGCTGCACGATCTGGCCAGGCTCCACCTCGCGCGTCAGTACGCGGGCGGCGGTCGGAGCGCGCAAGAGCGTCTGCTCCAGCCGGGTGCGGGCCGCCTGGGTGGTGGCGCGAGCGGCCTGAAGCTGCGCCTCGGCCTGGACCAGGTCGGCGCCGGCCTCGGCATTGGCCTGCACCTGGGCACGGGCGGCGTCGCGCTGCGCCTGCGCCACGTCGAGCGCGCGCTGGGCCTCGTCAATGCGGGAAGCGCTGACAAAACCCTGCGCCACCAGCTGCTGCGCCCGCGCCAACTCGGCTCGGGCCAGGCGCAAGGTGGCCTCGGCCTGGTCCTGGGTGGCCCGCAGGGCCTGGCGGCCCGTGCCACGCAGGCCGGCCAACCGCGCCTGGGCCTGGCGCTGGGCGGCTTCGGCCTGGGCCAGGGCGGCGCGGGCCTCGTCGGACTCCAGCTGCACCAGCAGGTCGCCAGCGCGCACCGCATCGCCCTCGCGCACCCGCACGGCTTCGACCCGGCCGGTCACGGTGCTGCCAATTTCCACCCGCGACAGCGTCGCCACCCGCGCAGAAAACTGCACCGTGCGCACCAGCGGCTGCGCCTGCACGGCCACCGCATCGACCAGGGTGCCGCGCTGGGTCGTCCAGCCCCAAACCGCCGCAGCGGCCACCAGGGCGATGCCAGCCCAGACGGTCTGGCGCTTGCGGGCCGGTGACAAGGACTTGTTCATGCGGCACCGTCCGGGTTGACGGCGCCGTCAGCGGCCTGAGGCGGGGTCACACCCAGGTGGCGGTAGGCCGCCAGCGTGGCGATGCGCCCGCGCGGGGTGCGCTGCAAATAACCTTGCTGGATCAGGTAGGGCTCGATCACGTCCTCGATGGTGCCGGCCTCCTCGCCAATGCTGGCCGCCACGTTGTCCAGCCCCACCGGCCCGCCGTCAAAGCGGTGGATGACGGCTTCCAGCAGCTTGCGGTCCATCACGTCAAAGCCCTCGGGATCGACATCCAGCATGGCCAGCGCCCGGTTGGCAATGTCCAGGGTGATGCGGCCATCGCCCTTGACCTCGGCATAGTCGCGCACCCGGCGCAACAGGCGGTTGGCAATGCGCGGCGTGCCCCGCGAACGGCGGGCGATCTCGAAGCCCCCCTCCGCGTCGATGGGCGCGCCCAGCAGGCTGGCGCTGCGCAGCACGATGCGGTTGA
>CAYZPX010000194.1:0-4857 GCA_964480105.1 uncultured Burkholderiaceae bacterium | reverse complement strand
TGTTGGACGCCCGACAGCCCCAGGTCCTTGAACGTGTCCAGGCCCTCTTGCCCAGCCTTGGGGGCGTGGTCCACCACCGCTACGAAACCGCGTTCAAGGGCTTGGTGCTCACCTTGCCCAAGCCGGCCGTGCAGGCCTTGCAGAACAACCCGCTGGTGCTCAGCGTGGAGCCCGACCAGGAAATTCGGCTGCGGCAGGATGGCACAACGACCCAGGCCAATGCCCCCTGGGGCCTGGACCGGGTCGACCAGCGCACCTTGCCCCTGGACCGCAGTTACGTTTACTTCCGGACGGGCCGCGGGGTGAACGCGTACGTCGTCGATTCGGGCATTTATGCCGCCCACACCGAGGTGGCGGGCCGGGTGGCGGAGGGCGTGACCTTTGTCGGCGATGGCAGGGGGGCCAGCGACTGCAATGGGCATGGCAGCCATGTTGCAGGCATTCTTGGTGCACAGACCTTCGGGGTGGCCAAGCAGGTGAACCTGGTGCCGGTGCGTGTGTTTGGCTGTGACGGCTCCAGCAGCAGCAGCGTCATTGCCGCTGCGGTGGACTGGCTGGCTGCCAACCACCAAAAACCTGCGGTGGTGAACATGTCACTGGGAGGCGGCGCTTCCGCCGCCATCGACACGGCTGTGGCCAACCTGATTGCCCGCGGCGTCCCTGTGGTGGTTGCTGCAGGCAACGAGTCCGGCAACGCTTGCAACTACTTGCGGCCCTGACTGTGGCCGCCACCACCAACAGCGATGCCCGGGCGTCGTATTCGAACTTCGGCAGCTGTGTGGACCTGTACGCCCCCGGCTCCAGCATCCTGTCCATGGGCTACCAGTTCCCCACCCAGACGGCGATGCTCAGCGGCACTTCCATGGCCGCCCCGCATGTGGCGGGTGCCGTGGCGCTGGCGCAGCAGGCAAACCCGACCGCCAGCCCTGCAGCATTGGCCCGTTTTATCAAGTCCAATGCCACGCCCGTGGGCGCTCTGGGCAGCCCCTTGCTGTTTGCGGCAGCCAGTGGCGTGCCTTCCGAATCTGCGCAGACCGTCGGCGGTGTCATGGCCATGTCTGGCACCCGTGTGAACCGTTTGCTGGGTGGTTGGGCCGCCCGGGTGCGCATCCAGGTCAATGCCTTCGATGGCAGCAACTGGGGGGCTGCGGTGCCCAACCTCACCGTGTCTGGCACCTTCACCCCTGGTGGTGCCGCGAGCTGCGTGACCAACGCGACCGGCTCGTGTGAAGTGACCAGCCCCTACGGCAACAACAGCGTCAAGCAGCGCAGCTTCACGGTCAATGGCGTGGCCGGTGAGGACTTCAGCTACCAGCCAAAGATCAACGCCGTGACTTCGATCGTGGTCAGGTAAGGGCGTCAGGGGCTCAGTGCCCTGCGTCCGGACGCACCAGCAAGCGGTGGCACACCCAGGCTCCCAGCCCACACAGCAGCATCACCCCTGCCAACGGCTGGCCAGTCCCATTGTGGAGCAGCCCCACCAGCCCTCCAGCCACAGTGGCGCACAGGAAGGCCATTGCGCCGTTGAACGCAGCAGCGGTGCCCGCCATTTGTCCGTGGGTGGCCATGGCGGCTGCATTGGCGTTGGGACCCACCCAGCCTACACTGCCCACGAACAGGAAGAAGCCCAGTGCAAACCACGGCAGCGTGATCCAGCCAGCCAAGGCCATCATCGTCATGCCCAGCCCTGACAGCAGTGGCACCCACAAGGCCCGGCGCAGCAGCGCAGTCGGGGCTTGGCGCTTGAGCAGCAGGGCGTTGATCTGGCTGGATGCGATCAAACCAAAGGCATTCACTCCAAAAAACCAGCCGTACTGTTGGGGAGAAACCCCGTACAGGTGGATCAGCACAAAGGGTGATCCGGCAATGTAGGCAAACATGCCCGCCCGTACCAACCCGCCGCTGAACACATAGCCCAGGTAGCTGGGATTGCGCAGCAACAGGGCGTAGTTGCCCGCCACGGTGCGCAGGCGCAAAGGAGGCTCGTGGGTGGTGTCATGGCTTTCTTCCAGGCCCCAGGCGATGGCGGCCAGGCACACCAGCCCAAAGCCGATCAGCACCGCGAAGTTGGAGCGCCAGCCAAAGGCCGCCAGCAGCCAGCCGCCCGCGATGGGCGCCAGGATGGGCGCCAGCCCCATCACCAGCATCAGCAGCGAAAACACCCGCGCCGCATCGCGCGCCCCCATGCGGTCACGCACGATGGCGTTCGGAATCACGATGCCCGCACAGCCGCCCATGGCCTGGACAAAGCGCCAAATGCACAGGCTGACCACGTTGTCCGCCAGCGTGCAGGCGATGGATGCCAGGGTGTAGAGCGCAAACCCCACCAGCAACAGCGGCTTGCGGCCAAAGCGGTCGCTCAGGGGGCCATAGACCAGTTGCCCCAGCGTGAGGCCAATGAAAAACGTGGCCAGGGAGAACTCGATGCTGCCGCCCGGCGCCTGCAGGTCCTTTTCCATCTGTGGAAAGCTGGGCAGGTACAGGTCGATCGACAGCGGTGCCACGGCAGTCAGGAAGCCGAGGATCACGATCCAGCGGACAAAGTGTTCGGGTTTTCCGGGGGCAGCAGCAGGGGGGGGGAGCGGTGGGTTCACAGGAAGGCAGGCGGTCTGACAAGAAAGCCCCGCGCTGGTGTGCGGGGTGGGGTTCAGACCATTCTAAGCCGCCAGAGCCGCAGACAGTGCGGTGCTAGCTATCAAATAAATAGCGATCTTTGGCTTCAGGCGTAGGTGTTCACCTGGGTGCCCAGGCTGCCCGATGTGGCGAGGCCGGGCTGGGCTGGCGGCTGTGGAACCGCCTGCAGCAAGGTGGCGGCTGCAGCGGCCTGGGTGTCCAGGGCTTTTTTGAGCACTCGCACATTGAGGGCGTCGGAAGTTTCGCGGCTGGCCAGGGCGGTGGCGGTGCTCACGATGCGGTTGGAGAGGGAAACGTCCATGGCAGGCTCCGTGGTCAAAAGGGTTGATGGATTTATCGGCCGTTTGTGCCCTGGTCTGAAGCCCTAAGAAAGCCAAAACCTGGGGTGCTCGGATCACGCGCTGTGGTGCCAGCCAGCCCGCCCCTGGCACAGCCCGTCAAGGCGGGCGATGAACGCCGGCGCCTGGGTTTGGGGCATGCACCATTCCAGGCGCACCAGACTGCCGTGCGCCACGCCGTTGAGCACCGCGCCGGCAGCGTCGATCTCGCGGCGCAGCAGGCCTTCCAGTGCGTAGGGCACCTCGCAGCGCAGGGTGCTCATCTTTTGCAGCGGCTGTTTTTCGGCCTTGAGCAGCGCCTGCGCGATGCAGTCGGTATAGGCGCGCACCAGCCCACCTGCACCCAGCTTCACGCCGCCAAAGTAGCGCACCACCGTGGCCAGCACGCCTTCCAGGTCCTGGTGGCGCAGCACGTCCAGCATGGGGCGGCCGGCGGTGCCGCTGGGTTCGCCATCGTCCACCGCAGCCGATTGGCCCCCGGCCAGCAGTGCCCAGCAGATGTGGGCAGCGCCGGGATGCTCCTTCCAGAGCGCATCGACGACGGCTTGCGCGCTGGCACGGTCGGCCACGGCTTGCACGCAGCCGATGAAGCGGCTTTTCTTGATCAGCAGCTCGCTGTGGACGGGGGCGGACAGGGTTTGGGGCATAGCACGCAAGAGCAGAAGGGCGCACAGCTTAGTGGATCGCGTGGGGGCATTGCGCAACGCAGCTGCCGGAAAAGGGGCGGGCTCTTAAAATCGCGCTCCTTTGCCAGCCTGACTGCCGCTTTGAACGCAGTCCTTTCGCCTTATGAACGCCCCCGTTGACGTCTCCTTTTTCGCGCGTGCCGCCAAGCCCCTGACGAGCTACCGCCCCTACTGGGCCAAGCGCTTTGGTACCGCTCCGTTCCTGCCCATGAGCCGCGCCGAGATGGAGCAGCTGGGCTGGGACAGTTGCGACGTGATCCTGGTCACCGGCGACGCCTATGTCGATCACCCCAGCTTTGGCATGGCGGTGATCGGCCGGGTGCTGGAGGCCCAGGGCTTTCGCGTGGGCATCATCGCCCAGCCGGACTGGCAAAGCGCCGAGCCCTTCAAGGCGCTGGGCAAGCCCAACCTCTTCTGGGGCGTGACGGCGGGCAACATGGATTCCATGATCAACCGCTACACAGCGGACCGCAAGATCCGCAGCGACGACGCCTACACCCCCGGCGACGTGGGCGGCAAGCGCCCGGACCGCGCGGCCATCGTCTATAGCCAGCGCTGCCGCGAGGCCTACAAGGACGTGCCCATCATCCTGGGCGGCATCGAGGGCAGCCTGCGCCGCATCGCGCACTACGACTACTGGAGCGACAAGGTGCGCCGCAGCGTCGTCGTGGACAGCAAGTGCGACCTGCTGCTGTACGGCAACGCCGAGCGCGCCCTGGTCGAGGTGGCCCACCGCCTGGCCGCCCGCGAGCCGGTGGAGCAGATTACCGACGTGCGCGGCACCGCCTTCATCCGCCGGTCCAGCCCGCATGGCGAGGGCCAGGAATGGTTCGAGCTGGACTCCACCGAGGTGGACACCCCCGGCCCGGTCGAGGCGCACATCAACCCCTACCAGACCACCAGCGAGCAAGCAGCGGCCCAGGGCGCGAGTTGCAGCAAGGAAGATGCTCCTGAAACCATAGCTACTACCGCTGGTATCCAGGGGCCTGGAGGCCAAAAAGGCTTGAAATCTCCCGAGGCCAGCGTCCAGCCCCTGACCTTCATGCCCAACCATGCGCTGCGCAGCAAGCACCGCCTGCCGCCGCGTGATCGCACCGTGATCCGCCTGCCCAGCTACGAGCAGGTCAAGTCCGATGCGGTGCTCTACGCCCACGCCAACCGCGTGCTGCACCTGGAGACCAACCCCGGCAACGCCCGCG
>CAYZPX010000193.1:0-4892 GCA_964480105.1 uncultured Burkholderiaceae bacterium | reverse complement strand
TGCTGGCGTAGAACTGCACGCGGGCCTCGGTCTCGTGGGCCGGGCGGGCGGCGCGTGCGGCGGCTTCTTCTTCGGCAAACAGGTCGTCGTCGTCAAAGTCCTCGCCATGGCCGGCCAGGCGGTCGAGCTTGAGCTTGCACACGTAGCGCCCGCGCCCCTTGGCCAGCGCGAACTGGAAGGGCTGGGGCAACTTGGCGGCCAGCGCGGGCAGGTCCTTGTGCACCAGCTGCTCCTGCAGGGCCACGGTGGCGGTGGAGACCAGCACCCGCGTGCCACGCGCCAGCGCCAGGGCAATGGCCGGCACGCTGTAGGCCAGCGATTTGCCCACGCCGGTGCCGGCCTGCACCACGGCAATGGCCCGGGTGGCTTCCTCGCCCTCTTCGAGCTTGCCCAGGGTGGCGCTGCTGAAGGTCTGGGCGACCTGGGCGGCCATGCGCCGCTGGCCGTCCCGCCCCCGGAATCCCTCGGTGGACTGGACGACATCGTCAAAGGCTTGCATGGCCGCGCGGGCCCATTCGGTGGCAGACATGGGGCGTGAGCTTAGCCGGCGCCCTGCCCTTCGGCCTCGGGCCAGAGCTTGGGAAAGCAAAACCGCAGCGCATGCTGCGGCACGCCAAAGCGCAGGCGGCCATAGGGCGAATCGGTCTGCACCAGGCCGCGCTGCAGCAAGGCGGTGATTTGCGCCGTTGCCAGGCGGTCGCCCAGGCCCAGCAGGGCCTTGAAATCGGCGCGGTCCAGCTCCCCCTGCGTGGCGAACAGGTAGTGCAGCGCGCGCAGTGCCTCGGTACGCACCCCCAGCTTTACCACCTGCTGTTCGTAGGCCAGGCAGGCGGCCAGGCGGTCTTTCATGCCCTCGGGGTCCAGCAGTTGCGCGATCAGCTGCACCTGCTCCAGGCACTGCGTCAGCACGTAGTCAATCCAGGCGACCAGGCCGGCTTCGCTCAAGGGGCCCCGCCCGTCGCGGGCGCCTTGCCGGGGGGCATCGGCACCGGCCAGCAGCGCCTTGTAGGTGGCCTGGCTGCGCGCAAAGCCGCGCAGCGGCGACCACAGGCCATTGCCCAGGCCCAGGTGCGCCAGCACCAGGTGGGTGTGCAGCCGCGCCACGCGGCCATTGCCATCCGGAAAGGGCTGCAGCCACCGCAGCCGGTGGTGCGCGGCGGCCATGCCCACCAGCTGCAATTCGCCCCGCCGCAAGCCGCCGTAGGCCTGGCTCCACTGCGCCAGCGCCGTCGGCAGCTGCCGTGCCGTGGGCGTCCCTCCTCGGACATTTTTTGGGACATTTTTTTGGCGCAATTGCCCCGGAAACAGCGCCTCGGACGGATGTCCCAGCGCCCAGTCGCTTTCCGGCAGCCGTGCGAACAGGTCCTGGTGGATGTCCCGCACCGTCTGCGGTGCCCACACCGTGGCGGCCTCCCACTGCGGCCCCAGCTGGTCCAGCTGCGCTTGCGTGGCCATGTGCGCCAGGGCCAGGCGCTGGGGCGCAGCGAGCTTGCCAACATTCCCCTGCTTTTGCTGCAAGGCCTGCTCAATTTCCGACGGGGTGGCGTGCAGGTTTTCAAGCTGGTTGGAATAGTAGGAATGCATGGCGCGCAGCAGGTGGCGCAATTCCGGCAAGCTCCCTGCGGGATAGCGCACCGACAGATGCGTGGCCTGCACGATCAGCGCGTGGGCCTTTTCCAGCAGGGATTCCAGTCTGGTGGTGCCAGGAAGCCAGGGGGCCATGGGGGATTCAAAAACAGGCATCAAGAATAAAAATAGAAAAATTGAATTGTCAATGTTGCGGGAATCTATGCGCTGTTTTTTGCGAGATGCTTTGCGGAATTACATCGCCATGCCATGGGCAAAAAAGAAGGGCGGGAAGATACCCGATTCCAGGCATCCTGGGAGCTAGAAGCGGGGCGGGTTTCAGAAAAAAAGCGCAAAAAAACAGGGCCCGAAGGCCCTGCAATCGCACATCCGACGGAGTGGGCGCGTCAACGCCCCACCCAGCTCCCCGACGCCCCGCCGTGCTTTTCCAGCAGGCGCACGCCGTTGATCTCCATGCCCCGGTC
The DNA here is from genome assembly GCA_964480105.1 of uncultured Burkholderiaceae bacterium. GTDB lineage: Bacteria > Pseudomonadota > Gammaproteobacteria > Burkholderiales > Burkholderiaceae_C > CAYZPX01. Next base: position 2,841 of record CAYZPX010000193.1, on the reverse strand, counting down.
CACGGCCTTGCACATGTCGTAGATGGTGAGCAGGGCGATCTGCACGGCGGTGAGGGCTTCCATTTCCACGCCGGTGGCGCCCACGGTTTCGGTGGTGGCGGTGCACACCACATGCGCCGGGCCGGGCGCGGCCGGGTCGCTCAGGGTGAAGTCCAGCGCCACGCGGGTCAGTGCCAGGGGGTGGCACAGGGGGATCAGCTCGCTGGTTTTTTTGGCAGCCATGATGCCGGCGATGTGGGCCACGCCCAGCACATCGCCCTTGCGTGCGCTGCCGTTGGCGATCAGGTCGCGGGTGGCAGGCAGCATGTCGATGCGGCCCTGCGCCACGGCCACGCGGTGGGTGGCGGGCTTGGCGGCAATGTCCACCATCTGGACCTTGCCTTGGGGATCGAAATGGGTCAATTCGTTCATGGGTACTCCTGAAGGCAGAAAAACCCCCGTGGGGGGAACAGGCGGCGGTCGCAGGCATCATACGAACGCCGGCGGGCCGCAAGGGCTGGTCTGCAGGGTGGAGTCGGGATGCAAAATTTCAAGTCAAATCGGCCTTCAGGCCAATGGATACCAGCGGTACTAGCTCTTTTTTTAGGAGCTAACTTGCTCCTGGCGCCAGCCTTGGGTGTGGCCCAGTCCCGCCTGCCCTCGATGGGCGATGGCGGCGAATTGAGCACGGGGGATGAGCGTCGGCTGGGGGACCAGATCATCCGCTCGCTCTACCGTGATCCTGATTATCTGGACGACCCGGCGCTGGTTGAATACGTGCAGGGCATCTGGCAACCGCTGATGGCGGCGGCCCGGACGCGGGGCGAGTTGTCGCAGGAACTGGACGAACGCTTTGCCTGGGAGGTGCTGCTCGGGCGTGACCGCAGCGTCAACGCCTTTGCCTTGCCCGGTGGTTACCTGGGCGTGCACCTGGGGCTGATCGGTGTGGTGGCCACGCGGGATGAGCTGGCCTCGGTGCTGGCGCACGAACTGACCCATGTCACCCAGCGCCACATCGCCCGCATGATTGCGCAGCAAAACCGCCAGGGCCCGTTGTTGCTGGGGGCCATGGCGGTGGCGGTGCTGGCCGCCAGCAAGAGCCCCCAGGCCACCCAGGCCCTGGTGGTGGGTGGGCAGGCGCTGGCCATCCAGAACCAGCTGAACTTCTCGCGCGACATGGAGCGCGAGGCCGACCGCATCGGCTTCACGCTGATGGAGCCCGCCGGCTTTGCGCCGCAGGGCTTTGTCACCATGTTCGAGAAGCTGCAGCAGGCCAACCGCCTGAACGACAACGGCTCCTGGCCCTACCTGCGCAGCCACCCGCTGTCCAGCCAGCGCATGACCGACATGCAGGCGCGTGTGCCCGCTGGCATCCCGGCGCCGCCGCCCGCCACGCTGGAGCACGGCCTGATGGCCGCCCGGGCGCGCGTGCTGGCCAACCCCAGTCCCGACGTGTTGCGCCAGTGGACGACCGAGCCCCAGACCCTGGGCTTTGAACGCCAGCCGCTGGTGCGCCAGGCGGCAGCGCTGTATGCGGCGGCCTTGGGCCAGCGCCAGGCGCGGGACTTTGTGGCCGCCCGTAGCAGCCTCTCCCGGTTGGAGGCCGTGGTGCGCGATGATCCGGCCGCTTTGCGCCAGGCGCGCCTGCTGGGGGCTGAGTTGGCGCTGTCCGCCGGCCAGCCTGGGCAGGTGTTGCTCGCCCTGCCGGCTCCGGTCCCTTACGCCATGGCCCGCCCCGAGCTACTGCTGCGCACCGAGGCCCTGCTGGCGCTGGGCCGCGCCGCCCAGGCCCATGAAGCGCTGCAGTCCTGGCTTGCCCGCCATCCCCGGGATGCGACGGTCTGGCAGACCCTGTCGCGCGCCTGGGCGGCCCAGGGCAAGGCCTTGCGTGCGGTGCGCGCCGAGGCGGAAGCCCACGCCGTGCGCTACGACTACAGCGCGGCGGTGGACCGTCTCAAGGCTGGCCAGGACCTGGCCCGCCGCAGCACCGCCCCCGAGGACCACATCGAGGCCTCGATCATCGACACCCGCCTGCGCGCGCTGCAATCACTCCTTCGGGAACAGGCCGCCGAGCGCTGATTCGATCAGCAGGCCCAGCGCCGAATAGATCACCGAGCCGATGAGCGCTGCGCCAAAGTTGCGCACCTGAAAGCCGTCCAGCACGGCCGAGGCCGCCCAGAACATCAGGGCGTTGACCACGAACAGGAACAGGCCCACTGTGACCAGCGTGACCGGCAGGGTCAGCACCACCAGCACGGGGCGCAGCACCACGTTGAGCAGGCCAATCACCAGCGCAGCCCACAGCGCGGACGACAAACCCTGAACCACCACCCCGCTGTACAGGTTGGCGACCAGCAGCAGCGCCAAGGCGCTCAGCAACCATTTGAAGAGGAGTTTCATGCGGGCAAGAATAGCACCGCAGGGTGCAGGCCAGGAGCGCCGGTTCGGCCCCTGCCTGCGGGCCGCCGTGGGGGCGCAGCCTGCGTCCCCCAGCGGCGGAAGTGCCGGTGTTACTCGGCGGTTTGTGGCTTGCGGCTGGCCAGGGCCTTGCCGACGAACAGCACGATCAGTGCACCCGCCACGCTGGCACCGTATTTGTAAACGTCGGTCTGCGGCAGCTTGAGCATCCATTCCCATTTGTCGGGGTTGGCCAGGGCCGGGTCGGTGACCAGCATGCCGCCAGCAATCCAGCCCAGCAGCATGCCGCCCAGGGTGATGACAACAGGGAAGCGCTCCATCAGCTTGATCACCAGTTGGCTGCCCCAGACGATGATCGGGATCGAGATCAGCAGGCCCAGCACGACCAACAGCATGGCGTGGTCTTCGGTGTTCTGGGCGGCGCCGGCAATGGCGATCACGTTG
>CAYZPX010000192.1:0-4920 GCA_964480105.1 uncultured Burkholderiaceae bacterium | reverse complement strand
ACCACACCGCCCCCTCCATGCAGGGCTGGGGCTATGCCGTGTTCGGCAAGGTGGTGAAGGGCACCGAAATCGTGGACCAGATCAAGGCCGTGAAGACGGGTCGCAAGGGCTTCCACGACGACGTGCCCAAGGACGATGTGGTGATCGAAAAGGCCGTCGCCCTCTGATCGCCCTGGACTGCGCATGACCCCGACCGTGCCCCGGTTCGAAGTGCTGAACGCACCTTCGCACTGGCGCACGGTCGATTTTTTGTCGGACTTGCATTTGCAAGCCAGCGAGCCGGCCACGCTGGCCGCGTTCACCGACTACCTCGCCCACACCGATGCCGATGCGGTGTTCCTGCTGGGCGACATCTTCGAGGTCTGGGTCGGGGACGACAGCCTGGAAGACGCTGACGGCTACGAGGCCCCGATCTGCCGCCTGCTGCGCGAGGCCAGCCAGCAGCGCCCCTTTCATTTCATGGCCGGCAACCGCGACTTTCTGGCGGGTGAACGCTTTTTACAGACCAACGGCCTCCACGGCCTGGCCGACCCCACCGTGCTGGTCCTGCCCCAGGGCGAGCGCCTGCTGCTCAGCCACGGCGATCTGCTCTGCGTGGACGATGTGGACTACCAGCGCTTTCGCATCCAGGCCCGCAGCGCCAGCTGGCAACAGGGTTTTCTGTCCCAGCCCCTGGCCACCCGCCGCGAGCAAGCAAAGCACATTCGGTCGGAAAGCGAAGCGCGCAAGCAATCCGGCGCCGTCTATGCCGATGTGGATACCGCTACCGCCCTGGCCTGGCTGGAGGCCGCCCAGGCCCATACCCTGGTACACGGCCACACCCACCGACCAGCGCACCACCATCTGGACGCTAACCACGACCGCTGGGTGCTCAGCGACTGGGATGCTGCCGCCACCCCGCCGCGCGCCGAAGTGCTGCGCTGGAAGACGACAGCTGGCTGGCGGCGCCTGTCAGTGCCCTGGTGGCCCCTCTCCACCTCGGCGCAGGGCTGATCTGCCATGCCCTTCTGGAAGCGCCTGCACCACTGGCTGCGCGCCCACACGGCGCCACGACCTGAGATCGAACCCGGCCTGTGGTTCGCCACCGTCCAGCACCACCCTTTTCTGGCGGCCCTGAGCCTGGAAGAGCAGGCCCGGCTGCGCGCGCTGTGCGCCGAGTTTCTGCACCGCAAGGAATTTCACGGCGCGCATGGCTTGGAAGTGACGGATGCGATGGCGCTGGCGATTGCCGCCCAAGCCTGCCTGCCCTTGCTCTACTTTGGCCCGCCCAGCCAGGCCCTGGATTGGTACGAGGACTTTGTCGGCATCGTCGTCCACCCCGCCCAAGCCGTGGCACGGCGGCAGTTCACCGATGGCGCCGGCATCGTGCACCAGCATGACGAGGTGCTGGCTGGCGAGGCGATGGACGGCGGCCCGGTCATGCTCAGCTGGCCCGATGTGGCCAGCGCCCCCGAGGACGCCGCCCAGGGCGTGAACCTGGTGATCCACGAATTCGCGCACAAGCTGGACCTGCGCAATGGCGAGGCGGACGGCTTTCCGCCGCTGCCCAGTGGTTTTCTGGGACTGGACTCGGCCAGCGTCGCGCGCCGCCGCTGGCGGGATGCTTGGGAACAGGCCTACCAGGACTTTCGCGAAGCCGTCATCCGCCATGAGCGGTTTGGCGCCCCCGCCCCCTGGCTGGACGGCTACGGCGCCACGGCTCCAGCGGAGTTTTTTGCCGTGGCCTGCGAGGCCTATTGGGTGCAACGCACCCGCTTTGCGCAGGAGTTTCCGACGCTCCTGCCCCTGCTGGACGGTTTTTTCCGCCCCGGCTTAGCGGCGAGGACTCAGGCCAGCGCGGCCAGCAAGGCGGCGTGAAAAGCCTCGGGCGCCTCGAACTGCACCCAATGGCCCGCGTCCGGCACCAGCGCAAAACCCCGGAAATCGGGCACGGTGGCGGCGTAAGCGTCTTCCAGCTGGTGGATCCAGGCCTTGTACAGCGCATCGTGCTGGCCATAAATCGCATGCACCGGACAGGCCACGCGGGGCAACGAGCGGGCCAGGATGTCGGTGTGGGCCAGGCGGCGGCGCGGCATCCGGTCGCGCTGCATGTTGGCGACATGGGTGTGCAGGGCCAGGCCCTCGATCTGCGCCGGGTCGTGCAGCATCAGCGCGGCCAGGTTGTAGCGGTGCACGGCTTCCTGCTCGGCGGGGTCAGTGAGATGGCGCCAGGCCTTGAGCTCGAACTGGCGCTCGGGCACCACGCCCATCGCCGGGGCGCCGACCAGCACCAGGCGCTGCGCCAGCGGGTTCGCAGCCATCAGCAAGCCGGCGGTGAGGCCGCCAAACGAAAAGCCGACCAGGTCAAACAGCCGCTCGCCCATCAGGGTGCGCAGGCCTTCGGAGAGCGGTGCCACCAGCGCATCGGCATCGCTGCCGGTGGGCGGATTGGCCGAGTCGCCAAAGCCCGGCAAGTCAGGAATCCAGAGTTCCAACCCCTGGGCCACCAACGGTTCGATGTTGCGCACCCAGTGGGTCCAGCTACCGCTGCCGCCATGGAACAGGACCACAGGCGGGCGCTGGGAGGCGCCCTGCCCCCACACGCGCCAGGCGAGGGTGCCGTCGCCGCAAGGGGTGGTGAAACGCTGGGAGCGGGCTTCCAGGACCGCCACTTGCCGGGCGATGTGTGGATCGTGCATGGCCGCTCCCCTTACAGCCGAGCCAGGCCGTCGATGGCCATGGCATAGCCCTGTACGCCCCAGCCGCACATCACGGCCTTGGCAGCGCTGGAGAGGTAGGAATGGTGGCGGAAGGCCTCGCGGGCAAAGACGTTGCTGATGTGCAGCTCGATCAGCGTCACCCCCGTGCCCTTGACCGCGTCCAACAGCGCGACGCTGGTGTGGGTGTAGGCGCCAGCGTTCAGCACCAGGCCGGCCAGTTGGCCTTGGGCGTGCAGGCGACCGGCTTCGTGGATCCAGTCCACCAGCGCGCCTTCGTGGTTGCTTTGGTGAAAGCGCAGCGCAAAGCCATGGCGGGCGCAGGCCTCGGCGCAGAGCTGCTCCACATCGGCCAGGGTCTGGGCCCCATAGACGGCTGGCTCGCGGGTGCCGAGCAGGTTCAGGTTGGGGCCATTGAGGACAAATACGGTTTTCAAGACAGGCACTCCGAAAAAAGTGCCGCAAACACGCTGTTTTGCGGCCGAAGTGCCAAATTATGAAGGAGCTGTGGACGGATCAGCGGTCCCAATGCCCGCGACCATGGCCCCGATCATGGCCATGACCATGACCACGGCCGTGGGGGCGGTCGTCCCAGCCGTGGCGGTGGTGGTGATGCGGATGGCGGTACGCATGGGGCGGTGGGCCGTAGTAATAGGCAGGGGGCGGCGCCTGGTAGTACACCGGGGCGGGTGCGTGGTACCTGGGGCGCGGCGGGGGTGCGTACATGGGTGCCGGGGCCACCACGACCGGATAGGGATAGCCCTGGTTCACGCCCACGACGACGCCAGGGGCCGACAAGCCGACGGACCAGCTCACATCCCGGGCCTGGGCACTGCCAGCCGCCAAGGCCAGCGCTGCAGCCGCCAAGGCCGCACCGCGTTTGCACAATTGAAGGAAGTTCATGACGTTCTCCTGAAAATCTGTCCCGCGCCTGCGCAAGGCAGAAGCACGGGGATACCGCCTAGAACGCAGCAGGGGCCGATTTGGATGGCAGGGTTTTGCAAATATTTTGTAAAGCTATCCCGGGGAAGGGGCCGCCTAAAATCGCCCCCCATGAGTTCCACCCCCCCCACCACCCCGGCCGAGACCGGCACCGACACCCTCAAACCCAGCAACTTCCTGCGCCAGATCATTGAAACCGATCTGGCCCAAGGCACCTACGCCCAGCGCCGCTGGGCCGGTAGCCCGGGCGACGCCGCCCACCACGCCGCTGGCGAGCCCGATCCGGCCAAGATCCGCACCCGCTTCCCGCCCGAGCCCAACGGCTACCTGCACGTGGGCCACGCCAAGAGCATCTGCCTGAACTTTGGCCTGGCGCGCGATTACGGCGGCGTCTGCCACCTGCGCTTTGACGACACCAACCCCGAAAAAGAAGACACCGAGTACGTCCACAGCATCATCGACGCCGTGCGCTGGCTGGGCTTTGACTGGGCCCAGCCCGGCCAGGCCTCCGGCAGCGCAGCGCCCTACCAGGCCAGCGACTATTTCGACTTCATGTACCGCGCCGCCGAGGCCCTGATCGAAGCCGGCCACGCCTATGTCGATGAGCAAAGCGCCGAGGACATGCGCGCCAACCGGGGCGACTTTGGCAAGCCCGGCGTCAACAGCCCCTTCCGCGACCGCACACCGGCCGAGAACCTGGCCCGTTTTCGCGAGATGCGCGACGGCCTGCATCCCGACGGTGCCATGGTGCTGCGCGCCAAGATCGACATGGCCTCGCCCAACATCAACCTGCGCGACCCGGCCATCTACCGCATCCGCCACGCCACGCACCACAACACCGGCGACAAGTGGTGCATCTACCCCATGTACACCTTCGCGCACCCGATCGAGGACGCGCTGGAGCAGATCACCCACAGCATCTGCACGCTGGAGTTCGAGGACCAGCGCCCCTTCTACGACTGGGTACTGGCCCGCCTGATCGAAGCCGGCCTGCTGGCCAGCCCGCCGCCCCGGCAGTACGAATTTGCCCGCCTGAACCTGACCTATGTGGTGACCAGCAAGCGCAAGCTGGCGCAGTTGGTCAACGAAGGCAAAGTCAGCGGCTGGGACGACCCGCGCATGCCCACCATCGTCGGCCTGCGCCGCCGCGGCTACACGCCCGAAGCCATTCAGCTGTTTGCCGAGCGCATTGGCGTGACCAAGGCCGACAGCTGGATCGACTATCAGACCCTGGAAGGCTGCCTGCGCGAAGACCTGGAAAACAAGGCCCACCGCGGCATGG
>CAYZPX010000191.1:0-4951 GCA_964480105.1 uncultured Burkholderiaceae bacterium | reverse complement strand
CATCCGGACGTGTTCAACGTGCTCTTGCAGGTGCTGGACGACGGCCGCCTGACCGACGGCCAGGGCCGCACGGTGGATTTCAAGAACACCGTGATCGTGATGACCAGCAACATTGGCTCGCACCTGATCCAGGCCATGGTCGGCCAGGAGCCGGATGAGATCAAGGAAGCGGTCTGGGGCGAGCTGAAAAGCCATTTCCGCCCTGAATTCCTGAACCGCATCGACGAAACCGTGGTCTTCCATGGCCTGGATGCGCAGCACATCGCCGCGATTGCCCGCATCCAGCTGCAGCAGCTGCAGGCCCGCCTGGCACGCATGGACCTGCAATTGCAGGTGTCGGATGCGGCGCTCGCGGAACTTGCGAAGGTGGGTTTTGATCCGATCTTCGGTGCGCGTCCGCTCAAGCGGGCCATCCAGCAGCGCATCGAGAACCCGCTGGCCAAGGCGCTGCTCGAAGGGCAGTTCCCGCCCAAGAGCGTGATCGCCGTGGGGGTGGACCCGGTGCGCGAGCCGGGGGTGTTTCACTTCAGCGTGGCCCAGGCCGGCGACTGAGTGCACAGGCATGTAGGGCGCAGGGGCATGGAAATGCTCCTGTTTTGAGAGCTGCTAGCGCTTGTTTTCAGAGCGCTGGCGGCTCTTTTTTATGCGAATCTTGAACAAGGAAAAGGGGGAGGGTCCATGCAGCCATCGTGGGGAGCGCGGATCGTGCGGGCGCTGGTCAGCGTCCTGTTGACAGCCATGGGGCTTGTGTTTGTGGCCAGTCTGCTGGCTGCCGCCTTCCTGCTGCTGTGCCTGGGGGCTTTGCGCGCACTGTGGGGTCGCTTGACCGGCCGACCGGTCACCCCTTGGGCGTTTCGGGTGGACCCTCGCCAGGGCTGGCAAACCTGGGAAGACCTGCGCCGCCGGCGGGCCGGTCCCGCCCCGTTCACCACCGAGGATGCGCAACCCCTGCCGGAGGCGCCCCGCGCCTTGCCCCGCTTTGGTCACCCGGGCGAGGTCAGCGACGTGGAACCCCGTGACCGCTCCTGAAATGAGAGCTAGAACCGCTGGATTCCATTGGCTTTGAGCCTCTTTTCCTATGGAAAACCCGAATGCGGGGCCCAATTCGCATCGGAGGGTGGAAAGTTGGGGTATAGGCGCAAAAAGCATTTGCGGTGACAATCGCGGGTTTCGCAATTTCATCCCGTTTCGTTCTTTCCATGTCCAGTATCCAGGTTCGTCCCGCTACGCTTCGCGATGCCAAAGCCATCGCCCAGGTTCACACCACCGCTGTTTTGGAGGCCTACAAAGGTTTGGTGCCTGACGACCAGTTGAAAGCCATGTCCTCCGTCGAAAAGCGCCAGGCCTACTGGCGCGAGGCCATCGAGTATTGCGAGCCCCAGGTCCAGGTGGCCGTCGAGGACGACAAGATCGTCGGCTTCGTGGGCTTTGACCGGTCCCGCGACGAAAAGTCCCGCCCCACCACCGGTGAAATCTGGGCCATCTACGCCATGCCAACCCATTGGAACAAGGGCGTGGGCCTGGCCCTGTGGGACGCCGCCCGCGATGGCCTGCACGAAGAAGGCTGCACCAACGTCACCGCGTGGGTGCCGCTGCGCAACGAGCGTGCGCTGCGCTTTCACGAGATGGCCGGTTTCAAGCGCGAAATGGCCACGGCCAAAACCGCGGTCATCGGTGGCGTGAAGATCGAGGAAGTGCGCCTCAAGCGCCCCATCCGCCACTGATTGCGGCGCCCAGCGCTTCCCCCCATCCCGGCGCCTGGTCGCCGGTTTTTTTTGCCTAAACGGCGTGATGCCCTTGTCCTGCGAGTCCTCCATCCCATGAGCCCTTTGACCTTGTCCTGGACCTCCCGCGAGGGCGAGACCCGCACCGCCCTATGGCGCTCCGAAAGCGGCCATCCGCCCCCCCGCCGCTTGCAGTGGGCCGATGACACCCTGTCCGCCGACCAGGCCTACCGCCTGGCCTGCGAGGGCACCGCGCTGGTGTGGCAGGGCGATTTCCAGAATGCCCGGATGCTGCTGCAGGCCTTGGCCCGCCGTGCGGACAGCAAGCCGCGCAAGGCAGCGGCCAAGGCCGCAGAAAAGCGCGCCGCCGCCACGCCCGAGCAGGCCTTTCACCTGCACCGCCAGGCCCAGGGCCAGCGGGCGCGGGGGCTGTCGGCGGTCCTGATCCCGCTGGATGCGGACTACGGCATCTCCTTGCGTCGGGCGCCGGACTGGCGCATGGCCTGTGCCGAGGTTTGGGGTGCTCCAGGCCGCGACGCTGCCCCGTCCCTCGTCACCCTGCGCGAGCTGCTGGGCCTGGTGGGTGCGCACGAATGGCGCAAGAAGGGCGTGGAAATCCCCGCGCTGGGCGCCCCCCCGAACAACCGCATCCATCCGCACTACGGCGTGTTCTCGCCGGTGCGCGGCGAGTACCTGGACTTGGTCGTGAAAGCACCCTTGCCCGACAACACCTTGGCCTTTGACATTGGCGTGGGCACGGGCGTGCTGTCCGCCGTGCTGGCGCGCCGGGGCGTGCGCCGCATCGTCGCCACCGACCTGGACCCCCGCGCCCTGGCCTGTGCGGCCGAGAACCTGGCGCGCCTAGGCTGTTCGGACCGGGTGGAATTGCTGGCGGCAGACCTGTTCCCTCCCGGCCGCGCACCGCTGGTGGTGTGCAACCCGCCCTGGCTGCCGGCCCGGCCCAGCGCCCCGATCGAGCGGGCGGTGTACGACGAAGACAGCCAGATGCTGCGCGGCTTTCTGGCGGGCTTGGCGGCGCATTTGACGCCCCAGGGCGAGGGCTGGCTGATCCTCTCCGACCTGGCCGAGCACCTGGGCCTGCGCAGCCGCGAACAGCTCCTGGGCTGGATCGACGCCGCTGGCCTGCGCGTGCTGGGCCATCGGGATGCCCGCCCGCGCCATCCCAAGGCGCAGGACGTCCGCGACCCCCTGCACGCCGCCCGCGCCGCCGAAGTCACCCGCCTTTGGCGCCTGGGCCTGAAGCCATGAGGCTTCTGCTGGCCCCCATGGAGGGGCTGCTTGATTTTGTCTTGCGCGACATCCTCACGCGCGTGGGCGGGGTGGACCGCTGCGTCTCCGAATTCATCCGCGTCACCGACAGCCTGTTGCCCGAGCGGGTGTTCCTGCGCTACATCCCTGAACTGTCCCACGGCAGCCGCACCCGCGCGGGCGTGCCCGTGCGTGCGCAGTTGCTGGGCTCCGATCCCGTCACTTTGGGGGAGAACGCCGCCCGCCTGGCCGCGATGGGCGCGGAAGGGGTGGACCTGAACTTTGGCTGCCCCGCCAACATCGTCAACCGCCACGGCGGCGGGGCCGCGCTGCTGCAGGAGCCCGAGACCATCGCTCGCATCGTCGCGGCGGTGCGCCGGGCGGTGCCGGCGCCCGTGCCGGTGTCTGCCAAGATGCGCCTGGGCTACCAGGACCGCGGCCTGATGCGTGAATGCGCCCAGGCCATGGCCGAGGGCGGCGCCGGCGAGTTGGTGGTGCACGCCCGCACCAAGGTTGACGGCTATCGCCCCCCGGCGTACTGGGAGCAGATTCCGGCGATCCGCGCCGCCGTGAGTGTGCCCGTGGTGGCCAACGGCGAGATCTGGACGCTGCAGGATGCGCTGCGCTGTCGCGAGCAATCGGAATGCGCCGACCTGATGCTGGGCCGGGGCATCGTGGCTGACCCGGGCCTGGCCCGCGCGATCCGCGCACACGCTGCCGACCAGCCTGGGGGCGATGAGGTGACTTGGCGGGCCTTGCAGCCGCACCTGGCGGATTTTTGGGAGGTGGTCTGCGCTGACCTGGAGCCCCGCCAGCGCCCTGGCCGCCTCAAGCAGTGGCTGAACTTGCTGCGCCGCCGCCACCCTGAGGCGGAGGCAGCGTTTCAGCAGATCCGCACCCTGACCGACCAGCGCGCGGTGGGCGCCTGCCTGGCGCAGTGGCGCGATCAGGCGCAGGCCGAAACCAAAACAGGGGCCGAAGCCCCTGTGCATGCTTGAATTTGCTCTCTTTTTGAGAGCTAGTACCGCTGGATTTCAAAGGGCTGGAGGCCGATTTGGCTGAAATTGGTCTGCACGCCAGCCCTTGGCCCTAAGCCTTCAGGAAGCGCTCTGTCAGCAGCGCCCAGTAGGCGGCGCCAATCGGCAGGTTGTGGTCATTGAAGTCGTAGCCGGGGTTGTGCACCATGCATGCGCCTGCGCTGTCGCCATCGCCGTTGCCGATGAACAGGTAACTGCCAGGCACCTTTTCCAGCATGAAGGCAAAGTCCTCGCTGCCGGTCAGCGAGGGCCCCTGCAGGGTCACCTGCTCCGCGCCGACCAGTTCCAGCGCCACCTCGCGGGCGAAAGCGGTTTCCTCGGGCGTATTGACCAGCACGGCATAGCCGGGCCGCCAGTCGATCTGCGCGGTGATGCCAAAGCTTTCAGCCTGCGCAGTGATGATGGTTTTGAGCCGGTGTTCCAGGGTCTTGCGCACCTCGCGGTCCAGTGCGCGGACACTGATTTCCATCGTTGCGGTGTGCGGAATCACGTTGTTGGCCTTGCCTGCGTGCAGCGCGCCCACGGTGACCACGGCGGCCTGCTGCGGATCGACGTTGCGCGACACGATGGTCTGCAGCGCCATCACGATGCTGGCGGCGGCCACCAGCGGATCGTTGGCCCGATGCGGCATGGCGCCATGGCCGCCCTGGCCGGTCAGCGTCACGGTCACGTAGTCTGATGAGGCCATGGTGGGGCCTTCGCGCAGCACCAGTCGGCCTGCGGGCATGCCGGGCATGTTGTGCATGGCAAAGACGGCGTCGCAAGGGTATTTGGTGAACAGGCTGTCGTCCATCATGCGCAGCGCGCCACCACCGCCTTCTTCGGCGGGCTGGAAGATCAGGTTCAGCGTGCCGCTGAACTGGCCCTGTTCGGCCAGGTACTTGGCGGCGGCCAGCAGCATGGCGGTGTGGCCGTCATGCC
>CAYZPX010000190.1:0-5000 GCA_964480105.1 uncultured Burkholderiaceae bacterium | reverse complement strand
AGTCGGTGTCCTTGGCACCCGCCTCGGCCAGCACCGCTGGGTCGATGCCATTGCCGACCACGCCGCGCAGGTCAAAACGGGACTCCAACTCCCGCAGGCGGTCGGCGTCGGTGTCGATGACGGTGATGTCGTTGCGCTCGGAGACCAGGCTCTCCGCCACGCTGTAACCCACCCGGCCAGCACCCAGGATGATGATTTTCATGGTTGGTGGCCAGGGAGTACGGGCTGATTGGCGGGCTCGTTGGCAGGCTTACTGGCGGACTTACTGGCGGACTTCGCCCTCGCCCAGCACCACGTACTTGAGCGAGGTCAGACCCTCGATGCCCACGGGACCACGGGCATGGAATTTGTCGGTGCTGATGCCAATCTCCGCGCCCAGGCCGTACTCGAAACCGTCGGCAAAGCGGGTACTGGTGTTGACCATGACGCTGCTCGAATCCACCTCGCGCAAAAAGCGCTGGGCGTGGACATGGTCGGTCGTCAGGATGGCCTCGGTGTGGTGGCTGGAGTAGCGGTTGATGTGGGCAATCGCCTCGTCCACGCCTTCGACGATCTTGATGCTGATGATCGGCGCCAGGTATTCCTCGGACCAATCCTGCTCGGTGGCAGGCACCAGTTTTGCTCCTGAAACTGTAGCTAGTACCACACGGCTGGCGTCACAAACCCGCATTTCGACGCCTTTTTCAGCGTAGATGGCGCCGATGCGTGGCAGGAATGCTGCCGCCACGCCGCGCGCGACCAGCAGGCTCTCAGTGGCGTTGCAGGGGCTGTACTTTTGCGTCTTGGCGTTGTCGGCCACTTTGACGGCCAGGTCGATGTCACAGGGGTCATCGACATAGGTGTGGCAGTTGCCGTCCAGGTGCTTGATCACCGGCACCTTGGCATCGCGGCTGATGCGCTCGATCAGGCCCTTGCCGCCGCGCGGGATGATCACATCGACAAAGGCAGGCATCGCGATCAGCTGGCCCACGGCCTCGCGGTCGGTGGTTTGCACCAGCTGCACGCCGTCTTCGGGCAGGCCGGCCTCTGCCAGCGCCTGGCGCACCAGCTTGGCCAGCGCCTTGTTGGAATCAATCGCCTCGGAGCCGCCGCGCAAGATGCAGGCGTTGCCGCTCTTGATGCTCAAGGACGCGGCCTCGATGGTCACGTTCGGGCGGCTCTCGTAAATCATGCCGAACACGCCAATCGGCACCCGCATCTGGCCCACTCGGATGCCGCTGGGCTGTTGGCGCAGGCCAAGGATTTCGCCAATCACATCGGGCATGGCCGCCAGCTGCTCGCAGCCCTGGGCGCAGGTCTCCAGCACCTTGGGCGTCAGGCGCAGGCGGTCCACCATTGGGGCGTCCAGCCCGGCGGCGATGGCGCGCTCCAGGTCGCGGGCGTTGTCGGCCTGCAGGGCCTCGGTGTGCTCGCGCAGCAGGCGGGCCAGCGCCTTCAAAGCCTTGTTTTTGACAGCGGCAGGCGCCTTGGCCATCAGGGCGGACGCGGTTTTGGCCTGCAGACCCAGGGCCTGCATGTATTCGGTGACGTTGAGGGCGTTCATAGGGCGCGATTTTGGCAGAACGGCCAGGCCGGACGACCCATCCCAGCGCTTTGCGGGGTTACGCTTGTCGCCCCCGTTCACCGCCGTTTTTCCCATGACCCGCACCGACTTGATCACCCCCCTGCAGGACGCCCTTCACGCCTTCCAGCAAGGCACCCTGACCGCCGCCGCCCTCAGCACCCAGGCCCGCGCGCAGACGGCGCTGCTCGCCGCCCTGCCCCCGCGCTACAGCGAGGTGCTGCTGAACCTGCTGGACCGCCTCGAATCCAGCGCGCTGTTCAGCGAGGAGAGCTGCTCTTTCAGCCAAAAGGACCTGATCGCGAGCCTGCAAATGTGGGTGGACAAGGCGCGGGCGACGCTGGACGCGGCTTGACGCCCCGCAAATACTCTTATTTTGATAGCTACTACCGCTCGTATTTAAAGGGCTAGAGGCCAAAAAGACCATGACTCCTGCCGAATTCATTGCCCAATGGGGCCCGGGCGGCACCGGCGCCCACCTGAATGAAGAACAGGGCGCGCAGAGCCACTTTCTGGACCTGTGCGAGCTGCTGGAGGTGCCCAAGCCAGGCAGCCCGAACGTGGCCGATGAATATGTGTTCGAGCGCCGCTCCAAAGTGCTGGGCGAGGCGCGGGGCTATGCCGATGTGTTCTACCGCGACCACTTCGCCTGGGAGAACAAGGCCCCCGGCAAGAACCTGGACGCCGCGCTGCGCCAGCTGCAGCAATACAGCCTGGCGCTGGCCAACCCGCCGCTGCTGGTGGTGTGCGACCGGCTCACGATCCGCATCCACACCCAGTTCAACGGCCACCCCAGCGAGACGCACACCGTCCGCATCGACCAGCTGGACCAGCCCGCACCACGCGCGCTGCTGCGCCGGCTGTGGCTGGACCCGGCGAGCTTTCGGCCCCGGGCGACCAACCGCGACATCACCGAAGCCGCCGCCCGCAGCTTTGCCACCCTGGCCGAGCAGCTGCGCCAGCGCGGCCACGGCGCGGACCCGGTAGCGCATTTTTTGACGCAGTGCCTGTTCTGCTTTTTTGCCGAGGACGTGGGCCTGCTGCCCAGCCGCATGTTCGAGCGCCTGGTGAACAACCGCCAGATCACCAGCGAGCGCCTGACCCAGGGAATGAAAACGCTGTTCGAGACCATGCGCGAAGGCGGTCTGTACGGCGCGGACGACATTCCCTGGTTCAACGGCGGGCTGTTCCAGAAAGTGGAAGTGCCCAAGCTGGAAATCATCGACATCACCGAGCTGCGCAACGCCGCCGGCCTGAACTGGAGCGCCATCGATGTGTCGATTTTTGGCACGCTGTTCGAGCGCGGGCTGGACCCGGCCAAGCGCAGCCAGCTGGGCGCGCACTACACCGACCCGGCGACCATCGAGCGCATCATCGACCCCGTTTTGCGCCGGCCCTTGCTGCAGGAATGGGCGCAGGTCGCGCAGGCGATCCGGGCGCACATGGCCAAAAGCAAGCGCAAAAATGACAAGGCCCACCAGACCGCGCAGCGCCATTTCGTCGGCTGGCTGGAGCGGCTGACGGCCTACCGGGCGTTAGATCCCGCCTGTGGTAGCGGAAATTTCTTGTACCTGGCCCTGAAGGCGCTCAAGGACGTGGAGCACCAGACCCACCTGGAGGCCGCCGATTGGGGGCTGGACCGGGAGACGGACCTGGTCACCGGGCCGCACAACGTGCTGGGCATCGAGCTGAACGAGTACGCCGCAGAGCTGGCACGGGTGACGGTGTGGATTGGCGAGCTGCAGTGGCGGCTGGCGCACGGGTATCCGTTCAAGATGAACCCGGTGCTGGATTCGCTGGAGCACATCGAGTGTCGGGATGCGTTGCTGGCGTTTGGCGTGTTTTCTGGAGCTGGCGTTGGTGCCCCTGGCGAGGGGGCGGGGCAGGAGGGGCAGGGGCCCGGGGCTCATGAGCCTGCGGCTCCGAAATCGCCCCAAACCCCTGCCCCTCCCACCCCGCCGGGGGAGTTCGAGCGCCCTGCACTTGGCGCAGCGCAGACCGCCGGCCCCAAACCCAGCGCAGCACAGGCATGGAGGTCGGATCACGATTTTGCGCAGCAAAACTCGTGCTCTGACCCCCATCCCGGCCCACCGGGCACCGCCCCCCGCATGGCAACCTGGCCAGCGGCGGAGGTGGTGATCGGGAATCCGCCGTTTTTGGGCGGCAGCAAAAAACGGGGCGAGCTGGGAGCCCGCTACGCCGACGCTCTGGACACGGTGTTTGCCCCTCACGTTCCCGGCAGCGCGGATTTGGTCTGTTACTGGTTCCACCAGTCGCTCAGGGCCATGGAAGCGGGACGGCTCACCGCCGCAGGACTGGTTTCCACCAACTCGATTCGCGGAGGCAACAACCGCAAAGTGCTCGATGCCATCACCGAGCGCAGCCGCATCTTCAATGCCTGGAGCGACGAACCCTGGGTGAACAACGGCGCCGCCGTGCGGGTGTCCTTGATCGCCTTTGGCACGACAGCGGCGCCGGACAGCCAACTCGACGGACAGGCAGTGCCACAAATTTATGCGGACCTGACCGCCCCCACCGAAGCCGGTGACTCACTGAACCTGAGCAAAGCCCAGCCGCTCCCTGCCAACCTGGGCGCCAGCTTCCAGGGCGCATCGAAAAAGGCGAAATTTGAAATCCCCGCCGACTTGGCCCGTCAATGGCTGACGCTGCCGAATCCCCATGGACGACCCAACAGCGATGTCCTCAAGCCTTGGGCCAACGGTTTTGAACTCAGCCGGGGACCCCAGCACCAGTGGATCATTGACTTTGGCATCCAAATGCCAGAAGCAGACGCTGCGTTCTATGAAGTGCCATTCGCCTATGTTGAGCAGCATGTCAAGCCAGAGAGGCTGAAGAACAACCGCGAGACTTATCGGAAATTCTGGTGGCGATTTGCGGAGGCTCGGCCTGGGTTGAGGCGCGCTCTGGAGTCGCTGCCACGCTTTATCGCCACCGTCGCCCACTCCAAACACCGCTTCTTTGTCTGGCTGCCCGTGACCACTTCGCCAGACCAAGCCCTGATCACGGTCACCCGCGCCGACGACACCACCCTGGGCATCCTGCACAGCCGCATGCACGAACTATGGTCACTGCGCATGGGCACCTCCATTGGCGTCGGCAACGACCCGCGCTACACCCCCACCACCTGCTTTGAAACCTTCCCCTTCCCGGCGGGCCTGACCCCGGCGGACACCGCCCACCAGCGCACCGAGGCGCTGGACAGCGGCGCGCGAATTCCCGCCGACCTGCCCGAGGGCGCGCCCGGATCGCTTGGTGCCACCAAGGCAGCCGCCACCGCCATCGCCCAGGCCGCGCACCGGCTGGATGCGCTGCGCCAGAACTGGCTCAACCCGCCCGAGTGGACCGAGCGCGTGCCCGAGGTCATCCCCCTGGGCATGGACCACTCGCCCTACCCCGACCGCATCGTCGCCAAACCGGG
>CAYZPX010000189.1:0-5078 GCA_964480105.1 uncultured Burkholderiaceae bacterium | reverse complement strand
GGAACTGCTGCTGGTTGGCGCAGAGCATGCGGTGGGTGTTGACGACGATCTTGGGCTGGCCGGTCGAGCCCGAGGTCAGCAGGTACTTGGCGTGCGTGTCGGGGATGATGCGCGCAAAGGCGTCCATCACCGCCGGGGTTTCATGGGCGCGCAGCAGTTCGGTAAAAGGCCGGGCACCGGCGACTTCGTAGGCGTTGTGGCCCAGCACCACCGTGGCCGGCAGGCCCGCCGCGCGGATGGCCGGGCCGTACACCGCGCCATCGGCCGCGTAAATCACCCCGGGCGCCAGCCGGCGCAGGATGCCGCTGACCTTGCCGTAGTCCTTGGCCAGGCGGGAATAGGCGCTGGTCAGGCTGACAAACGGCCGACCGATATGCATGGTGGCGAACATCAACAGCGCATGCTCCAGGCTGTTGTCCGACAGGCAGACCACCGGAGCGCCCTCCGCCAGCCCCCAATCCAGCAGGCCTTGCGCGATGGCGCCGACCTGCGCCCGCACCTGGGCGTAGCTGAGCTTGACCCATTCCCCCCGGCCGTCGCGCTCGGCGAGGAACAGCGCATTCGGCGTGCGCCGCGCCCAATCCTCCAGCCAGTCACCGATGCAGCGCGTGACTTCGCCCAGGGGCTGGGGCGAGCGCAGGATGAAGCCGCCACCAGGCAGGTCTTCTTTCTCCACCGCAGGCGCGGCGAGCATGACGGGAGGCAGGGCAAAGGCGTGGGGCATGGGGGTTTTTGGAGGGGATGGCAAGGATGGAAGGAGAGGATTCTAGGAAGGGTGTTTCACGTGGAACCGAAAGCGCTGCCAGGCACTTTCTCACAAGACACAAAACCGTCATTTCCCTGACGCATTGGTGCGAGATGCTCTGGTCCGCATCCTTGGCACCTGCCAGTCCACAACGGCGCTGGACGCCTCGGATGCAACGACACGACGCCGGTCCTGGTGGGCCGGTTTTCTTCTGAATGAACGACCGACCACAATGGCTTTGCTGAACCTTCCCCTCCTGCTCAACGGCCTGATCGGCCAAACCCCGACCAAAACCCAAGCCGACCAGGCCAACACGCTCGAAGACAGCACCGTAAACATCGATGTGCTGGCCAACGACACCCCCAGCCAGCAAGGCCTGGTCAACGCCCTGCTTTCCGGCCTGCTGAACGGCAACCAGGCTTCCCAGAAACTCACGCTCAAGTCGGTCTCGGTGCCCCAGGGTATGGGTACGGCCGTGATCGAGAACAACCGCATCAAGTACACCCCACCGGCCGACTTCCACGGCACAGTCAGCCTGTCCTACATCGCCAGCAGTGGCAACAAGGACTCGGCGCCCACCACCGTCACGGTGCAGGTCGTACCGGTGAACGACGCCCCGACCACGGCCCCAGTGAGCCTGGCCGCCATCGTGGCCAACAGCGGCGCCCGGACCATCACCCAAGCCGAACTGCTGGGCCAAGCCAGCGACCTCGACAACGACGCGCTGACCGCCAGCAACCTGTCCATCGTTGCAGGTCAAGGCACCCTCGTCGCCAATGACGACGGCAGCTGGCGCTACACCCCAGCCAGCGGTGACGAGAGTGACGTGCGCTTCAGCTACAGCGTGAGCGACGGCACCCTGAGCACCACCGGCAGCGCCACACTGGACATCACGCCAGCCCCAGCCCCAGCCCCAGCCCCAGCCCCAGCGCCTGCAGCAGACATCACCTTGATCAGCACCATCCAGGGCAGCGGCGAGGCTTCGGCCCTGGTTGGCAAGGCCGTGACGGTTGAAGGCCGCGTCACCGCATGGAAGCCCGACCTCAAGATGTTCTTCATCGAGGAAGAAACGGCCGACCGCGACGGCAACGACGCCACCTCCGAAGGCGTCGCGGTCTTCTACGGCACCGCCGCCTCGCCTGTGACCGCCGACAGCATTGGGGATGTGGTGAGCCTCACAGCCACCGTCACGGAGTTCAATGGCCTGACCCAGCTGAGCAACATCAACGGCTTCACGCTCATCACCGACGGCACCGCCGCTGACCTGGAGACCCCCACCCAGGTCAAGCTGCCCATCGCCACCAGCACCACGCTGGAGCGCTACGAAGGCATGCACATCGACATCTCGGCCGCCAGCGGCAAGGACCTGTTCGTGGGCGACACCTACACCTTTGCCCGTTTTGGCGAAACCACGCTGTACGCCGATGCGGTGCCGCTGACCTACACCGAGTTCAACGCCCCGAGCGTTGCTGGCTACACCGCCTACCAGGACTTCCTGAGCCGCAACAGCATCCAGCTGGAAGACGGCAACAGCGCGCAAAACCCCACGCTGGCCAAGCTCAACAGCGGCAGCATGATCCTGCGCGACCACACCGCCGACGGCGTGAGCAACGCCAGCGCGATGGGCGTGCAGGCCGACGGTTCGGTGAACTTCATCCGCGCTGGCGACCACACCAGCAGCGTGACCGGCGTGCTGGGCTACAGCTTCGGCACCTACGAACTGCAACCCACGGCCAACGTCAACCTGGTGGCGGCCCCCCGCCCCACCGGTTCGCCCGACGTGGGCGCCGCCGAGGTCAAGGTGGCCAGCTTCAACGTGCTGAACTACTTCACTACCCTGGGCACCGCCAACTTCACCACGCCTGCCGGCAACTCCATTGCCGGTCGCGGTGCGAACACAGCGGCCGAGTTCACGCAGCAGCAGGCCAAGATCGTCGAGGCCATGCTGGCCACCGGCGCCAACGTCTTCGGCATCAACGAGCTGCAAAACAACGGCGACAGTGCCAACAGCGCCATCGCCAGCCTGGTGAATGCGCTCAACGCCAAGGCCGGCAGTGCAAAGTTCGCCTACGTCAGCGGCCACGCCACGGGTTCCGATGCGATCCGTGTCGGCATCCTGTATGACACCACGGTGGTCAAACCGGTCGGCGCCGCTGCCACGCCCAACACCGCCACCTACGACGCCTTTGCCTCCGCCAACCGCCTGCCGGTGGCGCAGAGCTTCAGCTACCTGAACGACGACACCAAGCAGTTCACGGTGGTCGTGAACCACTTCAAGTCCAAAGGCTCGGCCGCCAGCCTGCCTGGCGACACTGACCAGGGTGACGGCCAGGGCAACTCCGCCGCCACCCGCCTGGAAGCCGCCAAGGACCTGAACGCCTGGCTGAACACCAACCCCACCGGCCACGGCGACGGCAATGTGGTGCTGACCGGCGACCTGAACGCCTACCGCATGGAAACCGCGGTCACCTACCTGACCGGCCAGGGCTTCGTGGAAGCCGCCAACCCGGGCGACTACAGCTATGTGTTCGACGGCCTGCGCGGCTCGCTGGACCATGTGTTGACCCGCGGCATCAGCGACGCCGAGATCACCGGCACCGCCCACTTCCACATCAACGCCGACGAGCAGGTCTCGCTGGACTACAACGACGAGTTCGGTGACGGCAGCGTGTCCAAGGCGATGGACGAAAACAACATGTACCGCTCGTCCGACCACGACCCGGTGGTCATCGGACTGAAGCTGAGCGCATCGGGCACAGCGCCTGCGCCTGCGCCCGCACCAGCCCCCGCGCCGACACCCGCCCCGTCGCCAGCGCCAACACCGGCTCCTGCACCCGCCCCCACGCAAGCGCCGGAACCCGCTCCGATGAAGGTGTTCATCAGCGAGATCCATTACGACAACGCTGGCGACGATGTCGGCGAAGCCATCGGTATTCAGGGCGTGGCAGGAACTGAGCTCACCGGTTGGAGCATCGTGCTCTACAACGGGGCAGTACCTTACACATCGAACTCAACGTTCTCGCTGTCAGCCTTGACCATTGACGATGAAGGCACAGGCTTCGGCGAAGTCTCTATCAGCCTACCCAAAGATGGCCTTCAAAACGGTGGCGCTGACGGCATGGCCTTGGTCAACGCATCGGGCCAAGTGGTTCAGCTGCTGAGCTACGAAGGCGTGTTCACCGCCAGCGCCGGCCCAGCCACTGGCATGACCAGCGTGGACATCGGCGTGGCAGAGAGTGGAACCACCTCCGTGGGTTCTTCGCTACAGCTTGTAGGCGGTGTGTGGAAAGTGTCGCTGGATGACAGCTTTGGCGTGTTGAACGTCGGCTAACAGCGAAGCCAAGTCACCCATCCCAAGGGCGTCCGCAGGGACGCCCTTTTTCATGCCCGATGGGTATCCCGCAACAACACCGCCTGGCTGTACGCCAAAAACTCCCCCAGGTGGTTTTCCAGAATGTTCACCGTGATGGGCAACTGCAAGGTCTGGTAGTCATGCACTGCGATGTTGCGAAAGCCCACCATGCGCTTGAGGCCGTCGGCCAGGGTGGGGGCGATCCAGCCGTGCTGGGCGAGCAGACCAAACACGTCGCGGGCGCTTTGGGGGATGCCCAGTTTCTCGCGGCGCACCAGGTGCTGGCCCATGTCCAGCGCCGCCTCGCACGCGCGCTGGATGTTCAGGATGGCCGCATCCTGCCGCGTGAAATTGGTCGCAAACGTCGCGGGGTCCGCGGCATATTCCTCGCGCGCCCGCGCCACACAGCGCTCGATCACCGCCGCCTTGTTGAGCAAGACCTCATCGGCCATAAACCACCCCCCGTTGTTGAATGTCCGCCAGCAGGCCGGCGCGCGCCTCGTCCAGCGCGGTTTTTTCGCTGAGGATGGCGGCTTCGTAAATGCCCGCCTGCACATCCTTGGCCCACCAGCGCTCGCCGGTGGTGATGACCTGGTACTGCATCACCGTGGACGCAGCGCGCAGGTCCAGCAAGTCCACCTCGCAGCCGGCCACATCGGCGAGCCTGCTGGCCAGGTCAAACAGCGCCCACGGATCGGCGTAGCCCGCGACCAGCACGGCCAGGTCAAGATCGCTGTCCGGCCCCGCCGTGCCCTGGATGCGACTGCCAAAGGCGTACACCGCCAACAGGTGGGGCAAGCGGTCTTGCAGGGTCTGGACGATCAGGGTGGGGTTCATGCGGCAATGCCAGGTTGAGAAGAAACGCCCTCACAGGCGCAGTGATCGATTGTAGAAAGCCGCCCTGCCCCGCCCCACCACCCCAAACTGCGCTAAGGTTTCACGTGAAACAAATCCCGGACCTGCCCCATGGAATGCCGCCCC
>CAYZPX010000188.1:0-5102 GCA_964480105.1 uncultured Burkholderiaceae bacterium | reverse complement strand
CGATTTGCGCATTGCGCCAGTTCTCCAGCGCCTTGGGGGCCGTGGTGTAGTGGCCATGGCAGTCGATGATGAGGCTCATTCGGTAGTCTCCTGAAAGTTGTCTAGGCCGGGTCCATGCCCTGGCGGCGCTTGGCGTCCGCCGCGGCGGGCGACGCCATGTAGGCCAGCAGTTCGCGCGCCGCGCCGGCCTGCTGCGACTGCACGCCGATGCCGGCGGAAAAGGTGGTGGTGATCTGGATGGCGGGCGGCAGCGGCCCTGCGATGGCGATGCCCGGCACGTGCAGCAGCTCGCTCAGCTGCTGAAAGCCCAGCTCCACCCGGCCATCGGCCACCAGCGAGCCCACGGGCACGCCGGGCGGGGCCTGCACCATGCGCGGCGCGATTGCTTCGGCGATGCCCCAGCGCTCGAACAGCCGGGCCAGCGCCACACCGCTGGGGCCAGTGGAATAGCTGAGACTGCGCGCCGCCAGCACGGCGCGGCGCACGGCGTCTTCGCTGGACAGATCGGGCAGCGGCGCCCCCGCGCGCACCGCCACGGCCACGCCGGAGCGCACCCAGTCCACCTTGCTGCCGGGCAACAGGTGGCCGGACGCCAGCAGCTTGTCGATGGCGTCCGAGGCGAGGATCACCACGTCAAAGGCTTCACCCGCCTGCACGCGCTTGGCGGCATCCACGCCGCCCACGGACTCGATGGTGACGGGCCGCGTGAAACCAGCCGTCAGCTCGGCCAGCACCTGGCGCGTGGCCATGGAGGAGATTCCGCGAAGCGGAGCAGTCATAGGATCGTTTGGCAACTAATCATTTTGGAGTATTCTGCGGCAATTTCAGCTATACAAGAAGTGGCCGATTGGTCTACCAGATATCTCATTTGCCGATGGATCTGAAGCAACTCGAATACTTTGTGTGGGTCGCCGAAATGGGCAGCTTCACCCATGCGGCTGCCTCCCTCGGCATGGCCCAGTCGGCCCTGAGCCGACAGGTCCGGCTGCTGGAGGTGGAACTGCGCCAGAGCCTGCTGGTGCGCAACGGACGCGGCGTCACGCCCACGGAGGCGGGCAGGGTGCTGATCGACCATGGTCGGGGCATCCTGCACCAGATGGCGCGGGCGCGGGAAGACATGGAGCGCCTGCGCGGCGGCGTCTCGGGCACCGTCGCCATCGGGCTGCCCAGCAGCGTGGCGCGCGTGATGGCGGTGCCGCTCATGCGCACGTTCCGCAAGGAAATGCCGGAGGCGCGGCTCTCGGTCAGCGAAGGGCTTTCAAGCGAACTCCTGCGAGGGCTGGTCAGCGGTCGCCTGGACATCGTCGTGCTCTACAACGGCCAGCCGGTGCGCGATGTCGATGTGTCGCACCTCATCGACGAAGACCTGCTGCTGGTGCGCGCTCGCCCGCCGGGGTTGGCCGAGGACCCGCCGCCCGGCCCCATCCCGCTCGCCGAGGTGGCCCGGCTGCCGCTGGTGATTCCCTCGCGCCCCAACGCGATACGCATGCACGTGGAAACCGAGATGGCGCTCATCGGCTGCCGGCCCGAGATCGCGCTGGAAATCGACGGGGTCGCCGCCATCTTGGACATGGTGGCCGACGGGGCCGGGTACGCGGTGCTGCCGCGCAACGCGCTGCGCAATTCGCCAGTTCCTTCTGCCTACAGCGCCCAGGTGATCGGCACACCACCACTGCGCGTAGCGCTGTCCCTGGCGACCAGCCTGCAACGCCCCGCAACGCAGGTCCAGAAGGCCACGCTGGACTTGGTTCGGCTTGCGGTCTCCAAGGTGCTCCGACCGTAATGAAGGCCGGACGGCCCGGCTTGGTGTGCCCGATGCCCCGGGGCCGTGAATGGGCGACAGTCCGACGGGCTCCCGGCCTTTCGGCGCATTTGGCCCGGTTGGGGTGGAGTCGCCTTCGTCAAGGAGCGGATCGCATCCAGATCGGTGTTCCGCCCAGCCTTGCAGCGCCTCTGTCCGCGCGAACGATGCACCCGCGCCGGTCTTACATTGACTGGCTCTGTTGCACAAACCCGCCCGCGCGCGCCATGACCCCAGCCCCAGACGGACTCATGCCACGGCGGCCACCGGCACGGTCTGCGCACGGCCGATCTGACTGAAGCGATTGAGCAAGGCCACGCGCACATGCAGCTCGACCACCTGGCGCTCAAACGTGCGTGCCGTGACCCTCTCGCCCAGCCGCTTGAAGCAGTGCATCTTCGTCTCCACCAGGCTACGTCGGTGGTAGCCGCTCCAGCTCTTCCAGATGAGCCTGCCCAGCCTCCTGCACGCACGAACCGCCTCGTTGCGAGATTCGGCGCCCGGGCTGGGCCGACACCACAGGCTGGCGTTCTTGCGCGGTGCAATCACCGCCGTCGCTCCACGCAGGGCGATGGCGTCCCGGCAGGCTCGCGTGTCGTAGGCGCCATCGGCACACACGCTGGCGATGGCCTCCTCAGGTGGAATCTGTGCCAGCAGCTTGGGCAGCATCGGCGCGTCGCCAATGGCATTGCTGGTGACCTCGACCGCGCGGATCTCCAGTGTCTGCGCATCAATCCCCAGGTGCACCTTGCGCCACTGGCGTCGGTACTCGGCGCCATGCTTCTTGCGCTTCCATTCGCCCTCGCCGAGGAACTTGACGCCCGTGCTGTCGACCAGCAGCTGCAAAGGCTCGGTGCTGGGCCGGTAGCTGAGCTGGGCCTGCAGGGTCTTCTGGCGGCGGCACACCGTGCTGTAGTCCGGCACCGGCCAGTCCAGCTGCGCCAGGCGCAGCAGGCTCTCCACCAGCCCCAGCGTTTGCCGCAGCGCCTGCCCGAACAGGCACTTGATGCTCAGGCAGAACTGGATCGCCGCGTCCGAGAAGATCTGCCTGCGTCCGCGCTTGCCCGATGGCACCGCCAGCCACTGCATGTCCTTGTCCAGCCACATCGTCAACGCGCCCCGCGCCTTCAGCGCCGCGTTGTAGGCCTTCCAGTTCGTCGTGCGGTACTTCGTCCGCCCCTTCTTTGCTTGCGTCACAGCGTCAGTCTACGAGCAGCCGCGGATGGCTTTGTGCAACAGAGCCGCGTCAGTCTACGAGCAGCCGCGGATGGCTTTGTGCAACAGAGCCATCAATATCAAGACCTTCGACCTGAACCTGCTGCGGGTCTTCGCCGCCATCTATGCGGAGCGCAATGTGTCGCGGGCCGCGGGCGTCGCGGGCCTCTCGCAGCCCGCCATGAGCAACGCGCTGCCGCGGCTGCGCAAGGCCTGCTCCGATGCACTGTTCGTGCGGACCACCGGCGGGATGGAGCCGACGGCCCTGGCCGACGAACTCATCGGACCGGTCCGCCAGGCGCTGTCGATCCTTCAGCAATCGTTGGAGAGGCCCCACGGCTTCGAGCCGAAGGCGTCGGAGCGCACGTTCAGGATCCTCCTGTCCGACGCGGGTGAGGGCATCGTCCTGCCCCGGCTAATCTCGGCGGTGCTGCGGGAGGCGCCGCACGTGCGCATCGAGGCACTGCGGGGGCCCAACGACCAGTACCAGCAACTGCTGCAGAGCGGCGAGGCGGACCTCGCGATCGGCAACCACGCCTTTCTGAAGTCGGGCTTCTACCAGCAGCGCCTGTTCGGCGATCCCTACTGCTGCCTGGTGCGCAAGCGGCATCCGTCCATCGGCCCCGGGTTCTCGCTGCAGGCGTTCCTGATGGCCCAGCACGTCGCCGTGGCCACGGGCAATGCGGACGACTTGGTGGAGCGCGCTCTCTCGAAGATGCGCGCCAAGCGCGACGTCATCCTGCGCGTGACCCACTACCACGTCGCGGCGGATGTCATCGAGCGTTCCAACCTCGTCGTCACGGTGCCCCGCAATGCGGCGCGCAACGCCCGGGGCGTGCAGATCCTGCCGGTGCCCCTGAGTATTCCCGCAGCGGACGTGCGCCAGTTCTGGCACCGGCGGGCGCACAAAGATCCGGCCAACCAGTGGCTGCGTGGCGCGCTCGCCAAGCTCGCGTTCGAGTAGGCCCGACGGGCAGGCTGCGAGGGCGGCCGGGCCAGCGCCCGGATGCGTGCCACCCGCGCTCGAAGGTGATGCCGGCGGCGAGCCGGGACTCGCCCGGTGGCTTGAGGCCGGCTCGACGGCGAGCCGTCGTATTGCGGATGCCCGCCCATCGCGAACCGCGATCGCCGGTCTGGCGTCCCATCCGGCGCTGCGCTTTGACCTTCATCAGACGGCTCGCGGATTCTTTCTTCGGCGCCCGCGGCAACTCGCTTTGCGTGTTGACACCTCCACACCCGCCGGGTAACTTTCGTTTGATAGCTAACAATAGTGCTGCCGCTGCCAGGCCGCGCAACGAAACAACCCGATGAAGGAGGATCCATGCAGACGAAGGATGACGCCGATGGCGAATGCCCAATGCGGCGCAGTACAGACGAGTCTTTCTCGCAGGACCGCCGGGCCGCTGCGACAATGCGTCGCCTGAACCTCCGGCGCCACGGCAGGCCGGGCCGCGCCATTCGCAGCCCCGGCGCAGCCCACACAGCGCGGGCATGCCCATGAAGAACGAGTTTCCTCCTTCGGCGCAGGCCCGCACGGTGTTCGGCTTCGCCAAGCTGCCGGCCGCCTACGCGAAGCTGGTGATGCCGCTGCTGCTCTCGATCCTCATGACCTTCGTGGTGTCGGCCGTGTCGACGCTGCGCAGCATCGGTCTAGCGCCCGGCTTTCTCTACCTCTGGCTCAGCGCGTGGGCGCTCTCGTGGATCATTGCCTTCCCGACGCTGCTCTTCGCGCTGCCCCTGGTGCGCAGGGCCACCGCGGCGCTTGTGATGCGGGACTGACCGAAGGACGCTTCTCCCCGCCCGCCGGGCCGGATGTGCCGCGCCGGCTGCGGCCAGGCGTGCGGCCGAGGGATGCGGAGTGTCACCGCGGAAGGTGCTGGCCCATGTATTTCGCGCGCGGCCGCAGCATGGCGCCCGTCAGGCGCTGTTCCATCGCGTGGGCGATCCACCCGCTGGTGCGTGCCAGGGAATGGAGCATCGCGCCGCTGCCTGACCTTGCCCCTGTTCCGTGTAGTTCTTAGCCCAACGATTACGCGGCCTTTTTGCGCTGTGCCTCGTACCAGCGTTGCTCATGCTGCATCGGGCT
>CAYZPX010000187.1:0-5113 GCA_964480105.1 uncultured Burkholderiaceae bacterium | reverse complement strand
CCCATGCAGAACAGCACGCGCAGGGGTTTCTTGTCGGTCATTGCAGGCTCCAAAAGAAAACGGAAGGTGGGGTCAGAGATAGCCGGGCAGCGGCTTGTGGCCGAACAGCATGGCACCGGCGTTCTGGTAGGTGATGTCGCCCATGAAGGCGTGCTGGGTGATCATTTGCGCGTCGCGCACCTGGGCTGCCAGCGGGCTGGATTCGTACACGCCAGTGCCACCCGAGAGGATCTGCGCGCGACGCGCCACCTCAGCCCCAACGCGGGAGGCGTGGGTGGTGGACAGGCGCAGCATGCTGACCTGGTCGTCCGTGGGTTTGCCACCCGCGCACAGCACTTGCCAGACATCGTCGATGGCCTCGTAGAACCAGGCGCGCGCGGAGCGCAGTTCGGCTTCGATCTTGGCGATTTCCAGCTGAACGTACACGCGCTCGCCCAGGTTGGGCGCGCCGGTGACCGAGGCGCGGCCTTTTGCGCTGCCGATGACTTCGTCGATGGCAGCGCGGGCAATGCCCAGGCCCACCACGGACAGCACCTGCGCGGCCAGCGACAGCGCGGGGTAGCGGTACAGCGGGGTGTCCAGGGTCGAGGCCGAGCCGCGGATGAAGGTCCATTCCGGCGCCACCACCACGTCTTTCACCACGATGTCGTGGCTGCCGGTGCCCAGCAGGCCCATCACCTCCCAGTTGCGGGCGATCTCCACCTTCTCGCGCGGCATCACGGCCATGCGGGGCAGGCCCTGGGTGTCGGCACCCTTGGGCAGGATGCCCACGCCCACCATTTCCGAGCCCATGCTACCGCTGCCCCAGCTCCAGCGCCCGTTGACCAGGTAGCCGCCCTCGACTTCAGGGGCGGGTTGGGGCGGGAAGATGCCGCCGGCAAACACCACGTCGGGGCCGTTCGCGTACAGCTGCTTCAGCGTGTCCAGCGGCAGGGCCGACAGGTAGATGCCGCCAATGCCGAAGCTGGCCACCCAGCCGGCGGAGCCATCGGCCTGGGCGATGCGCTCGATCAATTGGCAGAAGGCGGCGGGGCTGATTTCGTCACCACCAAAGCGTTTGGCGACAAAGGCGCGGTACACGCCCACCTGCTTGAAGCGCTGCACGATGTCGGGCGAGATGAAGCGCTGGGCCTCGAATTCCTTGCGGCGTTGGCGGATCTCGGTGCACAGGGCGTCCAGGGCATCGGCGGCAGAGGTTGCGCCTGGGGCGCAAGCGGCGGGTTTTTCAAGAACGTCCAGCATGAGGGGGCTCCGGAAGAGGGGGGTGAAGGGGGTGGCGGGCGGGAAAAGAGCGCCGTTCAGTCGTCGACGGAGTAGCCGGAGCGCTGGATGATCGGGCCCCAGTGGGCCAGATCGGCTTTCACGCGCTCGGCGAACTTCTCGGGGGACAGGGTGAAGGGGTCCAGGGCCAGCTTGTCCAGCGTGGCCAGCATTTCGGGGGTCTTGGCGACGGTGTGGAAGGTCTCGCTCAGCTGCTGCACCAGCGCTGCGGGCGTGCCGGCGCGCACATAGGCGCCGTAATAGACCAGGGCCTGTACCTGCTTGAAGCCCAACTCCGCGAACGTGGGCACCTGGGGCAGGCGCGCCAGGCGTTTTTCGCTGGACAGGGCCAGCACCCGCAGCTTGCCGGCGGCCAGGAAAGGGAAGACCTGGCCCACGGTGGTCATGCTCGACGCAATCTGGCCCCCCATCACGTCCTGCACGGCAGCAGCGCCGCCCCGGTGCGGGATGTGGGTGAAGGCCATGTCGGCCTCGCGCGCCAGGATGGAGCCCAGGAAGTGCATCGTGGTGCCGGCGGCTGCGGTGGCGTAGGAGGCCTGCGTGGGGTTCTTCTTGCACCAGGCGATGAAGTCCGCCAGGGTCTTGACGCTGTCGGGCACCAGGGGGCCCACCACCAGGCAGCAGGGGTCGGAGGCCAGCGGGGCCACGGGCGTGATGTCGGTGAGCGTGTTGTAGGCGATGTTCTTGAAGATGTGCGGGTACATCACCAGGATGGGGTCGGCCGTCATCAGCACGGTCTTGCCGTCGGCGGGGGCGTTCTTGGTTTCCACCACCGCGAGGCGACCCCCAGCGCCGGGCTTGTTCTCGACGATCACCGGGGCCGTGTCCTTGCTCAGCTTTTGCGAGATCGCCCGGGCCAGCACGTCCACCGTGCCGCCGGGCGGAAAGCCGACCAGCAGGCGGGTGATGTTCTTGCTGCTTTGGGCCCAAGCCGCACCACTGGCCAGGCTGGTGACCGTGGAGGCGGTGGCGAGCAGTGCGTGTCGTCGGTTCAGCATGTCATTTCCTGTCAGTGGTTCAGGGCGGTGGGTGGTCGTCCAGGGTGGAAGACGGCGCGAGTGTAGGGTTTATTACGTGATTTTTCCTGTAATTTTTCCCCAAATTAGGGAAACTCCCAATCGGCTGATTCCTTCCAAAGCAAGCGCCATGCCAGCGTTGTGTTCACTTTCATGGTGCAATCGGTGTCCAAGAAAGGTTGAAGATTCATTCAAATTCCTGGCCATCTCCTCCGGGCAAAATAGCGGGAGGCCGCACTTGTGGAGTGGCCTTGCCATGCTGGTGGACCGTCCTGGCACACCACTGCCCCAGCCTGGTGCCTTCCTGCTTGAACCTATGCACCAACTTCTCAGCGCGGACTTTCCGGGTCGCTACCCGTTCTTCCTGCTCACGCAGGTCCATGGCGTCTACACCCTGGAGGCTGAAAAAGCCTTGAAGCGGGTGGGGCTGGACGTGCCCGCCTGGCGCACCCTGGCCCTGTTGCGGGAGTTCGGCCCGATGAGCGTGTCGGAAATCGCGCTCAATGCGGTCACCAAGCTCTCCACCGTGACCCGTTCGGTGCTGCGCATGAAGGCCGACGGCCTGGTGGCGACGGCGACCTCGGCCACCGATGCCCGCGTCACGGTGGTCACGATGGCGGACACCGGCCGCGTGGCCCTGGAGCGCGCCGATCCGGTGATGCAGCACATCTTCGCGCGCAGCTTCGAGGGCCTGACGCCCACCCAGGTGGGGCGCTTGAACGAACTGCTCGGCCTGGTGCTGAAGAACATGTCACCCCTCTACCGCAGCGGCGTGGCCAAGAAGCGGCCCCCGGTCGCCGCCGAGGTGGCCGATGCGCCCGCCGTTCCGCCCATGGCCTCGGCGCCCGCGGTGCCTGCCGCCCCATCCTCTCCCCGTCCACGCAGAAAGAAACCCACGCCATGAGCCTGTGCCACGAAGCCGCTCCCTCCGCCCTGTCGCTGTACCAAGGCCTGCGCGAGGGCCGCCTCCAGGCCCGCGACGCCCTGGAAGCCACCCTGGCGCGCATCGATCGCCTGGAACCCCAGGTCCATGCCTGGCTGCACCGCGATGCCCAGGCCGCACGGGCCCAGGCCGACGCGGTGGATGCCTTGCACGCGCAGGGGGCGCCCCTGGGCCTGCTGGCGGGCATTCCGCTGGCTGTCAAAGACATCTTCGACACGGCGGACTTTCCCACCGCCTACGGCTCCCCCCTCTACCAGGGCCACCGCCCCAAGGCAGATGCCGCGCCGGTGGCGCAGGCACGGAACGCAGGGGCCATCGCCTTGGGCAAGACGGTGACCACCGAATTCGCCTACTTCACGCCCGGCCCCACCGCCAACCCCTGGAACCTGGCACACACCCCCGGGGGCTCGTCCAGCGGCTCGGCGGCCGCGGTGGCCAGTGGCATGGTGCCGCTGGCGCTGGGCTCGCAGACGGCGGGCTCGCTGATCCGCCCGGCCTCGTACTGCGGGGTGTTTGCGCTCAAGCCCACCTATGGGCGGTTCAGCGTCGAGGGCGCCAAGGCGTTCTCCCATTCGCTGGACACGCTGGGCTGGCTGGCCCGCAGTGCCGACGACCTGGAGCTGCTGCGCTGCGCCCTGGCGGGCGAAGCCTTCCAGCCCCTGGACACCCTGGCCCCCGCGACCGTCACCCTGCTGGCCTGCCAGACCCACGAATGGCCCGCCTGCGACGCGGGTGGCGCCCAGGCCTGGGCGCGGGCCTGCGCCCAGGCAGCGGCCCAGGGCATGGCGGTGCGCGAAGTGTCCGTGCCGGCCGCGCTGGCCGGCCTGGTGGACGCGCAGAAAACCATCATGGCCTACGAGGCCGCCCGCAGCCTGGAGGCCGAATTCACCCAGCACCGCGACCAGCTCAGCAGCCACATCCAGGCCCTGGTCACCACCGGCCAGGCCACCACCGAGGCCGCCTACCAGGCCGCCCAGGCCCTGGCGCAAGCCGGCCGGGAACAAATCGCCGCGTTGATGCAGGGCGCTGACGCGCTGCTGGTGCCCGCCGCGCCGGGCGAGGCCCCCGTTGGCCTGGCCGCCACGGGCGATCCGATCTTCAGCCGCGTGTGGAACCTGCTGGGCCTGCCCTGCGTGAACGTGCCCGGCTTGCGCGGGCCGAGCGGCCTGCCCATCGGGATGCAATTGGTCGGCCACCCCGGGGGCGAACGCCGCCTGCTGGAAGTTGCTAAGGCCCTGCAGCCCGCGCTGGACGAAGGCGGCGCTGCCCAGTCTGCCGCTGGAGGGTGACGGGGCAGGCACAAAAAAGCCCGCTGTGCATCCAGCGGGCTTTTTTGAGAATCAAATTGGCTCCCGGGCCAATGGATACGAGCAGTATGTGCTCTCTTTTCAGGAGTTTTTTGTCATGCGACGAATCAGGCACACGGCGCTGGCGGAGGCCACCAGGGTGTTGCCTTGCCAGATCTCGCCGCGCACGTTGCAGACGGAGTTGCCTTGGCGCTCGAAGTAGGCCTTGGCCAGCAGCAGGCCGGGCTTGGCCGAGGCGATGAACGAGGTGTTCAGGGTCAGGGTGGAGCCAAAGCCTTCGGGCTCCACCATGGCCAGGACCAGGATGCCGGTCACATCGTCCAGCATGGCGCTGAGGATGCCGCCCTGTACCTGGCCGGCGGGGTTCAGGAAGTCCTGGGTCGCGGTGTAGTGCACTTCCAGCGTGCCGGCTTCCTTGTCCAGTTTCTGGATGTCCAGGCCCAGAGTGCGAGTGATGGTGCCGCGCTCCAGCAGAGCGGTCAGGCTGGGGGAGAGGTTGGTAGCAGTCATGGGTTCAGTCTCCGTACGGAACAACGCCACGCGGGCGGCGTGGCGTTGGGTTGAAA
>CAYZPX010000186.1:0-5117 GCA_964480105.1 uncultured Burkholderiaceae bacterium | reverse complement strand
ACCTCCGCGCTACACTGCCCGGCCTCGGTGCACACGCTATGAACTTCCTGTTTCTCCACCCCCAGTTTCCCGGTCCTTTCCAACATGTGGCGCCCGCTTTGGCCGCCGATGGCGCCCACACCGTGATGGCGCTGACGTTGCGCAGCGACCTGCCTGCCACCTGGCAGGGCGTGCAGGTGCGCAACTACCCGCTGGCCCGCCGCCCTGGCGCCGACACCCACCCCTGGCTGGCCGTGGCCGAGCGCCAAACCGTGGTCGCCGAGTCGGTGGCCCGCGCCGCGCTGCAGCTGCGGGACGAGGGCTTCACGCCCGACGTAGTCTGCGCCAGCAGCGAATGGGGCGACAGCCTGTGGATCAAAACCGTGTGGCCGGGGGCGAAGCTGGGGCTGGTCCTGGGCGACTTTGGCGATGGTCGCGCGCCCGCCGACCCGGAGTTTCCCGCTGCCGACCCACTGGACCACGCCCGTCTGCTGCCGCTGCAAGCCCTGCTGCGGCAGGCCGCCGCTCAGGCTGATGCGCTGTGGGCACCGTCTGCCTGGCTGGCCCACCCCTGGCCCGAGGCCCTGCAGGCCCAGACCACCGTCGTACCCGAGGGCCTGCCCACCGCCGCACTGCAGCCCAACCCCGAGATTCGCCTGACGCTCAACGGCAAACAGGACCTGACCCGCGCGGACGAGGTTGTCACCTTCATCGCCGACACGCTGGAGCCTGCGCGCGGCTACCACCAGTTTTTGCGCAGCCTGCCCACCCTGCTGGGCCTGCGGCCCCAGGCCCAGGTGCTGGTCGTGGGCGGCCACGAAGCGGGCGTGGGCCTGCCACCACCCGCTGGCACCAGCTGGCGCGAGCACTTTGCCGCCGAGCTGCGCCCACAACTGGCCAATGCGGACTGGTCGCGCATCCACTTCCTGGGCGCGCAGCCTGCAGAGACCCAGCGCGCCCTGCTGCAGCTGGCCACCGTGCATGTGGCGCTGGGCACCGGCCTGCCGCTGGAGCGCCGCGTGCTCGAAGCCATGGCCCTGGGCTGCCCCGTCGTGGCCGCCGATGCCCCCGCGCTGCGCGAAGCCATCACCGATGGGGAAACCGGCCGGCTGGTGGACCCTGCTGACGCCGAAACCTTGGGCCAGGCCGTGGCCGAGCTGTTGGCCGATCCCGCCTACCGCGAAACCCTCGCCACCCAAACCCGTGCCCGGGTCCAAGCCCAGCACGACCTGCACGCCGTGGCCCTGCCCCGACAGCTGGACTGGGTCCAGGCCCTGGCGACGCCGGCGCCCACTGCCCCTGTCGAAGAGGTAACGCCCGAGCCTGCCCCGCCCCCCCCTGCGATGGTCGAAGTAGCCCTGGTGCGCGAGGCACTGATCGAGGTGCAAGAACTGCTGCGCGGGGAAGAGATGCCCGGCGCTGGCGCAGAAGGTGCCACCCCAGTCAATGCACTCGTAGCGGCCAGCGCCGGCTAAGCCGCCGCCGCCGGCAGCCCGAACACCTTGTCAAACGCCAGGTTGAACACAAAGGTGTAAGCCAGGAAAAACACCAGCAGGCCCAGGTCCATCCACAGGGCCTGGAGCAAGCCGATGTCCAGCCACCAGGCGATCAACGGGACCAGCAAGGCGACCAGCCCCCCTTCGAAACCCACGGCGTGGGCAACGCGCCGGCCCAGACCGCGGCCGCGCACAGCCTGGCGGCGCTCCCAGGCTTCGAAGGCGGTGTTGAAAGCCAGGTTCCAGACCACGGCCACGGCCGAGGTGGCCACGGCCAGGCCGCCAGAGGCCAGCAAGCCCTCCCCGGAAAACGCCGACAGGCCCACGGTGGTGGCCACGATGGCCAGGGCTTCGTACAAGCCCACGTACACCACCTTGCGCCAAGCGCCCTGCATCCCGGGCATCAGTCCGACGGGCCCTGGAGGGCTGCAGCCGCGTCAGCGTCTGGCACAGAGGGTGGCAGCACCGGTGGTACCACGGCCGCCACTGCAGGCGAGTGGGGGTGCTGACGGGCCTTGCGGGCACGCTTGTTCTCGTACATGCGCTCGTCGGCCTGGCGGATCAGGCGGTCGGCATCCAGATAACCCGTCGGACCGGTGTGGGCCAGGCCCACGCTCAGGGTCAGGTCGGGCCGGTGGCGCGCCAAGGCCTGGTTCACCCGGTCGATGTAGGTGCGCTGGCTGTCCTCGCTGGAGCTGTTGGGCAGCAGCACACAGAACTCGTCACCGCCAACGCGGTAGCAAACGTCTTCGTGGCGGCCACTGCTGCGCAGCACCTCGGCCACGGCGCGGAGGGCCTCGTCGCCATGCTGGTGCCCATAGGTATCGTTGATGGCCTTGAAGTCGTTCAGGTCCATGAAGGCGACGGTCACGGGCTCGTTGCGGCGCTGGGCGCTGCGCAGCATGTGGATCAGGTTTTCGCGCAGGTGGCGCTGGTTCTGCAGGCCGGTCAGTGGATCGGTGCGGCTGAGCTCTTCGAGCTGGCGGGTGCGCTCCTTCACCTTTTCTTCCATGGAGCGGGCGTATTCATCCGACTTCTTGCGGGCCGTTTCAATCTCCGAGACCATGCTGCGGATGTAGGTCTCAAACACCAGCGTCACGTCAAAGTACAGCAGCTTGTGCAGGGAGGCAATCGCCTGGTTGCAGGCCTCGCGGTCAGGCTGTGCATCGGCGATGGCCGCGATCAGCAGGTCCTTGAGCGTGTGCACCGCAGACAGGTACAGCTTGGGCTCCACGCCAATCCGCTTGTGCACCAGGCCGATGCGCAAGCGGTTGTTGACGTACTCCAGGTCGTAGACGCCGGAGAACAGCCCCAGGATGTAGGTGCGCTGGGCCGACCGCAGGCGGGCCAGGGTGCCGGCATCGCCGATCAGCAGCGCAATTTCTGGCTCCTGGGTCTGGGCGCGGTAAAAGCGGTCTACCAGGTCGTCCAGCCGGGCCTCGATGGCAGGACGCAAGGCGCACAAGCGGCGGACGTCCTCGGGGGAAAATCCCAGCAAGGCCTTGCGGTAGTCCACCTCGAAATCGGTGATCCGCATCTGCTCCAGCAGGCTTTGTTCAGTGGGGTTCATGGGCAAGCTTTCGCCTCCTGCAAGACGGCAGAGGCCAGGCCCAAGATGGTAGCAGCGCGCCAAAACATCCAGGGCTGGAAGGTTTTGGTCAAAAACGACCTCAGGCCAATGAATTCAAGCGGTTCTAGCTATTGATTGAATAGCTAATCTTTGGTCTTTCCACTCTGGGGAGAAGAGGCAGGCAGAGGCGGTGCGGGGCGGCTTGATGCAGGCCCTGTCTCGCCCCTGTCGAGCACAGGCACCACCGGAATGACCGCCCGCATCGCGCTGCAAAACGGCTGCACGCAAGTGGCGCGGCCCAGGTAAGGGCAGCCGGGGGTGTCGCACAGCGCTTCGGCGCGGCGGCGGGCCTGTTCTTCCTCGACGGCCAATTGCCCGCTGGCCTGCAGCAGGGCCATCTGCACCCAGGGGTCCAGCCGGGGCGTGGCCAGTTCCCGGCCATAGACGGAGGCTTGTGCCAGGGGCTGGAACTCCAGCACCAGCAGGGCACTGGTGCGCGCAGCGGGGCCTTCAGACGCAGCGTTTTGCAGCACCAGCGCCAAGGGGATCGACGGCAGCGCCTGGGCCCGGTCGGCAAAGACCAGGGGCGCAGCGACCGGACTGCCCGCCGTCGCCATCGGCGTTGCCGCAGTGGGTGCAGGGGTTGCTGGGGTCGCAGGCGGCTGGGCCTCCACCCAGGCCAGGGGCAGGCGCAGCGTGAGCGCAAAGCCCCGGGGTCCGTCGGGCGTCTGCACCACGCCCTGGTGCACCAGCCAAGTCTGCAAGGGCGGCAGGCCCTCGTCCAGCGGGAGGGGTGCAGCACCCTGGGCCGAAGCGGCACTGGCCGATGGGGCCGGTGCCGAAGCCGCCTCCAGCCACTGGACCAAGGCGGGCGTCCAGGGCTGGATGCGCACGGCCTGCAGCGGCAGCTGGGGCGGCGCCAGTTGCTGCAACAGGGACTGCACCAGCTGCTGCACCACAGGCCGCACCCCCATGGCAGGCAGGGCGGGCGCAGGGGCCGCTACAGGGCTGGCCAAGGGCGTTGTCGCAAGGGCCGTCGCCACCGGCAGGGGAGGCGCTGCCGCTGCCGAACTGGTGGGCATGGGCAGGGCGGTGCCGGGGGCCACAGGCAACAGCGATGGGGGCGCAGTGTCCGCGGCAAGACTGGCAACCGGATTGGGGAGCGGTACGCCAGGGGGAGCACCTGTCGGCACCACCGGCTTTGGTGCCGTGCCGGCGGGTGGTGCAGCGCCGGGCAAGGCCTGGGCAGTCACCTCGGCAGCCAGGCGCTGCCGGGCCTCGGGGGAGAGGCTCAGGCGGTCCTGCAGCGGCGGGGGCGATGCCAGCGGCACCGCGGGTGGATCCCCCCCCGGCGCTGGCCCTGCCGCAGCGCCAGGCGACGGCGTGGCACCGGTCGCACCAAGCAGGCTGTTTTGCCGCTGCAAGGCCGCTTCGGCCAACACCAGGGCGGCGGGGCGGGGCAAAGGGGACTGTGGCAGATCGATGGGGGTGGCCATGCGGGCTCCTACAGAACAGGGACCGCCACCTTGTCACTGCCCAGCGCGGGCCGTGGCCTAGGCCGCTTCGCGGTAGAACAGCGGCCGGGCCTTGTCGCCGCGCACCGCCTGGGCGATGGCGCCAATGTGGTCGGGCGTGGTGCCGCAGCAGCCGCCGACGATGTTGACCAGGCCCTCAGCGGCGAATTCGTGGACCAGGCGGCTGGTCACGTCGGGGGTTTCGTCAAAGCCGGTGTCGCTCATGGGGTTGGGCAGGCCGGCGTTGGGGTAGCAGCTGATGAAGGTGTCCGGCGCGGCGCGGTTGAGTTCCTGGATGTAGGGGCGCATCAGCGTGGCGCCCAGCGCGCAGTTCAGGCCCACCGACAGCGGGTTGGCGTGGCGCACGCTGTGCCAGAAGGCGGTCACGGTCTGGCCGCTCAGGATGCGGCCGGAGGCGTCGGTCACGGTGCCGCTGATCATGATCGGCAGGCATTCGCCCGTGGCCTCGAAGGCCTCGTCCACCGCGAACAGCGCGGCCTTGGCGTTGAGCGTGTCAAAGATGGTCTCGACCAGGATCACGTCGGCGCCGCCCTCGAT
>CAYZPX010000185.1:0-5209 GCA_964480105.1 uncultured Burkholderiaceae bacterium | reverse complement strand
CCAGCAGGATCAGCACGGTGGTCACGGTCTCCACCATCAGCTGGGTCAGGGCCAGGTCGGGGGCCGACAGCCACAGGAAGGTGATGGTGGTGACCACCCCCGTGCCGCCAATCAGGGCCAGCGCCGCCAGACGGTGGTACTTGGCCATCCAGGCCCCGCCAACCGCGCAGCCCGCCCCGATCAGCCACAGGCCGGCAAACAGCGGGTCAAAGTCCTGGCGTGGGGCGTGGGTCCAGGCCGGTGGCGGGCCCGCCAGCAGCGCGGGCACCAGCAGCAGGGCCAGTACCATCAGCCGCAGCTGGGGCTGCAGCCGTGCCGTGCCGACGCGCTGCAAGAGCCAGCCGCAGGCGCTGGTCAGCGACTGCATCGCGGTTTCGTAAGCCTGCGCACCGTTGAAGCGGTTGACCCACGGTGCCCCGTCCCGCTGCTGCAGATTGAAATGCCGGCGCAGCACCACGTACAGCAGCACGCCACCCAGCAGGGCGACCACGCTCATCACCAGCGGCACGTTCAGCCCATGCCAGACAGACAGGTTGTATTCGGGGGTCTGGGCGCCCAGCACCGATTGCACTGCCACCTGCAGGAAGGGCCCGATGCTGACGCCTGGTGCCACGCCCACCACCAGGCAGGCCAGCACCAGCAGCTCCACCGGAAAGCGCATCCAGCGCGGGGGCTCGTGCGGGGTGCGCGGCAGGGCCTCGGTGGGCGTGCCAAAGAAGATGGAGATAAAGCGCAGCGAGTACGCCACGCCAAACACCCCCATGGCCAGCGCCGCGACCGACATCCACCAGTTGGTGTCTCCGCCCACCAGCAGGGTCTCGGCAAAGAACATTTCCTTGGACAGAAAGCCGTTGAGCAGCGGCACCCCCGCCATTGCGCCACTGGCCACGATGGCCAGCGTGGCCGTGATGGGCAATTGCTGGCGCAGGCCGCGCAGTACCCGCAGGTCGCGTGTGCCG
The DNA here is from genome assembly GCA_964480105.1 of uncultured Burkholderiaceae bacterium. Taxonomy (GTDB): domain Bacteria; phylum Pseudomonadota; class Gammaproteobacteria; order Burkholderiales; family Burkholderiaceae_C; genus CAYZPX01. Next base: position 4,250 of record CAYZPX010000185.1, on the reverse strand, counting down.
CACTCGTGGTCGATGATGCCGCTGGCCATGAACAGCGAGGCCTTGAAGGTCGCGTGGTTCAGCACATGGAAGATGGCCGCCACCATCGCCAGCGGGGTGCTGATGCCAATCAGCACCGTGATCAGGCCCAGGTGGCTGATCGTCGAATAGGCCAGCAGGCCCTTGAGGTCGTGCTGAAAGATCGCGATGAAGGCGCCGATCAAGAGCGTGCAGACCCCCGCACCGCCGATGATCCAGGTCCACTCCGGCGTGCCCGACAGCGCGGGCCACAGCCGGATCAGCAGAAACACTCCGGCCTTGACCATGGTGGCCGAGTGCAGGTAGGACGACACCGGCGTGGGCGCGGCCATGGCGTGCGGCAGCCAAAAATGAAAGGGGAACTGCGCGCTCTTGGTCAGCGCGCCCAGCGCGATCAGCACCAGCGCCGGCACATACAGCGCATGGGCGCGGATCTGTGGGCCGGCGGCCAGCACGTCCTCCAGGTCGTAGCCGCCCACGATGTGCCCCAGCACCAGCACGCCCACCATCAAACACAGCCCGCCGGTGGCGGTCACCGTGAAGGCCATGCGCGCACCGCGCCGGGCATCCGCGCGGTGGTGCCAGTAGCCGATCAGCAGGAACGAGGTCAGGCTGGTCAGCTCCCAAAACACCACCAGCTGCATCAGGTTGCCCGACAGCACCACGCCCAGCATCGAACCCATGAAAGCCAGCAAAAACGCGAAAAACCGGGGTACCGGGTCCTGCGGCGACATGTAGTAGCGCGCATACAGCACCACCAGCAGGCCAATGGCCAGCACCAGCATCGTGAACACCCAGGCCAGCCCGTCCACCCGCAGCACGAAGAACAGCCCCTGCGCCGGCAGCCAGGCAAATTCCTCGCGCAGGACCTGCCCCTCGGCGATTTGCGGGAACAGCGAGGCTGCCACCGCCAGGCCACAGGCCGTCACCGCAATAGCCAGCCAGGACTCGCGGTTGCGGGCGTTTTCCGGCATCAGCGCCGCCAGGAAACTCCCAAGGAACGGAACGAGGACGAGGGCGGCAAGCAGCATGGACAAGGCGTGGGGTGGGGGTCGGTGTCAGCGGATTGTCAGGAAAGAGCCTCCCCTTGTACCGGAAGTTCAACCGGGCCAGGCCCTGGGGGCGTGATCCGCTGGTCCGTGGCCGGGGGGGAGGCCAGGTTGGGTGACAGTTTTGCTCCTGAAATAAGAGCTACTACCGCTGGTATACATTGGGTTGGAGCCAGATTTGGCTCCAAAGTCATGGCAGTGCTTCAGCGCGGCGCCAGCACGGCCACCGTCAGGCGCGAGACGCAGGTGGTCTCGCCCGCCTCGTTCTCCAGGTCAATCTGCCAGACCTGGGTGGTGCGGCCGATGTGCACCGGGCGGGCGGTGCCGGTCACCCAGCCTTCGGTGGCCGAGCGGATGTGGTTGGCGTTGATGTCCAGGCCCACGCCGCGGTGGCCTTCGGGGCAGGCGTAGAAGGCGGCGATCGAGCCCAGGGTCTCGGCCAGCACCACGCTGACACCGCCGTGCAGGATGCCAAAGGGCTGCTTCGTGCGGTGGTCTACCGGCACCCGCCCGCGCAGGAAGTCGGGCCCGATTTCGGTGACCTCGATGCCCAGGTGGTGGGCGGCGGTGTGGGCGTTGCTGGCGGCGATGCCCTCCAGCGAGATGGCTTTTTTCCAGATGGACATGGGTGCTCCTTGGCTGCTTGACGGCGTGGCCCTCTGCGGGGCCGGTGCACACGATTATCCCGACACGCGCGCGGCCCCTGGCCCGGCACCGCCCACCTTATTTCATGGTGCCCGTCTGCACATAGCGCTGGTGCCAGCTGAGCGCCTCGCCCAGCAGGTGGGGCGTGTGCTGGCCGCAGGCTTCGCGCTGGGCGCGGGCCAGGTAGTCATGCAGGGCGTCGCGGTAGTCGGGGTGGGCGCATTGGTCGATGACGATCTTGGCCCGCTGGGTGGGCGAGTGGCCGCGCAGGTCGGCCAGCCCCTGCTCCGTGACCAGGATCTGCACATCGTGCTCGGTGTGGTCCACATGCGAAGCCATGGGCACGATGCAGGAGATGCTGCCGTTTTTGGCGGTAGACGGCGTCATGAAGATCGACAGGTAGGCATTGCGCGCAAAGTCGCCCGAGCCACCGATGCCGTTCATGATCGCCGAGCCCATCAGGTGGGTGGAGTTCACGTTGCCGTAGATGTCCGCCTCGATCATCGCGTTCATCGAGATCAGGCCCAGGCGGCGGATGATTTCCGGGTGGTTGCTGATCTCCTGCGGGCGCAGCACGATGCGCTCCCGGTAGAAGTCGATGTTGTGCAGGAACTCGTCCATCACCGCCGGGCTGAGCGACAGCGCGGTGGCCGAGGCGCTGCGCAGCTTGCCCGAGCGCAGCATGGCCAGCATGCCGTCCTGCAGCACCTCGGTGTAGGCGCTCAGGTTCTCAAACGGACCCTGGTTCAGGCCTTCGAGCACCGCGTTGGCGATGTTGCCCACGCCGGACTGGAGGGGCAGCAGCGCCTTGGGCAGGCGGCCCACCTTCACCTCGTGCTGCAGGAAGTCGATGATGTGCCCCGCAATGCGCTGCGAGTTCTCGTCCGGCGGCGTGAAGGCCGAGTTGCGGTCGGGCAAGTCGGTCTCGACCACCGCGATCACCTTGGCCGGGTCGCAGCGCAGGTAGGCCTCGCCAATGCGGTCGTTGGGGTGCTCCAGCGGAATCGGTTTGCGGTGGGGTGGCAGCTGCGTGCCGTAGTAGATGTCGTGCATCCCTTCCAGCCCGGGGGGCTGCCAGCGGTTGACTTCCAGGATGATCTTGTCGGCCTGGTCCAGCCAGGTCTTGTTGTTCCCTACGGACGATGAGGGAATCAGCCGCCCGTCGGGCAGGATGCCCGCCACCTCGACCACCGCCACATCCAGCTTGCCCATGAAGCCAAACCACACGAACTGCGCCATGTGCGAGAGGTGGATGTCCGCGTACTGCATCTCCCCCGCATTGATGCGCTGGCGGCTGGTGGGGTCGGACTGGTAGGGCATGCGCATCTCGACACCGCCCACCTTGGCCAAGGCGCCATCCAGCTCGGGCGCGGTGGAGGCACCCGTCCACAGGTCGATCTTGAAAGGTTGGCCCGCTGCGTGCAGCGCTTCAATCCGCTTGGCCAGCGCCTGTGGCACCGCCTTGGGGTAGCCCGCGCCGGTAAAGCCGCTCATCCCCACATTGGCCCCCGCGGGAATCAGCGCGGCGGCCTCTTCGGCAGACATGACCTTGTGCATCAAGAGGCCGGAATGGTGAATGCGGCTGCGGGTGGACATCGGTGGCGGCTTCTGCGTGGTGAAAAAACGGCATCGTAGCAGCCGGCGTTGGTGAACTAGGGTAAACCCGGGGTCTGCCTGCCGCCCAGGCGACGCGCCCGGCCCTTGCCCCCCGCTACGCTGGCGGGCATGACACACCCTGCGCCGCCCTTCCTCCCCCAAATCCGCCTTTACCAAGACTGGCTGCGCGCCACGCGCGGTCTGGCGTTCGACGACTACGACGCGCTGTGGCGCTGGTCCACCACCGAGCTGGACGCCTTCTGGCAGAGCATCTGGGACTATTTCGAGATCCAGTCCCCCACGCCACCCACCGCGGTTCTGGCCGACAACCGCATGCCCGGCGCGCGCTGGTTTCCCGGGGCGCAGGTCAACTACGCACGCCAGGTGCTACGCCATGTGGATGCGGCCAATGCCGCAGGCCTGCCCGCCATCGTCAGCCGCAACGAGCAGGGCCTGCACCGCGAACTGTCCTGGCCCGAGCTGCGCCGCCAGGTGGCCGCCGTCGCGCTGCACCTGCGGGCCCAGGGCGTGCAGCCAGGCGACCGGGTCGCGGCCTACCTGCCCAACGTGCCCGAGACCATGGTCGCCTTCTTGGCCACTGTCAGCCTGGGCGCGGTCTGGAGCCTGTGCGCCCCCGACATGGGCACCCACGCCGTGCTGGACCGCTTCCGCCAGATCACGCCCAAGGCGCTGATCGCCGTCGATGGCGTGCACTACGCCGGCAAGGACCATGACCGCGCGGGCGTGCTGGACGAATTGCGCGCCGGCCTGCCCAGCCTGGAGCATGTGCTGCTGGTGAACAACCTCGATGCTTCCAAAACAATAGCTGGTACCGCTCGCTGGGCGGAGGCTAGCGCCCGAAATGACCCTGAAGTCGCCGCCTTCGAGCCCGCCTGGCTGCCCTTCGACCACCCGCTGTGGATCGTCTATTCCAGCGGCACC
>CAYZPX010000184.1:0-5213 GCA_964480105.1 uncultured Burkholderiaceae bacterium | reverse complement strand
ACGGCACCAACGAACTGTGCTGGCGCGATGCCAACTGGACGCCTGCCACAGCTGCTCCTGGCTGCGATGGCGCCATCGTTGCCCCCGCTCCTGCACCAGCACCTGCCGCAGCGCCTGCTCCCGCTCCCGTGGCCAAGCCCGCACCAGCTCCCGCTCCTGCTCCTGCAGTCGCCACCAAGGTGACCTACGCTGCGGATGCTTTCTTTGACTTCGACAAGGCCGTTCTGAAGCCCGAAGGCAAGGCCAAGCTGGACGACCTGGTCTCCAAGGTCAAGGGCATCAACCTGGAAGTGATCATCGCCGTGGGTCACACCGACTCCGTGGGTTCTGACGCTTACAACCAGAAGCTGTCGGTTCGCCGCTCCGAAGCCGTCAAGGCTTACCTGGTGAGCAAGGGCATCGAAAAGAACCGCGTGTACACCGAAGGCAAGGGCGAGAAGCAGCCCGTGGCTGACAACAAGACCGCCGAAGGCCGCGCCAAGAATCGCCGCGTGGAAATCGAAGTGGTCGGTACCCGCGCTGCTGGCAAGTAATTTCTACCTGCCCTGAAAAAAGCCCCGGTCACGGGGCTTTTTTGTTTCTGCAGACTCCCCCCGTTTTGAGAGGTCATCGCCATGCCGTATGAAATCAACGCCGACCCGACGGAGTTGGCCAAATTTTCCGAGCGTGCCCACCACTGGTGGGACCTGGAGAGCGAATTCCGCCCCTTACATGACATCAACCCGTTGCGCATGGAGTGGATCGAGCGCATCGCGCCCTTGCGCGATCAGTATGTGTTGGACGTGGGATGTGGTGGTGGCATTTTGTCCGAAGGCATGGCCCGCAAAGGAGCCGATGTGCTGGGCATTGACCTGTCGGCCCAGGCCCTGCAGGCTGCCCAGCAGCATGCGGCGGACGAAGGAATCGATGCGGTGGCCTACCGCGAAATCAGCGCCGAGGACCTGGCCGATGCCATGCCTGGCGAATTCGACATCGTGACCTGCATGGAAATGCTGGAGCATGTGCCCGATCCCGCCTCGGTGGTGCAGGCCTGTGCGCAGCTCGTCCGTCCTGGGGGATGGGTATTTTTCTCGTCCATTCACCGCAACGCCAAGGCTTTTACCCTGGCCATCGTGGGGGCGGAGTACCTGCTCAACATGGTTCCCAGAGGGACGCATGAATACGCCAAGCTGATTCGCCCCAGCGAGCTGGCATCCTATTGCCGCGCTGCCGGACTGGACCTGTGCCATGCGGGCGGTTTGGCGTACAACCCATTGACCCGCCGCTATCGGCTCACGGGCGATACATCGGTCAACTACATACTGGCCGCGCGTCGGCCCGAGTGAGGTTTTGCATGTTTGACCATATCCGCGCGGTTCTCTTTGATCTGGATGGCACCTTGATCGACAGCGCGCCCGACCTCGGCGCCGCTGCCGACAAGATGCGTACCGACCGGGGCTTGCCTTCTCTGCCCCTGGAGCGTTACCGCCCGATGGCGGGGGCTGGCGCCCGAGGGTTGCTGGGCGAGGCCTTTGGCGTACAGCCGGGCGATCCCGCCTTTGACGTCCTCAAGGAAGAGTTCTTCTGCAACTACGAAGCCCGGCTGACCGAGGCGACCCAGGTGTTTGATGGGGTGGCCGATCTGTTGGAGCAGCTCGTAGCCCAAGGCTTGCCCTGGGGCGTGGTCACGAACAAGTCCGAGCGCTTCACCCATCCCTTGGTGCGGGCGATGCGCCTGTTCGACACGGCGGGCACGGTGATCAGCGGCGACACCACCCCCCATGCCAAGCCACACCCCGCTCCCTTGCTTGAAGCGGCTCAGCGCCTGGGGGTTGCGCCGCAGCATTGCCTCTACGTGGGGGACGACGAGCGCGACATCGTCGCTGGCCACGCTGCGGGTATGCGGACTGTTGCGGCTTGCTATGGTTATCTGGGTGCCACTGCCGATCCCGCCGCCTGGGGAGCACACGCCGCAATAAATTCTCCGCTGGACCTCTTGAAATGGCTGGGGACGGCCTAAAATCCTTTGTTCTAAGGGGCTGTCCTGGTTTCGACGTGGGTTCGGAATCGGTGTGGTGCATGTCGAGCTTGAGTGACGCTCGTAAATCTCCATTCAAAAAAGTAACTGCAAACGACGAACGTTTCGCACTCGCCGCTTAATCCGGTGAGCCTTGCAACAGCACGCTGATGGGCTGGGCAAGGGGGCCGTAAGGCTTCCAGGCTGCAAGGGAATTCACATCAGCTGGTTCTATGCCGGGTACCTTGGCACGGAACGAGATCCAAGGGTACTGGCTCAAGGCATAGCGTGCGTCTGCGCGATGCCAGGGGCGAGATCCAAAACAGAACGCTAAACATGTAGATCTTCCCGGTAAAGGCTTACGGACGCGGGTTCAATTCCCGCCAGCTCCACCAATATTCAAACCCCAACCTCTCTCGGTTGGGGTTTTTTCTTATGTGCTCCCGCCAGACCCCGCGAACACACGCGGAACGGTGAGTAGGTTTGCGGACTTCGACAGTCAGGCCTGCTGCCCACCTCTAGCCACCTGGCGCTCTCTCCGGGCCATTCCTCTCTCTTTTCTGTCCGCCTCAAAACCGCCCGAAGTCCGCAGGCGACACGCCAGCAACCTATGTAAATCAACAGCTTGCGCGTTGATTGATCAAACGGTTGTTTTTTGGCATCGGTAAGCAAAGACGATATGAGTCGCCCTTGACAGGTAGCGGTGCTTGCAGTTTGTCAGAAACTCGACTATATTTTCATACATGGAAACGACCCGTAAGACTGCCGAGCTGATTCGCCAGCGCATCGAGGAGATGCCGGTCGGGGAGCCTTTTACCCCGACGGTACTTCTGGAGTGCGGTACCCGTGCGTCCGTTGATCAGAACCTGTCGCGCCTAGTAAAAGCAGGGGTGATCGAACGTGTGACGCGCGGTGTCTTCGTGCGCCCCGAGGTCAGTCGTTTTGTCGGCAAGGTGATGCCCGAGCCACTGAAGGTGGCCGAGACCGTTGCTAAAACAACTGGCGCGGTCATTCAGGTTCACGGCGCTGAAGCCGCCCGTCGGCTTGAACTGACCACACAGGTTCCAACGCAGTCAGTCTTCGTAACCTCTGGTCCATCGAAGCGAGTCCGCGTGGGTAATTTGGAGATTCGTCTGCAGCACGTTTGCCAACGCAAGCTGGCCTTGGCAGGCCGGCCGGCAGGTCTTGCTCTTTCAGCCATGTGGTACCTCGGCAAAACGGAAGTGACACCTGCTCTTGTCGAAAAGATTCGGCGCAAGCTGGGCGCGAGCGAATTCGAGGTTCTGAAGTCGGCGACTTCCTCAATGCCGGCGTGGATGAGCGATGCCATTTTCCGAAACGAACGGACGGCAGCTCATGCCTGAAGCCTTCCTGCACCTCGACGCTCAAGAGCAGTCCCAGATCTATCGGGCGTTGGCACCCCAACTTGCGCGCTCGCCAGTTGTATTGGAAAAAGATGTGTGGGTCTGCTGGGTGCTGCAGGCCCTGTTCACCATGCCCGGTCGGCTGCCCATGGCATTCAAAGGCGGCACTTCCCTGTCCAAGGTATTCGGAGCCATTGCCCGTTTTTCCGAGGATGTCGATATCACGCTCGACTACCGGGGTCTTGACGGCTCTTTCGACCCATTTGCTGAGGGTGTGTCCAAGACGAGGCTGAAGAAATTCAGCGACGACCTCAAGTCTTTCGTGCGCGCCCATGCCTTCGATGTTGTGGCGCCGCACATCCAGAAGATTCTTTCAGCTGAGTTTGATAGCAACGCCGCTGCGTTCCGGCTCGAACTCAGCGAGAACGGCGAGCAGATGCGCCTGCATTACCCCAGTGTGCTGGAAACGCCGGGGGACTATGTGGGCAACAGCGTCTTGATCGAGTTTGGTGGCCGCAACATCACCGAGCCGAATGCCGAACACATCGTCGAGCCGGATATCACGCCGCACGTAACCAGCCTGGCATTTCCGCGCTCAACAGTGAGCGTCTTGTCCCCGGCCCGCACATTCTGGGAAAAAGCGACGTTGATGCACGTCGAATGTCAACGCAACGAGTTCCGCGCCAGTGCCGAGCGCCTGTCACGCCACTGGTATGACTTGGCCATGTTGGCCGAACGTGATCATGGCCAGGTCGCTACAGAGGATCGCGCCCTGCTGGCAGACGTGGTGAAGCACAAGAAGGTCTTCTACAACGCGAGCTACGCCAACTACGATGCCTGCTTGACCGGTCAGCTCAGGCTTATCCCGGAAGATGCTGTGCTTGCCGCCCTGCATGATGACTTTCAGCGCATGATTGGCGCCGGCATGTTCATCGGTGAGCCGCCAACTTTTGATGCCATCGTCGATCGCCTTCGCGCCTTGGAAGCAGCCATTAATGAGCGCTGATTTGATCAATCCCACCGGTGTCGATGTCGGCGGTTTGCAGGTCGACGATCCTGCCATTCAAGGTTTTCTTGCCTTGTTGGAGACTGATATTCAGACAGGACGGCACCTGTCGAGCCTGTCCGACAGCCTCGCACAAGCCATGCTAGACAAATCGATGGAGTCTGTGGACCTTCTTGCAGATATTGAGGGTAATGTGGCGCTTTGATCCAGCGCCACAGATGCGTTTCAGAGCGTACGGGCAGGATCTTCCTGCACTGACCAGATCTGCGCCCGCTGCTCATCCCATAACAGTGGCGTGCCCGACGCGAGGTCAAACAGCGTCACCTCTGATGGCAGCGTTTCATCGAGAATGGCGGCCACGATGTCCGGTGCCAGCGTCGTGAGGTTGACCATCCGGCTCACGTACGCCCGATCCATACCCTCGCGCTCGGCAACCTCCGTCAGGTTTTCTGCTTCCCCGGACTCCAGCATCGCCAACCAGCGGTGGCCACGCGCCAGCGCCATTTGAATGGGCGTCGGTTTGTCGTTGATGGGCCTGGGCTTCAAGGTATTGCCGTCGGGAAGCCTCACCACCTTGCGACCGCCACGCCGCTTGATCTGGATCGGCACGGACAGGGTCAGCCGACCATCGCTGGTGCTGACCACATCCTGCTGGCCAGTCTTTTCGATGCGCACCTCGTTCATGCTGTCACCTCCGCTGCTTCCTTGGCCGGCTCGGGCCGCAACTCGAGCACCAGCCGCTCGATGCCGTTCGGTCGCAGCCGGACCTCGAGATCGGTGGGCGAGACAATCACTGAGGTTGCCCCTGAAAAGTGGAGTTCTTAACCCTTGTTGAGAATACCGACAA
>CAYZPX010000183.1:0-5238 GCA_964480105.1 uncultured Burkholderiaceae bacterium | reverse complement strand
TGGACGCCATCCACCCCCACCTGATGCGCCTGAAGGCCGAGCGCGAATTCATCCTGTGCGGCGACATCAACATCGCCCACCGCGAAATCGACCTGAAAAACTGGAAGGGCAACCTGAAGAACAGCGGCTTCCTGCCCGAGGAACGCGCCTGGATGGGCCGCCTGCTGCACCCCACCGAACCCACCGGCGGCCTGGTGGACGTGTACCGCCGCCTGCACCCCGACACCACCGCCGAGGCCTACACCTGGTGGAGCAACCGCGGCCAGGCCTGGGCGAACAACGTGGGCTGGCGCATCGACTACCACCTGGCCTCCCCCGCCCTGGCCGAGACCGCCCAACGCGCCCAGGTCTACAAGGACCAGCGCTTTTCCGACCATGCGCCGCTGACGGTGGAGTACGGCTTCAGCCTGTGAGCTGAGGCCTGTACGATGGCTGGCCCCCCCTTGAACCTGCTGCGCCATGACCCTTGCTTCCGACGCCCCCCCCGCGCTTCCGGCGCAATGCTTTCAGCCCGATAGCCTGAACGCCCTGTGGGAGTTGGTGACGACGCCCCACCCGGTGGTCGGCAAGGCCCACCACCTGGGCGAGGCGCTGCTGCACGCCGGGGTGATCACCCCCACGCAGCTGGCCCACGCGCTGCAAGTGCAGCAGGCCGAACGGGAACAGGGACACGACCTGCCCCTGGGCCAGTGGCTGATCCACCAGGGGGTGCTGACGGAAGAGCAGTTGCGCCAGGTGATCGCCACCTGGCTGGGGGAGTACATGGTGCACCCGGGCAAGCTCACGCCCGACCCCATCGCACTGGCCCTGGTGCCCCGTGGCCTGGCCGAGCGCGAATCCATCCTGCCGCTGCTGGCGCGCGAGGATGCCCTGGTGCTGCTGATGGCCGACCCCTACGACCGCGTGCTGCTGGACGAGTTGCGCTTTTTGACCCAGCGCCGCCTGGTCGCACTGCAGGCGGCCCCGGGGACGCTGGTGCCGGCCATTGCCAACGCCTACAGCGTGCACCCCAGCACGAGCCCTGCCCTGTCCAAGGCACCGGCACCTGCGGCCAGTGCCGTGGTTGGCAACAACACCAGCCGCCTGCATGCGCCGACGCGGGCAACTTCCTCGGAACTGGTGAGCAACCTGCGCGAAACGGCCTCGGAAACCGAGAAAGTCGCGGTGGAAACCGATGTGGTCAGCGAGTCGGACAACACCCTGGTGCGGCTGATCAACACCATCATCGAAGAGGCCATTGCCCACCGGGCGTCCGACATCCACATCGAGACCGAGCCCGCCCCGCAGAACCTGCGGGTGCGCCTGCGCATCGATGGCGACCTGGTGCCCTACCTGGAACTGCCCGCACGCTTTCGCTATGCCATGGTGGCCCGCATCAAGATCATGGCCACCATGGACATTGCCGAACACCGCAAGCCCCAGGACGGCAAGATCGACTTCTCGCGCTTTGGCAACCAGCCCATGGAGCTGCGGGTGGTGACGGTGCCCACCTCGCGCGGGCTCGAAGACGTGGTGCTGCGCCTGCTGACCGGCGCCAAGCCCCTGCCGCTGGAGCAAATCGGCCTGAGCCCGGCCAACCTGGTGGCCATGCGCGCGGTGGTACAAAAAAGCTATGGCCTGGTGCTGGTCTGCGGGCCCACCGGCTGCGGCAAGACGACCACGCTGCATTCGGTGATCCGGGACCTCAACACCGTGGGCCGCAAGATCTGGACCGCCGAAGACCCCATCGAGATCTCGCAAAGCGGCCTGCGCCAAGTGCAGGTCAACCCGCGCATCGGCTGGACCTTTGCGGCGGCGATGCGCACCTTCCTGCGCGCCGACCCGGACGTGATCATGATCGGCGAGATGCGGGACGAAGAAACCTCCCGCATCGCGGTCGAGGCCTCCCTGACCGGGCACCTGGTGCTGTCCACGCTGCACACCAACTCGGCCCCCGAGAGCATTGCGCGTCTGCTGGAAATCGGGCTGGACCCGTTCAATTTCTCGGATTCACTGCTGGCCATCCTGGCCCAGCGCCTGGTCCGGCGGCTGTGCCAGGCCTGCCGCGAGCCCTATGTGGCGCCGCCCGACACCCTCACGGCCCTGGCCGCGCAGTACCTTTCCAGCGGCGACCACAACACGTCCGAAGCCCAGGCCGCCCAGGTGGAGCGCTGGCGCAAGACCTATGGCAATGCCGAGGGCGAGGTGTCCTTGTGGCGCCATGTGGGCTGCAAGGAGTGCGAGGGCCACGGCTACCGGGGCCGGCTGGGCATCCACGAGCTGATGCTCAGCGATGACACCATCCGCCACCACATCCGCCACCGGGCCTCGGCGATGGAGATCCGCAACTCCGCCCTGGCGGCGGGCATGCTGACCCTGCGGCAGGACGGCATCGAGAAGGTGCTGCAGGGCCTGACCGACATGCTGGAAGTGGTGGCCGCCACCAACCAATGACGCAAGGCCAAATTGGCCTCTAGGCCAATGAATACCAGCGGTAATAGCTCTTAAATCAATAGCATTTTCAGAGCCTCAACGGCCCAGGTCCTTGGCGCTGACGCCGGCAATGCCCCAGTTTTCCTTGGGCACTTCCGAGATCCAGACACGGATGTTTTGCACCGGGGCATCGACGGCTTCGTGCAGGGCGGCAGTGACTTTTTCGATGACGGCGCGCTTTTGCTCTTCGGTGCGGCCTTCGAGCATGTGAATGTGGGCAAATGGCATGGGGAACTCCTGTCAGAAAAGGATGAAAAAAGGGGCTTGCGGATTATCCCCAAGCCCCGGGTCTGGTGTGGACGGAGGATCAGTCCAGCTTGATGTCCAGCTTGCGGATCAGGTCGCCCCAACGCTTGCTTTCGGCGCGGATGAAATCGGCGAACTGCTGCGGGGTGTTGACCTTGATGTCCGCGCCGATGTTCTCAAACGCGGTCGTCGCGGTGCTGGTGGCCGCGCCGGCCTTCCAGGCCTCGGCCAGCTTGGCGATGGTCGCCTTGGGCAAGTTGGCGGGGCCGACCAGGCCGAACCAGGTCACCACGTCAAAGCCGGGGAAGCCCGACTCGGCCACGGTGGGCACATTGGGCAGGGCATGCGAGCGCTGGGCCGAGGTCACGGCGATGACCTTGAGCTTGCCTTCCTTGACATTGGGCAGCGTGGTGGTCAGCGAGCTCTCAAAGCTCAGCGGAATCACGCCAGCCAGCAGGTCCTGGGCGATCTGGCTGGTGCCCTTGTAGGGGATGTGCGTCATCTGGATACCAGCGGTGGCCTGAAACGACTCGGCCGCCAGGTGGTTGCTGGTGCCGATGCCCGAGGTCCCAAAGCTCAGCTTGCCCGGATTGGCCTTGGCGTAGGCGATCAGGCCCTTGAGGTCGTTGAACGGCGCGCTGGGGTGGGCCACGATGGCGCAGGGGGTAAAGCCCACCAGCGAGATGGGGACCAGGTCCTTCTCGACCGAGAAGGGCAGCTTGGGCTTGAGCGCGGGCGCAATCGCCAGGCTGCTGATGGCGGACATGCCGATGGTGTAGCCATCGCCGGCGGCTTTGGCAATCGCGTCGGTGCCGATGTCGCCGCCGGCGCCGGCCTTGTTCTCGACAACCAGTTGCTGGCCCAGCTTGTCGGACATGACCTTGGCTGCCGTGCGGCCCATGATGTCGGTGGGGCCGCCGGGCGGGAAGGGAACGATCAGCTTGATCGGCTTGCTGGGCCAGGCGTCCTGGGCCCAGGTGGCCAAAGGTGTCGCCACGGCGGAGGCCATGCCGACGGCAAGGAGATGTCTGCGTTGAATCATGGTCGGCTTGTCCTGGGAGAGTGCCCTTGCGAGGGAAATAATCGATAAAAAGAGACTGAAAGTTACCATAAATCCTCCCTCTTCACAGCCAGCGGAGGGGAGGGATAACCCGAATCTCAGAGGGGCACGGGCTCGGCCGGGTTGGCCTCGGCCAGGAAGTCGCCCACCAGGCGCACGAAGCGGGCCGCGTGTTCAATCTGCGTCCAGTGGCCGCACTGGCCAAAGACATGCAATTGCGAGCGCGGAATCCAGTTCGCCAGGGTCTGTGAGGTGATCAGCGGAATCACCTGGTCTTCGCGACCGTGCAAGAGCAGGGTCTGGTGCGGCAGGGCGCGGATGTCTTCCTCGCGGCTGGCCATGGCGTCCACCCAGCGCTGGCGTGGGGCCGGGAACATGGCAGAAAAAGACTCCTGGAAACCGGGTTGGATGCTGGCCTGGTAGCGCAGCTGGGCCAGCTCGTCGTTGACCAGGTTCCGATTCCATGCGAACACGTCCATGATGCGGCGCATGTTCTCGAACGAGGCTTCGTAGCCCCAGACCGCGTCCAGGCCGGGCGTGATCGGGAAGCTCACGCCCACGCTGCCCATCAACACCAAACGGCGCACGCGCTCCGGATGGCGGATGGTCAGCGCCAGCGAGAGCGCGCCGCCAAAGGAGTTGCCAACCAGGTCGGTTTTTTCGATGCCCAGCGCATCCAGCAGGCCAATCGCCTGGCGTACCCAGGTGTCCATGTCGTAGCGGTTGCCAGGCTGGCCCAGGTCCAGGCGCTCGGAAAAGCCAAAGCCCACCATGTCGGGCGCAATCACGCGGGACTGCTGGGCCAGTTCGGGAATGGCCAGGCGCCAATTGGCCCAGGCCGACACACCAGGGCCGGAGCCGTGGATCATCAGGAGCGGAAAGCCGCTGCCCACGTCGTGGTAGTTGGTGCGGATGCCGGCCGCAACGATGGAGTTGGCAATTTCAGGGTTGGCCACGGCGGGCGCGGGGGTGAAGGCAGTCATCGCAAGTCCAAAGAGAAACAAAAAAGAAGGGGCGGGACCGACCGGCCCAGCCCCTTCAAAATCAGCGCCATGCTGATGGGCTCACCACAAGGGTCTCTTACACCCGCTTGAACAGCGGGCTGCGCACCTGCTGGGCATCGGCCGCAGACAGGAATTTTTCGGTGTAGATGTCGCGCTCGAACAGGCGGCCCTGCATCAGCGTGCCGATGCAGGCTTCGATCATGGCGGGCGGACCGCACAGGTAGGCCTTCATGCCGGTGAACTGGCCGTTGAAATGGGCCTTGGCCACGTCGTGCACAAAACCGCGCGCGCCGGTCCAGCCGTCGCCCTCCTGGGGTGCCTCGGACAGGGCGGGCACGTAGGTGAAGTTGGCGTGCTGCTGCGCCAGGGCCTCGAATTCCTCGTGGTAGTACAGCTCGGCACGGCTGCGCTGGCCATAGACCAGGGTGATGGGCTCGGTGCAGCCCTGGGCCAGCA
>CAYZPX010000182.1:0-5279 GCA_964480105.1 uncultured Burkholderiaceae bacterium | reverse complement strand
GAATTCGGTTCCGACATCAACGAATCCCTGATCGTTGAACTGTACTCGCGTTAATTTTCGGTACTTGTCCTGAGAAACTGTCCCTGAACCGCGAGGCATCGCGGTTCAGGTGCTTCACCAGCCTTACCGGTGTAACGAGCTGGGGGTATTGAGAGGAAGACTGCATGCAAACCAATCTGCTGAAACCCAAGACGATCAGCGTAGAGCAGCTGGGTCACAACCGTGCCAAAGTGGCGTTGGAGCCGTTCGAACGTGGCTATGGCCACACCCTGGGCAATGCGTTGCGGCGCGTTCTGCTGTCGTCAATGGTGGGTTACGCAGCGACTGAGGTCACCATTGCAGGGGTTTTGCACGAGTACTCGTCGATTGATGGTGTCCAGGAAGACGTTGTCAACCTCTTGCTGAACCTCAAGGGCGTGGTCTTCAAGTTGCACAACCGCGATGAAGTCACCCTGAGCTTGCGCAAGGAAGGTGATGGCGTGGTCACTGCCCGTGACATCCAGACCCCCCACGACGTCGAGATCATCAACCCGGACCACGTGATCGCCCATCTGTCGCAAGGCGGCAAGCTGGACATGCAGATCAAGGTAGAAAAGGGCCGTGGCTATGTGCCCGGCAATGTGCGCCGCTACGGTGATGAGAGCAGCAAGTCGATTGGCCGCATTGTGCTGGACGCTTCTTTCTCTCCCGTCAAGCGCGTGAGCTACACCGTGGAAAGCGCCCGCGTGGAGCAGCGCACCGACCTGGACAAGCTGGTGGTCGAGATTGAGACCAACGGTGCCATCACGGCCGAAGATGCCGTGCGTGCCTCCGCCAAGATCCTGGTGGAACAGCTGGCCGTGTTTGCGCAGCTGGAAGGTGGCGAGCTGTCTGCCTTTGAAACACCTGCTGGTTCCCGCGGCGCTGCCTCCTTCGACCCGATCCTGCTGCGTCCTGTGGACGAACTGGAACTGACGGTGCGATCGGCCAACTGCCTGAAGGCCGAAAACATCTATTACATCGGTGATCTGATCCAGCGCACCGAGAACGAACTCTTGAAGACTCCCAACCTGGGTCGCAAGTCGCTCAACGAGATCAAGGAAGTGCTTGCTTCCCGTGGTCTGACCTTGGGCATGAAGCTGGAAAACTGGCCGCCCGCTGGTTTGGAAAAGCGTTAAGTTAGAATCGGCCCTTTTTTGGCCAGTGCCTCGGGCAGTACCTGATACGGCTGCCCGATTTAATTTGATAAAAGGAAAAGCACCATGCGTCACGGAAACGGACTTCGCAAACTCAACCGCACCAGCTCGCACCGCCTTGCGATGCTGCAGAACATGATGAACTCGCTCATCGAGCACGAAGTCATCAAGACCACTGTGCCAAAGGCCAAGGAACTGCGCCGTGTGATCGAGCCCATGATCACCCTGGCCAAGGAAGACTCCGTCGCCAACCGCCGCTTGGCTTTCAACCGCCTGCGCGACCGCGACAGCGTGACCAAGCTATTCAATGACCTGGGCCCCCGTTTCAAGGTGCGTCCTGGTGGCTATACTCGCATTCTGAAGATGGGCTTCCGCGTGGGTGACAACGCCCCCATGGCACTGGTTGAACTGGTGGACCGTGGCGCCGCTGAAGAAACTCAAAATAATTCTGCACAAGCCGCAGAATAAGTATATAATTCATAGCTTACCGCGCGATGGAGCAGTCTGGTAGCTCGTTGGGCTCATAACCCAAAGGTCGGAGGTTCAAATCCTTCTCGCGCAACCAAGTTCAAAAAACCGCACTCTGTGCGGTTTTTTTTCGTCTGTGCGGTTTGTGCTTTGACTGTGTACATCTTTCATCCCCGGCCAAGCACACCCGGGGATGTCCCGTGGCCCGCCGTTCAGCGGTGTTGGCCTGAATGTTCCGCGACTTCCTGACAGGCCACGCAGCGCGCTGCTTCTGGGTTAGCGTGCAGCCGAGCGTCAGGGATGGTGATGCCGCAATCGGTGCACTGGCCGTAGCTGCCGTCAGCGATGCGTTGCAGGGCTTGCCCAATGGCGTTCAGGTGCGCAACCTCGTGTTCGCTCAGCGCGAAGTCAGTGTCCCGTTCGGTGTTCACCTGGGCTGGGGTGTCCTCCGGGTGCCCAAAATGCGCTGCAGCGGCTTCGGCACGCCCAATGTCGCCCCCCCGTTGTGCGGCGATCTGTGCCAGCAATTCGGTTTGGCGGGACTGCAATTGGGAACGAAAGGTGGCCAACGTGGCGGTGTCCATGAATGCTCCTTGATTGGATGGATGACAGCGCCATCCTGCCATTGAATGCCACCGCTCCGCTTGACCCGCGTCAAGTTTGCTGCCGGGTTTGGTCTACCAGTCCATGGCCTCACAGGGCCGGGCTTACGGTAAGCTGTGCGCCTTTCCCACAAGACCGTCTGGAGGCAAGCATGAGCGACACATCGCCATTTGGATTTGAACGATTCGTGCCAGGATTTGATTTTCTGCAGAACCTTGCCAAAGGGGCTGCTGGCGGCGTTTCCTCCATGCCCGGCCTGGGCAACTGGATTGCCCCGACCATGCAGGTCGAAGACCTGCAAAAACGCATCGACGAGCTCAAAGCCGTGCAGTTCTGGCTGGACCAGAATTCCCGTGCACTGACCGCGACCGTGCAGGCCCTGGAAGTTCAGAAAATGACCTTGTCTACCCTCAAGGGCATGAACGTCAGCATGGGGGACTTGGCCAGCGCCTTCCAGCGCAACGCCGCCGAGGCGCTGCAAAAAGTGACCGAGGCGCCGGCCAAGCCTGAGGCTGTTGCGCCGGCGTCCGCGTTTGCCAGCGCCCCCAGCCCTGCGCCTGCTGCCGAGGCCCCCGCCGCTCCCACAGCGCCAGGGTCGTCCGACGCCGCCGAGGTGCCTGCGGCTTCCGCGGGCCTGATTGACCCCTTGCAATGGTGGAGTGCGCTGACCACCCAGTTCCAGCAGATCGCTGCCAGCGCCCTCAAGGACACCGCAGCCCAGACCAATGCCCTGGGCGGAACGGCCATGGCCTCCGGCCTGGCGACCGAGGCGATCAAGACGGCCACTGGCATGGCCACCCAGTTGGCCAGCCAGGGCATGCAGACCATGGAAGTCGCCAGCCAGCAAGTGCAGCGTGCCAGCAGCATGGCGGCCGCCGCAGCGCCGCGCAAGGCTGCCAGCAAGACCAGCCGTGCCGGTGCAGCCCCTGAAGCACCATCTGCAGCCGCCAAGGCCCCGCGCCGCAGCACGGCCCGCAAGGCGGGAGAGTGAGTCACCTGCGAGGCTTGAGGGCCTCGCCCTGTCTTCCATGAGCACTTTGTTCCCTACTGGCCACGCCACCCACCCGGATCCCCGCATGGTCTTGGCGATGGTGGTCGCCCAACTGCGGGCCCAGATGGCCTTGCCGCACTACGCTCCTGCCCCGCGCCTGGGGCTGATGTACCTGAGCGACCCCTTCGCGTCCCATGCCGACGCCCTTTTGGCCGACTTGCGCGCCGCCTTCCCGGCGGTGCACGGCTGGGCTGGCACGGTGGGCATTGGGGTGGCGGCCAACAATGCCGAATATTTCGACGAGCCTGCGCTGTCGGTGATGCTGCTGGACCTGCCCGAGGCGCAGTTCCGCATCTTCTCTGGGCTGGCGCCTTTGCCCCGTGCGACCCAGGGTGGTTTTGTCGCCCACACCGCGCTGGTGCACGCTGACGCCCACACGCCGGACCTGCCCGGCCTGTTGGTAGAGATGGCCGAGCGCACCGCCAGTGGCTACCTGTTTGGCGGTCTGACGGCCAGCCGGGGGGCACAACCCCAGCTGGCCTGGGCCGCCCCTTCGTCCGAGGCGCCTCCGGGCGCGGGCACGCCGGGCGATGGCGTCTTCCATGGCGGCCTGTCTGGCGTGGCCTTTGGGCCGGGTGTGGGCCTGGTGTCGCGGGTGACGCAGGGCTGCCAGCCGATCGGGGCCTGGCACCGCATCACCGCTGCGCAGGACAACGTGGTGCTGGCCCTGGACGGCCGTCCCGCGCTGGAGGTCTTGCTGGAAACCCTGGGCGTGCGCCTGGACGGCGGCGACCCCCAGCCCGCCTTGCGCAAGGTGCGGGCCACCTTGGCGGGCCTGGAAGGTCCGGACGACGCCATGCCCGCTTCGGGCGGCGCCCGCCGCACGGGGCACTTTGGCGCCGATACCCGGGTACGGCACATCATCGGCCTGGACGGGGCCCGCCAAGGCGTTGCCCTGGCCGAGCACCTGGAGGTGGGCATGCGACTGGCGTTCTGCCAGCGCCATGTGGCGGCTGCACGGGCCGACCTCATGCGGATCTGTGCCGAGATCCGCGAAGCGCTGTCCCCCGAAGACGAGGTCTGGTCAGCGCCCGAAGCTGTCCAGGCACCCGTAGCAGGCATGGCCCCATCGCCGGGGTTGGCCGCAGCGCAAGGCCCGCGCAGCGTGGGGCGCAGCATTCGCGGCGCGATTTATGTGAGCTGTTCCGGCCGCGGTGGCCCCCACTTTGGCGGCCCCAGCGCCGAATTGCAGATCGTGCGCCATGCGCTGGGCGATGTGCCGTTGGTCGGCTTCTTTGCCGGCGGCGAGATCGCCCGTCACCACCTGTACGGCTACACCGGGGTGCTGACGGTCTTTGCTGAAGTTTGATGCTCAAATTGGTCTCTAGGCCAATGAATTCAAACGGTAGTAGCTATCAATTTTGATGATTCTGGCGCCTGATCGGGCGCCCGATCGGACGCCCGCCTTCACACCCCACGCGCCCGGTCGGCCTTGAACTGGGCGCGGAACTGGGCAAAGCGGCCGGCGTCCAGCGCTTCGCGGATTTCGCGCATCAGGTTCAGGTAGTAGTGCAGGTTGTGGATGGTGGTCAGCATGGGGCTGAGCATTTCGCCGCAGCGGTCCAGGTGGTGCAGGTAAGCGCGGCTAAAACCTTCGCGCCCGCCCTGGTCCCAGGCCACGCCCGAAGTGCCAGCGCAGGCGTAGCAGGTGCAGGTGGTGTCCAGCGGCTGCGGATCGGCCTTGTGGCGGGCGTTGCGGATTTTCAGGTCGCCGTAGCGGGTGAACAGCGTGCCGTTGCGTGCATTGCGGGTGGGCATCACGCAGTCGAACATGTCCACGCCGGAGGCCACACCTTCGACCAGGTCCTCGGGCGTGCCCACGCCCATCAGGTAGCGCGGCTTGTGCGCCGGCAGGCGGTGAGGGGTGTGGGCCATGATGCCCAGCATCTCTTCCTTGGGCTCACCCACGCTGACGCCGCCCACCGCATAGCCGGGGAAGTCCATCTCCACCAGGCGTTCCAGCGATTCCTCGCGCAGGTTCA
>CAYZPX010000181.1:0-5358 GCA_964480105.1 uncultured Burkholderiaceae bacterium | reverse complement strand
CATCACCGGCTCGCTGCACATGACCATCCAGACCGCCGTGCTGATCGAGACGCTGCAGGCGTTGGGCGCGCAAGTGCGCTGGGCCTCGTGCAACATCTTCTCCACCCAGGACCACGCCGCCGCCGCGATTGCCGCTGCCGGCACCCCGGTCTTCGCCATCAAGGGCGAGTCCTTGGCCGAGTACTGGGACTACACCCACCGCATCTTTGAATTTGGCGCCAAGGGCACCGAAGGCGAAGGCCCGAACATGATCCTGGACGACGGCGGCGATGCCACGCTGCTGATGCACCTGGGCAAGCGTGCCGAGACCGACCCGTCCTGCATCGCCAACCCGACCAGCGAAGAGGAAACCTGCCTGTTCGCCGCCATCAAGGCCAAGCTGGCCGAGGACCCCACCTGGTACAGCCGCAAGGGCGCCCAGATCATCGGCGTGACCGAAGAGACCACCACCGGCGTGCACCGCCTCAAGGAAATGTCGGCCGCCGGCACCCTGATGTTCCGCGCCATCAACGTCAATGACTCGGTCACCAAGTCCAAGTTCGACAACCTGTACGGCTGCCGCGAATCGCTGGTGGACGGCATCAAGCGCGCCACCGACGTGATGATCGCCGGCAAGGTGGCCGTGGTCGCCGGTTATGGCGACGTGGGCAAGGGCTCCGCCCAGGCGCTGCGCGCGCTGTCCGCCCAGGTCTGGGTGACCGAAATCGACCCCATCAACGCCCTGCAGGCCGCGATGGAAGGCTACCGTGTCGTGACCATGGACTACGCCGCCGACAAGGCCGACATCTTCGTGACCGCCACGGGCAACAAGCATGTGATCACCCACGACCACATGGCCGCCATGAAGGACCAGGCCATCGTCTGCAACATTGGCCACTTCGACAACGAAATCGACATCGCCTCGGTCGAGAAATACACCTGGGAAGAGATCAAGCCCCAGGTGGACCACATCATCTTCCCTGACGGCAAGAAGATCATCATGCTGGCCAAGGGCCGCCTGGTGAACCTGGGCTGTGCCACCGGCCACCCCAGCTTCGTGATGTCCAGCTCCTTCGCCAACCAGACCATCGCCCAGATCGAGCTGTTCTGCCACCCCGATGGCTACGATGCCGGCAAGGTCTATGTGCTGCCCAAGCACCTGGACGAGAAGGTCGCCCGTCTGCACCTCAAGAAGGTCGGCGCGATGCTGACCGAGCTGAGCGACGAGCAGGCCGCCTACATCGGCGTGCCCAAGCAAGGCCCTTACAAGCCTGATACCTACCGCTATTGATCCCCCCTGAGGCGCTGCGCGCCTTCCCCCCAAGGGGACGCCACCCGCGGCCCGGCCAAGCCGGTTCCGCGGTGGCACACATGTTGGGCCACGCCCTGCGGACAGGATTTGCTATTTAAAAGAGAGCTAGCAGCGCGCGATTCCAGTGGGCTGAAGGCCGATTTGATGCATAAAGGACCAGCGCGATGCGCGCAGATGTGTTTTTGGTGGAGCGCGGCCATGCCGCCACCCGCTCGCAGGCCCAGCGCCTGATCGCCTCGGGCGTGCAGTGGCGCCTGGCGCCGACGATGCCCTGGAACAAGGTGGCCAAGAACGGCGATGAGATCCCGGCCGTGGCCGAGCTGCAGTTGCTCGACGAGGCCGAGGCCAAGTACCTGTCGCGCGGCGGCCTCAAGCTCGAAGGCGCCTTGCGCGCCGTGGGCCTGGACGTGGCCGGGCGGCGTTGCCTGGACGTGGGCCAGAGCACCGGCGGCTTCACCGACTGCCTGCTGCAGCAGGGCGCTGCGCAGGTGATCGGCGTGGACGTGGGCCACGGCCAGCTGCACGAGCGCCTGCGCAACGACCCGCGCGTGGTGGGCGTGGAGGGCCTGAACGCCCGCGCCATCACTGCCGAATCGCTGGTCGAGGCCTGCGAGGAAGCGCTGTCCGAGCACATCGAGGTGGGCGAAGACAACGACACCCAGCCCGAGTCCCCCTACGCCTGGATGCGCAACGGCGGCCTGATCGACGAGGAATACGACGACAGCGACGACGCCAAGGAACACGAGATCGAGGCCTTCAAGGCCGAGCGCAACGCCAAGGAGCGCGCCCGCGCCGCTGGCAAGGTGCCCACGGTGCGCCGCCGCCGCGCGGACCGCGAGGACGTGGACATCACCCCCGTCTTTGACCTGGTCACCGGCGATCTGTCGTTCATCTCGCTGACGCTGGTCTTGCCGGCGTTGGTGCCCCTCATGGCGCCGGGCGGGGACCTGCTGATGCTGGTCAAGCCCCAGTTTGAGCTGCAGCCCGGCCAGGTGGGCAAGGGTGGCATCGTGCGCGACGAGGCCCTGTACCCAGTCGTTGAGCAGCGCATCCGCACCTGCTGCGCCGAGAACGGCCTGACCGTGCAGGCCTGGCTGGACAGCCCGATCGCTGGCGGCGACGGCAACCGCGAATTTTTCATTCACGCAAGGAGGATGGCATGAGCACATCCCAATCCCCAACTTCTTCCGACGCGACCTCCGCCCGTGGCCGCCTGCCGCTGAGCGTTGAGTTCTTCCCGCCCAAGACGCCCGAGGGCGCCGAAAAGCTGCGCGCCGTGCGCCAGCAGCTGTATGCGTTGAAACCCGAGTTCTGCTCCGTCACCTACGGCGCGGGTGGCTCTACGCAGGACGGCACCTTGCAGACCGTGCAGGCCATCCTGGACGAAGGCCAGCAGGGCGCTTCGCATTTCACCTGCATTGGCGCCTCGCGCGACTCGGTGCGCGAGAAGCTGGCGCTGTTCCAATCCATGGGCGTCAAGCGCCTGGTGGCTTTGCGCGGCGATTTGCCCAGCGGCTACGGCGGCATGGGCGAATTCCGCTACGCTGCCGATTTGGTGGCCTTTATCCGGGAAGCAACGGGCGACCATTTCCACCTGGAGGTGGCGGCCTATCCCGAAATGCACCCCCAGGCCAAATCCCCCGAGGCGGACCTGCAGGCCTATGTGGCCAAGGTCAAGGCGGGTGCGGATTCGGCGATTACACAATTCTTCTTCAACACCGACGCCTACTTCCGCTTTGTCGATGACGCTTACAAGCTGGGCGCCGACATTCCGGTGGTGCCGGGCATCATGCCCATCATCAATTCCAGCGGCATCTTGCGCTTTGCGGACAGCTGCGGCGCCGAGATTCCACGCTGGATCCGCCTGCGCCTGCAAGCCTATGGCGACGACACCGAATCCATCAAGGCCTTTGGCCTGGACGTGGTCACCGACCTGTGCGACCAGCTGCGCACCGCTGGCGTGCCGGGGCTGCATTTCTACACCATGAACCAGAGCGCGGCCACGCTGGAAATTTGCCAGCGCCTGCAACTGAACTGAAGGCGCAATGCATGCGCAGGCGCCCGGGACCGTGGACGCTGCTTGTGGTCGCCCGATGGACCGCCCTGTGTGCTGCCCTGCTGGCCGGGATGCCGGGCTGGGCGACTCAGGCGGTGGTGACCGATACCACGGGTGGTGCTGTGCGTTCCGACACCACGGGCATCGTCCGGCGCCCGCGGGGCGTGGCCGTGGACACCACGGGCCTGGTCACCGCAGCCGCGCAAGTCGAAGGTTTGCGCGCCCGCGCCGACGATTTCGCCCCCACCTTGTTGACCGTGCCCGGCGAGGCCATGTTGCTGGACCCGCCGGCGGGGCCTGCGGGACGCTTGCCCAGCCTTGCGCTGCCCAGCGAATCTCCGGATCAGCAGGGGGTGGCGTCCTGGTATGGGGGCGCGCAATTCCACGGCCGCAAGACGGCCAGTGGCGAGCGCTTTGACCGCCATGCCCTCACGGCGGCCCATCCGACCCTGCCGTTCGGGACCCGGGTCTGTGTGCGCAGCCAGGTCAATGGCCGGGGCGTGGTGGTGCGGATCAACGACCGCGGGCCGCATGTGCCCAACCGCATCATCGATTTGAGCGAGGGTGCGGCCAAATTGATTGGCATGCATTCCGGCCTGGGCCTGAAAACGGTGGAGCTGTTCACCCTGGAGCCTGGCGATACCGAGTGCGCGGATGCGCCACCGCCAGAGCCTTCTTCTGCCGCCACGCCCGGTCTGGGCCTGGTGCCCCAGGCCAGCCCCTGGCGGGCCCCCGCTGCCATGGCCCGCACGGTGCCCAAGGTGCCCAAGCGGAGCATGGCAAGCGCTCGGCCACAGCCCAAGTCCCGGCCTGCGCCGCCAAAGCGCCGGTGAACTGCGCGCTGAAAAAGGGGTCTTCCGCCTGGAGCCTGTTCAGCCGCCCGATTCCAGCGTGTGGGTGGCGTGGCGGTCCTGGGCCAGCAGCTGGGCCATCTGGGGCATCGCATCCTTGAGCGCCGCCTTGAGCGTGTAGGGCGGATTGATCAGGAACATGCCGCTGGCGGGCAGTCCGGGGCGCTTGCCATCGGGGCCACCAGCAGGCTTGCCCGAGGACTTCACCGTCAACGTCGCGTGTAGCCAGTTCTTGCCAGCTTTAGTGGCCATGGTCTTCAGGCGGCGGGGCAGGTCGTGCGCTTCGGGCCGCGGGATGATGGGGTACCAGACCGCGTAGCAGCCGGTGGCAAAGCGCTTGAGCGAGTCGGTCACCATGTCCAGCACCTTGGCGTAGTCGCTCTTGATCTCGTAGCTGGGGTCGCACAGCACCAGCGCCCGGCGCGATGGCGGCGGCAGGAATTTCTTCAGGCCCTCGAAACCGTCCTCGTGCAGCACGGCGACCTGGCGGCCGGCTTCGAGCTGGGCCACGTTGCCCGCCAGGGCGCGCAGGTCGGTGGGGTGCAGCTCGAACAGCTTGAGCTTGTCGTGGTCGCGCAGCAGGCGCTGGGCGATGAAGGGCGAGCCCGGGTACACCTTGGTGGACGCACCCTGGTTGAAGCCGCGCACCAGGTCCACGTAGGCCTGCAGTGCCGGGACCAGCGGCGGTGCGTCGGTCGCCACCAAGCGCAGAAAGCCGTCGGCCGCCTCGCCGCTGGTGTTGGCGTAGTCGCCGTCCAGGCGGTAGAGTCCTGCACCGGCGTGGGTGTCGAGCACCGTCAGCGCCGCATCTTTCTCGGTCAGGTGTTGCAGGGTGGCAATCAGCACGGTGTGCTTGAGCACATCGGCGTGGTTGCCTGCGTGGAAGGCGTGGCGGTAACTGAACATAAGCGCCTATGGTAGCGAACTGTGTGTGCCAGCCCTTGCCCGCGGAGCCAGGGGCTTTGTATAATCGCGGGCTTCGCAGCGCTTTTGGGTCCCGCGGCGAAGGCATTGAACCCACCTAAGAGGCTTTCATCCAGAGAAGCACCGACCGTGGAAAAGGGCCCGCCAAACCCCCTCTTTCGAAGAGAAACTCATGACTACCACTTTCAGCGCAAAGCCCGCTGAGGTCGTGCACGAGTGGTTTGTGATTGACGCGA
>CAYZPX010000180.1:0-5506 GCA_964480105.1 uncultured Burkholderiaceae bacterium | reverse complement strand
AGGCCGAGGGCGAGGCCGAGGTGCTGGTCCACTGGGCGCTGGCCGAGGACATCCGTGCCCTCAAGCGCGTCAAGGACGCGATGAACGCCGGCAAGCCCCTGCCGATGGCGCTGCGCGAGCACCGCATCTGGGGCGTGAAGGAGCGCCTGTTCGAGCGCATCCTGCCCCGCGCCAGCGATGCCGCTCTGGGCGAGCTGCTGCAGGCGGCCCATCAGGTGGACGGCATCGTCAAGGGGCTGAAAGTGCCTGACTGGCCCGCCAACGGCTGGCAGGCCCTGCACCGGCTGGCGTTCCAGCTGGGGCGGCTGGCCATGGCGGCGCGTTGATCTGGTGAAAATGCTCTTAATTTAAGAGCTAGTACCGCTGGTATTCATTGGCCTGGAGGCCAAAAAGACCACTCATTCGATTTCAGCGGGCCAGAAAGTCCAGCGCCATCGCAGCCATGGCCTTGGCGCCTACCGGCATGGCCTTTTCGTCAAAGTCGAAGAAGGGGCTGTGGTTGGGGGCCGCGGTGGCCGGGGTCTTGCCCTCGGGCGCGGCGCCCAGCACCACGTACATGCCGGGCACGGCATTGGCGAACTCCGAGAAGTCTTCCGAGGCCATGAATTTCGAGGCTTCCTGGGCGTTGCCGTTGGTCACCTTTTTCAGGACCGGAATCATCGATTGCGTCAGCGCGGCATCGTTCACGGTGACCGGGTAACCGAAGGGGTCAAACGTCACCTTGGCGGTGGCGCCGTTGGCGGCGGCCGCCGCTTCGGCAGCGCGGGTGATGCGCTGCTTGGCGTCGGCGCGCATGCCTTCGTCGAAGGTGCGCAGCGTGCCAGCCATCTCGACCGACGTGGGGATGATGTTGCTGCGGTTACCGCCGTTGATCTGGCCGATCGAGACCACCGCGGGCTCCTTGGTGATCTCCAGCTGGCGGGCCACCACGGTCTGCAGCGCGGTCACGACCTGGGCCGACGCGACGATCGGGTCAATGCCGTTCCAGGGGAAGCCGCCATGGGTCTGCTTGCCGGTCACGGTGATGCGCACGGTGTCGCCGCTGGCGAACAGCGGGCCGCTGCGGTAGCCGATCATGCCGGACGGCAGGGTGGGAATGATATGCACGGCAAACGCGGCGTCGGGCTTGGGATTGGTCAGTACGCCGGCATCGACCATGGCCTTGGCCCCCACCGGCTTGCCCAGGTCTTCCTGGCGGGAATGGCCTTCCTCCGCGGGCTGGAAGATGAACTTGACGCTGCCCTTGATCTGGCTGCGCATGCCGGCCAGCACCTCGGCCACGCCCATCAGCATGGCCGTGTGGCCATCGTGGCCGCAGGCGTGCATGACCGGCGATTCCACGCCCATGTTGATCTGCTTGGCCTTCGAGGCAAAGGGCAGGCCGGACTGCTCGGCGACGGGCAGCGCGTCCATGTCGGCGCGCAGCGCCACCACCTTGCCTGGCTTGCCGCCCTTGAGCAGGCCCACCACGCCGGTGCCGCCCACGCCGGTCTGCACTTCCAGGCCCAGCTTTGTCAGGTGCTCGGTCACCAGCTTGGCGGTGCGGTGTTCCTGGTTGGACAGCTCGGGGTGCTGATGGATGTCACGGCGCCAGGCGACCATCTTGGGCTGGATCGCGTCGAACTGGGGCGTCAGGCGGGCGAGGGTGGCGGCGTCCACGCTTTGCGCCGAGGCCAGGCCGGTCTGAGCCAGGAGGGCGACGAGGAGGGTCTGCGGGAGGAAGCGGAAGGCGGAACGGGCCATGGTTGTCTCTGTCGTGTGGATTGCGGATGGGGCGCGATCCTAGGCACGCAGCAGTTCCTTGGGTAGCCAGGCCCAGGCGTTACCGTCAGGCATTGCCTGACACCTGTGCACGTCCTCTCGCGTTCAGCGCAGGGGGTGGACTTCCACCGAACGCATGATGCGTTTGAGCGCCGGGTCTTCGCTGGCCACGGCGTCTTCGGCCGCGTCCTTGACGCACTCGATGAACAGCTGGGCGGTGTCGTCCAGCGCATCGCCGCGCCGCATCACCAGGCTGGTGGTCATCTCGGGCAGGGGCTCTCGGATGGGCAGGGCCTGCACGCGGTCGCGCAGCAGGGGCGCTTCCACCAGCGGCCAGGGGCAGACGGTGAGTATGTCGCTCGCATCCAGCATGCCGAACGCGATCAGCGACGAGCGCGCGCAGTGCAGGCGCTCCGGCGGCGGATCGATCCCGATCTGCTGCAGCCGCGACAGCAGCGTGTGCTCGTCGGCATCGTGGTGGACCGTCATCAGCCAGTCCTGCTCCGCCAGTTCTGCCAGCGAGGTAGCCTGGGCCAGCGGATGGCCGCGCCGCGCAATCACCGCTACGCCGCTGGAAAACAGGTCGCGCACAAAAAAGTGGCTGCCCAGGCTGTGCGGCGGGGGCATGCCGATCACGATGTCCTGGCTGCCGTCGCGTAGCCCCGGGTGTGCGCTGCCCAGCGATTCCGACAGGTCCAGGCGCACCGTGGGGCGTAATGCCCGAAACCGCCGCAGCACGCCCGGCAGCAACGACTGGCTGACCCAGGGCGTCACTCCGACCGAGAGCGTGCCCCCCGGCAGGCCGCGCAGGCGGTCCAGCCCCTCTTCCGCGCGGTCCACCTGCCCCAGGATCAGGCGGGCGTGCACCAGCAATTCATGTCCAAAGTGCGTCGGAATGGCGCCGCTGGCCTCCCGCCTGAGCAGCGGCGCACCCACATCCCGCTCCAGCTCGCGCAGCCCCTGGCTGACCGATGCCGCCGAAATTCCCAGGCTCTCCGCCGCCGCGCGCACGCTGCCCCGGTCGGCGACACCGACGAAATAGCGCAGTTGGTGGAGTTTCATGGGGGCGACAGGCTTGTCGATCAGTTGGGGCTGCGCAACCAGCCCGCCAGCAGTGGCGAAGCCGGTTCGGCGAACGGATTGACCACGGTCACCCCACGCCAGGTGAAGCCATGGTGGAAATCCTCGGAGATCAACAGGCGGCAATGGTTTTCTGCAGCTACGGCGAGGATCAGTGCATCCCACATCGGCAGTTGATGGTCCACCGTCAAGTCCAGCGCCGCCTGAAAGGCAAACCAGGTGGAATCGACCACTTCAAAACTGTCGGCCCAGCCCAAGATGGCTTCGCGCATTTGCGTTGGTGTGCGTTTGGCTTTGGCGGTCAGGACGCGAGCCAGCTCGCCCAGCGTTTGCGCCGGGAGCAGGACATCGCGGCCAGGCAATCTTTCCATCAACTGCAAGGCCATGCCGCAGCGGTACGCATCCCCCAGCCCTTCGGCGTAGGCCAGGATGTTGGTGTCCAGGGCAACCCTCACCGATCAGCCCTCGTAGAGCGCATCGCGCGTCCAGTCGCGCCCACCGCTGGGCGTCTGTTGGCGCAGCCGGGCCAACAACTGGCGTTTGGCAGATTCGCGCTCGGCCTCGTTGGTGGATGCCGGGCCGATGGTGGCCACGGGTTTGCCACGCGACAACACGGTGACGACCTCGCCGCTGGCAACATCGCGCAGCAGGGTGGAGAAATGGCGGTTGGCGTCGCCCGCCGAGATGGTTTTCATGGGTGGCACTCAATGTAGTGTTTGGCACTACATTTTCTGGATCCGAGCGTCGGCGTCAAGCGATTCCAGAACCTAAATGTTTTTAGCCTCTAGCCCTTTAAATACCAGCGGTAGAAGCTATTGAATTGAGAGCGTTTTGGCGCTGATGAAGCCCCGCTGCACGCCTATGACGCGGCGTCGTGATCCCCCACCAGGTCGATGGCCTTGCACGTCAGGCGCACCACTTTCGGAATGGGACGGGTGGCGGTGCGGTAATTGATGATGTTGCAGGCTGATATTCCACAGCGATCATTGCAGTCAGTATTGCAGTGCACAGTTTCAGCAGCCCTTGAAGGGCTGGGGCATCATCGCCTCACCCGCCGCTGGACCCACTGTCCTTGGGGAGCCAGCCTTCGGCCAGCACATCGGCCATGCACCAGGGGCAGGCTTCGGGGAAGGTATCCAGATCGAGCCCGGTTTCGGATTCAGCAAGGCCCTTGGCTTTGGCCCAGACAAGGTCGTTCCAGGCGGCATCGTCGAATTTGGTTTGCAGGCTGGGCGCTTCTTTGAGCAGGTAGCAGACCTCTTTGCGCTGGGTGCGGATGGTGAATTCCCAGCTTTTGCTGCGCTTGCTTGGCTGAAATTGCCACTTGAGCAGGTGTGCCAGCAACACGGCCACGCGGCTGGCCAGTTCGCGTTGTTCGCTTTTTCCCACATCCTCGATTTCCTCTGCCAGATGCTGAAGGTCCAGGGCGGAAAAATTGCCCGAGCGCAAAAAGTGGGCCTGTTCACGCGCCCAGGCGACCACGTCGGTTTCGTAGCGGGTGCTCATGCGGTGGGTCTTTCCTTCAGGGGGGGGATGTTGTCCAGGTGCCAATCATTCTAGGGTTCCGGGTGCCCCTGCCCGTTCCAGGTTCAAGGCGCGCAGGCGGCGCAGGAATTCGTCGTCTTCCGTAGGGGCAGTTATCGTCCGGCGAGCGATAGGATGAAACATCGCTGTGTCCAGATGTAGGCCTGCGGTCGGTGAAAAGGAAGAACATGAACGTGCTGACGGACAAAGAGGGCAAAACTTGCAGTGCCATGACGATGGAGTCGCCAGACGATTTTTGCGATCCTTTTGCTGGCGTTGTGTACCCCTGCTTGATTTGGGACCACGGCGGGCACTTTTCTCAGGCTCAACGAGTTGAAGTTGCAAAAAGGTTGCTGGACTCAGGCTGTCGGTATGCCGTTTGCGGTGGGCGCCACAGCGAAGCCTGGCACGACGCAGTGGATGAAGCCTTTGTGGTCAAGCATCAGGATGACTCTGATGAGGTGCGCGAGGCCATGTACGTCATGACCACTTGCCATGAAAGCGAGTCTCCTGAGGAGGTCGCATTTTTCTTTGTATGTTGCACATGCTTTGATCAGCATGACTTCTCGCGCTATCTCGTGCTGCACATCGGGCATGGTCCTTTGCATGCAGAGTTGGAGGCAGCGGTGAAACACACCTGCAGCCGATTCCTATGAGACGCATGCCTATCCCGGGTAACGCTTCGAGACAGGGGCAAGGTCAACTGTGCCCGACATGACTTCTGCGTACATCCAGACGAAAGGGCAGAAAAATGATTGAGATTTTCCAATCCGTTATCGCCTTGGTGGATGTCCCAAGGCTCGGTATCAAGGCTGGTGCGCGCGGGGCCGTCGTCGAAATTTACGAAAAGCCGTACCCGGCGTTTGAGGTCGAATTCTTCGATGGAGACCGGGAGCCCGTAGGCACCATCTCCATGCGGCCTGACGAGATTGAGGCTGCATCAGTCGCTAAAACACGATTGGCAACATAACCAGTCCAATCACCCCACCCCCGCACCTTGAGCGCCATCAGCTTGTAGGTCTCCCACTGGTTTTTTAGCCTCTAGCCCTTTAAATGCCAGCGGTAGTAGCTATCAAATTGATAGCTTTTTGGCGCCGATTCACGCCCGCTGTGTGGCCGCCTGAATCAGGGCATTGGCGGC
>CAYZPX010000179.1:0-5531 GCA_964480105.1 uncultured Burkholderiaceae bacterium | reverse complement strand
CAAATCCCTGCGCCAGGCCCAGCGCCTGGCCTGGCTGGCCCGCCCGGCCTATGCCAGCTTGACGGCCGCCTGGGCGCAGACCGAGGCCGACGCGCAGCGCCTGCGCAGCCTGGGCGCGCGGGTGGAGGGCGTGTTCGGCAACCTCAAGTTCGACGCCCAGCCCGAGCCGCGCTTGCTGGCGCAAGGCCATGCCTGGCGCGTACAGGTCGGCCGTCCGGTGGTTTTGCTGGCCAGCAGCCGTGAGGGCGAGGAAGCGTTGTGGTGGGAGGCCTGGGGATCTGTTTTGAAGCAAAAACAGGCTGCAGGCCAACAGAATCCAGCGGTAGTAGCTATTAATTCAGGAGTGAATGCGAATGCGCAATCCCCCGTGCAATGGCTGATCGTCCCCCGCCACCCGCAGCGTTTTGATGCCGTGGCGGTTGAATTGGCCCAGGCGGGGTTGACGGTCTCACGGCGCAGTCGGTGGGGAGCGCAGCCCGAGCCTGCCGATGTCTGGCTGGGCGATTCGCTGGGTGAGATGGCGCTGTACTACGGTCTGGCGGACATCGCCTTGCTTGGCGGCAGCTTTGCGCCGCTGGGTGGGCAGAACCTGATCGAGGCGGCGGCTTGTGGCTGCCCTGTGGTGCTGGGGCCGCACACCTTTAACTTTGCCGAGGCGGCCGAACAGGCCTGTGCTGCGGGTGCTGCGGTGCGGGTGGCCGACATGGCGGGGGCGATGGCCCAGGTCCATACCTGGTTGGCCAATGCGCAGGCCCTGGCACAGGCCCGCAGGGCGGCAGAAGATTTCGCACAGGCCCACCGGGGCGCGGCGGCAGCCATGGCGCAAGCCGCCTTGCCTTATTTGGGTTGAGTCCGGATTACACCCAACCCAGCGCCCCCAGCAAGGCACCTGCGCCCAGCAGCCACAGGATGTGCAGCCGGGTTTTCCAGACCACCAGGGTGCAGGCGGCGGTCAGCAGCCACAACGGTGCATCGATGACCGGGTTGCCGCTGGCCCGGCCCAGCACCCAGGCGGTGGCAAACAGCAGGCCAATCACCAGCGGCACCATGCCCAGCTTGAAGGCGCGCACATCGCGGCGCTCGCGGTTTTTGTGCGCCCAGCGGGTCGCGGCCCAGGTCAGGGTGGTGCTGGGCAGCATCACGCCCACCATGCACACCAGCATGCCGAGCACGCCCAGGGCATGGCCCATCCAGCCGGGGCCGCCCGCGTTCAGGCCCACGTTCCAGCCCAGCAGGGCGATGAACAGCACATTCGGCCCCGGCGCAGCCTGTGCCAGGGTGACCGAGCCGGTGAACTGGGCTTCGCTGAGCCAGCCCTGCTCATCGACCAGGTAGCGGTGCATCTCGGGGGCGGTGGCAATTGCGCCGCCCACGGCCAGCAGCGATAGCGAAAGGTAGTAGGCAAACAGGTGCAGCCAGTCGATGGCTGTCAGCGTCAGGCTGGGGTGGGGCAGGCTCATGGGCGCAGCTTTCGCCAGGTGGCCACGCAGGTGCCACCGCCCAGGACCAGCAGCACCAGGTGCAGCGGCCAGCGCATCACGGCCACCGCCACAAACGCCAACAGGGCCAGCGCGGTGCACAGCGGCCAGCCCAGGGGGTGGTGGCGCAGCATGGCGGCCAGCTTAATGCCCATCACCGCGACCAGCGCCGCCGCCACGGCGCCCATGCCGCGCAGCGCGCCGGCCACCGCCGGGTGGTCCGCCCACTGGGCATGGAGCAGCGCCAGGGCCAGCATCACCAGCAGCGGAAAGGTCAGCATGCCCGTCACGGCAGCGACGGCACCGCGCAGGCCAAAGTGGCGGTCGCCAATCATCAGCGCCAGGTTCACCACGTTGGGCCCGGGCATGACCTGGGCCACCGCCCAGTCTTCGACGAATTCAGCGTTCGTCATCCAGCGCTTGCGTTCGACCAGCTCGCGCTGTACCACCGCCAGCACGCCGCCAAAGCCCTGCAGGGCCAGCCAGGAAAAAGACCAGAACAGGTCGCTGGGGCTGTGGGGCCGGGCGGGTGTTGGGGGCGGCGTGCTGTGCGTGGTGTGTGTGGGGGAGGGCATCAAAGCACCCGGAGCTTGTGGCTGGGTTTGAGGGGTTAAATTCGGCTTGGAGTCAATGGATTCGAGCGGTACATGCTCTTATTTCAGGAGCTATGCGAGGCCCGCTGGCATGTGGGAGCGGGCCAGGGTCTCGAAATCCTCGACCGGGACCGGGCGGCCAAACAGGTAGCCCTGGTAGGCGTGGCAACCCAGCTCCTTGAGCCGTTCGCGCTGGGCCTGTGATTCGACCCCTTCGGCGATCACCGCAATGCCCAGGCTTTCGGCCAGCACCACCACCATGCGGGCAATGGCGGCATCGTTGGGGTCGTTGAGGATGTCTTTGACGAAGTCCTTGTCGATCTTCAGCTGGTCCAGTGGCAGACGCTTGAGGTAGGCCAGCGAGGAGTAGCCCGTGCCAAAGTCGTCCAGCGCAAAGCGCACGCCGCGCGCCTGCAGGGCGTCCATCTTCTGGATCATGTCCCCGACGCTGCGGGCCAGCATGGTCTCGGTCAGTTCCAGCTTCAGGCGCTGGGCGGGCGCACCAGTGCGCGCCAGGATGTCCAGCACCTGTTCGACGAAATCGCTCTGGTGGAACTGGCGCATGCTCACGTTCACCGCCAGGCTCAGGTGCCGCAGGGCCGGGTCGCGCGCCCAGCGCGCCAGTTGGTGGCAGGCGGTTTCCAGCACCCACTGGCCCAGGCCCAGGATCAGGCCGGTTTCTTCCGCGCGGGGAATGAATTCGGCGGGCGAGACCATGCCCCGGTCCGGGTGGTTCCAGCGCACAAGGGCCTCGGCCCCGGTCGCCTGGCCCTGGTCATCGACCTGGACCTGGTAGTGCAGCAGGAACTGGCCGTTGGTCACCGCTTCGCGCAGGTCGCGGTCGAGCAAGGCATAGCGGTCCACGGTCGTCTGCATCTCCGGGTCAAAGAAGCGCAGGGTGTTGCGGCCCGCCGATTTGGACTGGTACATGGCCAGGTCGGCCTGCTTGAGCAAGGTTTCGCTGTTGGTGGCCTGCCCGTTGGAGAGCGTGGCGCCAATGCTGGGGGTGCAGTGGTGCTTGTGCCCGGCGAGGTCGTAGGGCGCATTGAGCGCGCCAAGGATCTTCTCGCCCACGCGCTCCACCCGGTCGGCGGCCTCGTCGGCATGGACCCCCAGGTTCTCCAGCATGACCACGAACTCGTCGCCCCCGAAGCGGCTGACGGTGTCCGAGGCGCGCACGCTGGCCAGCAGCCGCAGCCCCACCTGCTGCAGCAGCAGGTCGCCCACGTCGTGGCCCTTGGTGTCGTTCAGGGTCTTGAAGTTGTCCAGGTCGATGAACAGGATGGCGCAGAACTGCCGGTTGCGGTGGGCGGTGCGCAGGGCATGCTCCAGCCGGTTGACAAAGAGGCGGCGGTTGGCCAGCTGGGTCAACGGGTCGAAGTAGGCCAGGCGGTGGATTTCGTTCTCGGCTTCTTTCGCCTTGCTGATGTCGCGGGCGATCTTGGAGGCGCCCATCACCCGCCCCTGTTCGTCCTTGATCGGGGAGATCGTGGCGGAGACGATGATCATCCCGCCGTCCTTGCGCCGGCGCATGGTCTCGAAGTGCTCCACCCGCTCGCCACGCGCGATGCGGCCCAGCAGTTCCGTCTCTTCGTTGCTGCGGTCGGGCGGAATCAGCTTTTGCATCGACTGGCCGATGACCTCCTCGGCCAGATAGCCGTAGATCTTTTCAGCGCCTTTGTTCCAGCTGCGGATGATGCCGTCCATGGTCATGCTCAGGATGGCGTCGTCGGTGGAGTCCACGATGGCCTTGTACTGGCGCAGTTCGAGCTTGGCCAGGTGCTGCTGGGTTTCGGCCAGCCAGCCCAGCACGCTGCTCTGGCGCCCGGGTGGCACCTGGATCGAGAACCCGAAATCTCCCCGACCCAGGCGCGTGATGGTCTGGTGCAGCTCGGGCACCGAGCAGCCCAGGATGTTGGCGTGCTGGCGGCTGAAGCGCCACAGCAAGAGCAGCAGCAGCGCGCCCAGTCCGACCAGGATCCAGAGCATGGCACGGGCGCTGGCTTCAGCGGCGTGCACGGCGTCCAGCGTGCGCTGCTTGACCATGCGATCGAACTCGATCAGGGGGCGCATGACCTCGACCTTGCCATGGTGGAAATCTTCGTCGTGCAGCATCCGGACGGCGCGGGCACGTTTGAGCGGATCGGTCGGGCGGTTGGCTTCGACCAGGGCGATGGCCTCGAACTCCAGCTGGATCAGCGCATCGGATTTGGCCTTGGATTCGCTGAGCTTGGCAAACTCCTGGCTGGTAAAGCCCACCTCGCGCATCAGGTCCAGCAGGGGGATGGCCGGGCCGGTGAGGGGAGGGGTTTCCTGGCGGTTGTCGATCAGAAAGTCCCAGTAGGACGGGCCATAGTCCAGCGGACGGGGTTTTTTGCCGTCCCGAATGGCGATCACGTCCAGGAACTGGCGCTTGAAGATCGGGTCGCTGGTGATCACATAGTTGCGCACCAGGCGGGTCAGGTCATTGGAGGATTGGCGCAGTTCCTCGGCCAGCAACAGCGAGCGCAGGCGCAGGTCGTTGGCTTCCTGCAGCTGGGTGCCCGCCCGCGCATACAGCGCAAAGCACACCACGAAGGCGGCAATCACCGCCAACATGCTCAGCAAATACACCGAGAAGCGCGTCAGGCTGGGCGGGACGTGGGGTTTCACAGGGCTCATGGCAAGCGCCTCAGGCAGTTTCAGCTTGTCCCTTGGGACAGCGCGTGAAAGCCGCGGTTCAGGTAGAGCAGGGCATCTCCCGCTGGGCCTTCGCGCACAGCCAGCACCTCGCACAGCAGGGCGTGGTGGGAGCTCTCCTCGTAGAGGCGGACGATGCGGCAGTCAAAGTTGCACAGTGCGCCATCGAGGGCAGGCGCGCCGGTCTGCAGGCGGCTCCACTGGCCCACGCCAAAGCGGTCCTCGCCGTGCACGCCCTCGCGCATGCCGGCAAAGACCTCGGCCACGTCTTGCTGGTCGGCACGCAGCAGGTTCACGCACAGCGCGCCGCTTTCCAGCAGCAAAGGGTGGGCGCCCACGGTCTTTTGCACGAACACCACCAGCCGGGGGGGATCGGCCGTGACCGAGGTGACGGCGGTGGCCGTCAGCCCCGCGCGTTGCGTGCCCAGGCAGGTGGTGATGACCGTGACCGCAGCCGCAAAGTGGCGCATGCCATCGCGGTGTTGGGCGGGCGTGATGGTGGGCAGGTCGGCCAGCGGGGGGCGGGGCTTCCAGTCCAGGATTTGGTTGGTCTCGGGGTGCATGGCTTTCGGGAGGCGGGCAAAGATCGCCAGCCGGTATTGTGCCGGTCCCAGGGCAGGGCGCTCCCTATAATCTTTGGCTGCCCTCGCAGCAAGCCTGGAGCCGACTTTCGGCCCCCCCGGGCTTGTTGCCGACCAACCCCACACACCCATGAGCACTCCTACTTTTTCCGTTGCGGACATCCGCAAGACCTTCCTGGACTTTTTTGCTGCCAAGGGCC
>CAYZPX010000178.1:0-5584 GCA_964480105.1 uncultured Burkholderiaceae bacterium | reverse complement strand
ACCGCTGCACGGCGGCGGGCATGGTCAACATGTTCCCGCACACGGCGCATGTGGAAAGCATGGCGGTGTTTGAGCGGGCGGAGTAATGTGCCTTGCCCTCTTCGGTCCTGTCACAGGGGCTGGCCTGGGCTTGTGTGCGTGTGCTGCCCCTTCGCCCTTCTCAGGGCCGCTGGCGCTGGGGGTCAGGAAGCGCTGGGCTTGTCTGACCGGTCTGTCTTTGGTGACTTGCTCGGCTTTTCAGCCAACGGGATGACCGAGGGAACGCCCTCGATTTTGTTTTCCCGCATGTACGCGTCCATTTCCTTCCAACCATTGAAGATCGCCGCCTTGGACGCCTTGGGGTTCAGGGTGTAGCAGTCTTCAATGCCCCGCAGGGCGTGGCGGCAGGCGCCGCCGATGGCTTTGGATTCCTCTTCACGCTGGGCAATGCGCGGGTCAGGCCAGACGCCGGGGATCTCGCAACCCGTCAGCAGCAAGGCGACTGCGACAGCTGTAGAGCGTCCGAAGAGGGAAAAGCGGTGGTGGTTCATGCCCCTCCATTATCGGCAGCGTGGTTGGGGCATTGAGGCCCACTTGTGGAACCCGCCTTGTAAAAACACCCAAAACAAAAGGCCCCGTACAACGGGGCCTCGCGCACGCGGGATCAAATGCGCTTATTCGCGCTCGCCGCCCATGAAACCCAGCAATGCCAGCAAGCTCTGGAAAACATTGAACAGGTCCAGGTACAGCGCGAGCGTGGCGCTGATGTAGTTGGTTTCTCCGCCATCCAGAATCTGCTTGAGGTCATACAGCATGTAGGCACTGAAAAGACCGATGGCCACCACCGAGATCGCCAGCATGCCTGCCGTCGAACCGACAAACACATTGACCAGTGCACCGACCATCAGCACCAGCGCACCCGCCGTCAGCCATTTGCCCATGCCAGACAGGTCCCGTTTGAGGGTGGTGGCCAGGCTGGCCATGGCCATGAACACGCCCGCCGTGCCGGCAAACGCGGTCATCACCAGGTCGGCTCCGTTCTTGAAGCCCAGCACCATGCCCAGCATCCGAGACAGCATCAGTCCCATGAAGAAGGTGAAGCCCAGCAAGACGCCCACCCCGGCGGCGGAATGTTTGGTCTTTTCGATGGCAAACATGAAGCTGAAGGCGCCCGCCATGAACACGACCAATCCCAGACCTCCGCCCAGGTTTTGGGTGATGCCAGTGCGCAACCCTACCCAGGCGCCCAGCACGGTGGGCACCACGCTCAAGGCCAGCAGCCAGTAGGTGTTGCGCAGGGTTTTCTGCCGTTCGGCATGCAGCGGCGCAGAGGCCGTGGGGTTCAGGATCAGGTCTTGGTTCATGACACACGCCTCGTGAAAAGCAGAGACCGCCAACCAATGGCGGAAAGTCCGGTTCTGAGCACCACACTCGCCCAAGGTTCCCGCGGTGTGGTGCAGATTTCCACCCAAAAGAGGGTAGGGTTTTCCCTTGGATGGCATGCTTGCGCTCCTTTTTTTGTAGCGCATTCCGCTGGTCAACAGTGGCTTAGAGGCTGTTTTGCTGCTGAGGCTCTGTCAAAAAGCTCAATTGATCCATGTTTGCCGGCGTACGCGCCAGCGTTTGCGAAAGGGCACTGTGCAACCAGCTCATGAAACGAAAAAGGGAACGTGTTGAACACGTTCCCTTGGTACTTCATGCCCGTCAGCAGCTTGACAGACTGGTACTAGGCAGATGCTGGCTTTTGCAAGGGTGGTGGGCGCAAGGGCTTACTTGACGTGCTTGCCAATCAGGCCCGCCAGTTCAAACATCGTGACTTGGTCTTTGCCAAACACGGGTTTGAGCTTGGCATCGGCGTTGATGTTGCGCTTGTTGGCGCTGTCCTGCAGTTTGTGGGCCTTGATGTAGTCCCACAGCTTGCTGATGATTTCGGTGCGGGGCAGGGGGTCTTTGCCGACGATGGCAGCCAGGGCGGCATCCGGGATCAGCGGTTTCATGAACGCAGCATTGGGGGTGCGCTTCTTGGCGGGCGTCTCAGTGGCGGCACTTGTTTTTGCGGGTGCTTTTTTTGCGGTAGCCATGTCGAATCTTCCTGTAATACTTTCGGTTGGGACCAGCGAAAACGGCTTTCCGACTGGCAGGCGGCATCCTACTTGGAAAAAAAACGCTTTCCAAGCGGATGCGCCAGGATTCTTGTCTTTTGTTGCACGTCTGCCCTGATCCGGGCGTGTGGTCCCCCCTTTCTCCTGTCTGCTGTGCTGGCATGCCACGCGGGCAAGGGCCTTTGTTTGTCTGCCGAAAGGTTGCGCAATGCTTGTTTCTTCTGCCCCCGTCTGGACGACCTGTGACCTGTGCGATGTTCACAAGGGCGATGGCAGTGGCCAGTTCCGCGTCCTGCCACCGTTGTTTCGTGACTACGGCGGGCAGCCCCGTTTCTTTGGCCAGGTCAGTACCGTCAAGTGCCATGAAGACAACACCTTGGTCAAGGCCGCGCTGGACAGCCCCGGCGAGGGCCGCGTGCTGGTGGTGGATGGGGGGAGCTCGCTGCGCCGCGCGCTGGTCGGGGGCAACCTGGCTGCAGCCGCGGTGCGCAATGGCTGGGCGGGCATTGTGGTTGATGGCTGTGTCCGTGACGTTGCCGAACTCCGGACAGCGGCTGTTGGCATCCGTGCCCTGGGCCTGATGCCCCTGCCAACGGAGAAGCGCAACGAAGGCCAGCGTGACGTGCTGGTGCTGGTCCAGGGTGTGGCTGTTCGCCCTGGTGACTGGCTCTATGCCGACGAAGACGGCATCGTCCTCAGCGCGTCGCCTTTGCACGCGCATTGACACTCCAAGCCACGGAGCGCGATGAAGATTTTGCAATGCGCCTAGTGAATTCCATGATTTGAAAAATTGGTGCGAATTTTCTATCTATCATTGTTTTGTAAAGCAATTTTAATTTTTGTATTGCAAAATACGTGCACTATCTTGTTGATATAGAACATAAAAATTTATGTCTTCTATAAGACATAAGAGCGTAAACAAGTCTTATAGAAGACTTATAGTTCTA
Source organism: uncultured Burkholderiaceae bacterium (assembly GCA_964480105.1). Taxonomy (GTDB): domain Bacteria; phylum Pseudomonadota; class Gammaproteobacteria; order Burkholderiales; family Burkholderiaceae_C; genus CAYZPX01. Next base: position 2,556 of record CAYZPX010000178.1, on the reverse strand, counting down.
ATCAAGCGCAACGCGTTTCTTACCCCCGGATTCAGTAACCAAGGAGTGTTCTCATGACCCAAAACCTCACCCGCGAACAACAAATTGCCGCCCTGGAAAAAGACTGGGCCACCAACCCCCGTTGGAAGGGTGTCAAGCGCGGCTACAGCGCAGCCGACGTGGTCCGCCTGCGCGGCAGCATGCAGCCCGAGTACACGCTGGCTAAGCGTGGCGCCGAAAAGCTGTGGGAGAAGGTGAACGGCGGCGCCAAGAAGGGCTACGTCAATGCCTTCGGCGCGATCACTGCCGGTCAAGCCATGCAGCAAGCCAAGGCCGGCCTCGAAGCCGTGTACCTGTCGGGCTGGCAAGTCGCCGCCGATGGCAACACCAGCGAAACCATGTACCCCGACCAGTCGCTGTACGCCTATGACTCGGTGCCGACCATGGTCCGCCGCATCAACAACACCTTCAAGCGCGCGGACGAAATCCAGTGGAGCCGTGGCGTGAACCCTGGCGATGCGGAGTTCATCGACTACTTCCTGCCCATCGTGGCCGATGCGGAAGCTGGTTTCGGTGGTGTGTTGAACGCCTTCGAACTGATGAAGAACATGATCGCTGCTGGCGCTGCCGGCGTGCACTTTGAAGACCAACTGGCCGCGGTGAAGAAGTGTGGTCACATGGGTGGCAAGGTGCTGGTGCCCACGCAAGAAGCCTGCGAAAAGCTGATCGCTGCCCGTTTCGCCGCCGATGTGATGGGCGTGCCCACCATTGTTCTGGCCCGCACCGACGCAGAAGCTGCCAACCTGATCACCTCTGACCACGACGCCAACGACAAGCCTTTCCTGACCGGCGAGCGCACCCAAGAGGGTTTCTATCGCGTTAAGAATGGTCTGGAGCAATCCATCAGCCGTGGTGTGGCCTACGCACCCTACGCCGACCTGGTGTGGTGTGAAACTGGCGTGCCAGACATCGGCTTCGCCCGTGAATTTGCGCAAGCCGTGCACGCTGCCTGCCCTGGCAAGCTGCTGTCCTACAACTGCTCGCCGTCCTTCAACTGGAAGAAGAACCTCAACGACAGCCAGATCGCTTCCTTCCAGGAAGAGCTGTCGGCTCTGGGTTACAAGTACCAGTTCATCACGCTGGCCGGTATCCATATCAACTGGTACAACACCTTCCAGTTCGCCCACGCCTACGCCCGCGGCGAAGGCATGAAGCACTACACTGAAATGGTGCAAGAGCCTGAATTCGCAGCACGTGAGAAGGGCTACACCTTCGTTTCGCACCAGCAAGAAGTGGGCGCAGGCTACTTCGACGACGTGACCACTGTGATTCAGGGTGGTTCTTCCAGCGTGAAGGCCCTGAGCGGCTCCACCGAAGAAGAGCAGTTCCACTGATCGATTTTCCGCAGGCTGGCGCCTTAATAAGCGTCGGCATGCATGGATCCGTCGTATCGGCGGCCAAGCCAGCCTTTGGGCTGGCTTTTTTGTGGGCAGGGGCAAAGCGCGATGCCGCTAAAATCGCTTTCTGACAGCCCGGTCAGATTGCCAGCGCGGAATCCGTCCGCGCTTTTTTATTGCCACCGTGGCGCCCCACTGTCTTCGTGAGTTCAAAGGATTTTCATGGTTCGTATCACCCTTCCCGACGGTTCTCAGCGTGAATTCCCCGGTCCGGTGACGGTCGCGGAAGTGGCCGCGTCCATCGGCACCGGGCTGGCCAAGGCCGCCCTCGCTGGCAAGGTCGATGGCCAGCTGGTGGATACGAGCCATCAGATGACGGGAGACGCCTCCCTGGCCATCGTCACCGCCAAGGACGCTGATGGGCTGGAAGTGATTCGCCATTCCACCGCCCACTTGCTGGCCTACGCAGTCAAAGAACTGTTCCCGGACGCCCAGGTCACGATTGGCCCGGTCGTGGAGCACGGTTTCTATTACGACTTTGCCTACAAGCGCCCCTTCACCCCTGAGGACCTGGCGGCCATCGAGAAGCGCATGACTGCGCTGGCGGCCAAGGATGAGCCTGTGGTGCGCCGTGTGTTGCCGCGCGACGAAGCAGTCGCCTACTTCAAGGGCTTGGGCGAGCACTACAAGGCCGAAATCATTGCCAGCATTCCAGCGAACGAGGATGTGAGCCTCTACCGCGAGGGCGCCTTCGAAGACCTGTGCCGCGGTCCCCACGTGCCCAGCACCGGCAAGCTCAAGTTCTTCAAGCTGATGAAGGTGGCGGGCGCCTACTGGCGCGGCGACCACCGCAACGAGATGCTGCAGCGCGTCTATGGCACGGCCTGGGCCACCAAGGACGACTTGCAAAATTACCTGACGATGCTCGAAGAGGCCGAAAAGCGCGACCACCGCAAGCTGGGCCGCGAACTGGATTTGTTTCACATCGACGAGCATTCGCCGGGCACGGTGTTCTGGCACCCCAAGGGTTGGACGCTGTGGCAGGAGGTGGAACAGTACATGCGCCGCGTGTACCGCGACAACGGCTACCAGGAGGTCAAGGGCCCGCAGATCATCGACAAGTCACTGTGGGAAAAGACGGGCCACTGGGACAAGTACCGCGACAACATGTTCACGACCG
>CAYZPX010000177.1:0-5605 GCA_964480105.1 uncultured Burkholderiaceae bacterium | reverse complement strand
ACGACCGCCGCCTGACCCGCACCACCTACGGCCAGCGCCTGCTGGCGGGCCTGCCACCGTTCCAGCGCGTGGTGCGTCCAGCCCGCTAAGGCCCCTCCACCGCGCTGCAGGCCCCTGGAACGCCGCAGGACGGCCTTCAAGCGCTCAGACACTCGCCCACACACCCCCGCATCACCCCAGGCCCGTCCTGAGGGTGTGAAGGGCCTTTCCGCGCCTTGAACGGCGTACGCCAAAGCCAGCGGCCTCTCCAGACACGCACCGACCGGCGCAGAGTCCAACGTGCCTTTCTGCCTGAATCGCTATCAAAAACAGAGCAATCACCGCTTGATCCATGGGTTTAGATGCCTAAAAGGGACTCGATCTCTGGAGTCTTTCGTTCTGCAAAACCCTAAATTTTGCAAGCCTTCAGTAAAACCGAAGCCTCATCCGCTGCGCTTTCCCGACGCGCTCGAGCCGTCTTGCTGTCCTTTGGTATTCCTTTTTTCTTTTATCAATACATGGTCGTAGTAGTAGAGCTCGGCCGCTTCTGTGGATAACTTTGTTTTGTCTTTTTAGATCAACGGCTTGGATTTTTTCAAACTCTGTGTGTGATGCCGGGCTCCCGCTGTACCGCGATTGGGGACAACTTGTAAGACAGGTTGACGGCCGTGGAAAACCCAGACTTTGCATGGCACTTGTCCACAAGTTTTTCCGAAGCCAGGCCATTTTGCACAGGCCCGCAACGGTTTTGCGCCCTGTCGATCGGTTTGACAGGCCGTAAAGCCGATCACGCACGTTTTTCATTGCGCGCACGTCCCTTTTCTTATTCCACCACCACTGTTTTTTTAAATTAGTCGTAGTAGTAGAGTGCGCTTTGATCTGTGGATAAGTCGTTTTTCCTCTGTTTTTTCAATCAGTTGTGGTACTTCAAATGCTGTGACACGCCTTGATGGAAAAAACGGGACTCACTGACAATAACTTTGGCAAAGCGCCTTGGGGTGTGGACAAGTCGGACTTGTTCTTTGAATAACACCCAAACTTGTCCACACCCCCTTTGGGGCATGATTTTTCGACCTACGGGCGTAAAAAAACCCGGCATCGCACAGCGATGCCGGGTGGTGCATGCCACTGCAGTTCCTGGCGCAATGGCACCAGGCAACTGCTCAAAGCATGGAGTGGTCAGTGGGAATGTTTGCCATGGCCCATGCCGTAACGCCCAAAGTGCTGGGCAGTTTCAGCGTCCAAGGTTTTCTGCTGCTCGGGGCTGAGGGTGGCATAAAAGGCTTTGAGCGCTTCGGCGCGGCGGTCCATGTTTGCCCCACGTTGGTTGTGCAGGGCGCGCATGCGGTCCAGGCGCTCGGGGGTGCTCAGCTTGGCCAGCTCGGCGCGGTCGGGCATGGCGGGACGGGGGCTGGGCTGCATGGCAGTGGTGAAGGTGGTCCAGGCGCTTTCCTGGGCCGGCGTCAATTGCAGCTTTTGTTTCAAGGCCGCAGCATGGGCAGCGTGGCGCTTGGCGCGCTCTTCCGCCGAATGTCCGTGGTGTTTGCCATCGTGCTTGCCGTGGTGACTGGCGTGGTCATGGCCATGGCCGTGACCGTGACCGTGACCGTGACCCATCATGCCTTGGTGCTGCATGGGGGCGGGGCGGCTCGTGGTGTCTGCCGGGGCAGGGGTCTGCGCGAAGCTGGGCAGGACCAGTGCGGCGCAGAGGGCGCCGGCAGCGGTCAAGCGAGTGGCGAGAGAGAAAGTACGGATCTGCATCAGATGCTCCTTGTCAAAAGAATCAGGGTTGGGGTCTCAACGCGGGTCTCAAGCTGGGGACCAGGCCTGCGGTGTGGAAGCCAGTGTGCGCCGATTCTGTTTCTGCGCCGTGAGGCAATGCACCGCCTGTGTAAAGTTCGGTGAATATCAACAGACACAAAGGGATGGCATGTTCAAGAATTTGATCGTGTACCGGATCGCACCGGAATGGCAGATGGGTCTGGACCAAGTGGAGGCCGCATTGGCCAAGACCCCGTTTCTGCCCTGCGGGGCCACGCAGGAAAAATCCTGGGGCTGGGTGCCGCCGCGTGGCGAGGCCCACGGTCCGCTGGCCGAATCGGTGGGCGGGCAATGGATCCTGCGCTTCATGGCCGAGAGCAAGGTCTTACCCGGATCGGTCCTGGCGCGCAAAGTGCAAGAAAAAGCGGCGCAGATCGAGGCCACCACCGGCCGCAAGCCTGGCAAGAAGGAAACCCGCGAGCTCAAGGACGAGGCCAAGCTGGACCTGCTGCCCATGGCTTTCACCAAACTGGGATCGACCTGGGTGTGGATCGACCCCGCCGCTCGCTGGCTGGTGCTGGACACCTCCGGCCAAGCCCGTGCCGACGAGATCGTGAGCCTGCTGGTCGAGGCGCTGCCCGGCCTGTCGCTGGCGCTGCTCAACACCCAGACCTCGGCTGCTGCCGCGATGGCGCACTGGCTGGCCACGCAGGAAGCCCCGCCCGGCTTCACCATCGACCGCGAATGCGAGTTGAAAAGCGCCGACGAATCCAAGGCCGTGGTGCGCTACGCCCGCCACCCGCTGGACATTGAAGAAGTGCAGGCCCACATTGCCGCCGGCAAGCTGCCCACCAAGTTGGCGATGAGCTGGGACGACCGCGTGTCCTTCCTGCTGACCGAGGGCCTGCAGATCAAAAAGCTGGCGTTCCTGGATGCGGTGATGGATGGCCAATCCAGCGACGACGGTGGCTTCGATGCCGATGTGGCGATTGCCACCGGGGAGTTGGTGCGCTTCCTGCCCGACCTGGTGGAGGCGCTGGGCGGTGAGGCCGAGGGCCCGGGGGGCGGCGTGGTTCCGGCGGCCGCGGCACCCGTGCGGGCCATGTCCGACGGTGTGGTCACCGGGCCCGCCGAGGCGCCGGCCGACACGGACCCCGCATCCGTGCCGTTTTAGCGGCTTTTTCGAGGCACCCCTTCCATGAATGCGGCGCGGCCCCCTTTCTGCCATGGCACCTGAGCGCTCCCTGCACCTGGCCCGCCAGATTGTCTGGCCGACCGTGCTGGCGCTGGCGGCGGTGGCCCTGCTGCTGGTCGCCGGCTTTGGTGTCTATTTGAATTGGCAGGACCGTCAGGACAGCCAGGCCGCCCTGCACCGGGCCAGCCAGGTTTGGGACCACCTGCACCAGGACACCGCCCGCCAGCTCGAATGGTCGGCGGTCCAGGCGGCGGCCGACCCGGTATTGCAGGCTGCCATGCGGCGCGGCGATGCCGAAGCGCTGCTGGCGCAGTCCCAGCCCCTGTTCCGGCAGCTTCTGGCGCGCTTTGGCATTGGGCACTGGTATTTCGTGGGCCTGGACCAGCGCGTTGTGCTGCGGGTGCACAGCCCCACCGACCGGGGAGACCTGATCCGCCGCAAGACCTTTCAGGACGCCATGGCCAGTGGCCGGGGCGTGACCGGGATCGAGCTGGGGTCCATGGCCAGCCTGACCTTGCGGCATGTGCTCCCCTGGCGCGTGAACGGTGAGCTGCTGGGGTACATCGAGCTGGGGGCCGAGCTGGCCTGGTTCGATGCCCGCATCCAGGGCATTCTGGGGCTGGAGGTGCTGGCCGCCGTCCACAAACCCCAGACCACTGCAGCCGCGTACGCCACAGGACAGCGGGTGTTCGGCTTTCCTGGCCAGTGCCGGGCGCACCGTGGCCTCGCTGGCCCTGTTGCAAAACCGCGATGCCTTCACCGACCGCCGCAACCACCTGGTGGGCTGGTCCCTGTTGCTCGCCGTGGGCCTGACCGTGCTGGTGGCCCTGGTGCTGGTGCTGCGGGTGCGCCGCCTGGCCCATACCGTGCACAGCAGCCGGCAGGCGCAAGAGGCCAGCGAGCAGCGGGTGCTGCAGCTCAACAGCATGCTGGAATCCCAGGTGGCCGAGCGCACGGCCGCGCTGACCCAGGCCAACGAGGCCCTGCGCCACCTGGCCCAGCACGACGCCCTGACCGGCCTGGCCAACCGCCGCGTGGCCGATGAGCGCCTGCACGCCGAGTTCGCACGCCTGCAGCGCAACGGCCAGCCTTATGCCGTGCTGATGGTGGACATCGACCATTTCAAGCAGGTCAACGACCACCACGGCCATGCCGCGGGCGACCTGGTCTTGCAGCAGGTCGCCCACGCCCTAGCGCAGACCCTGCGTGCCACGGATTTTTTGGCGCGCTTTGGCGGCGAGGAGTTCCTGGTGTTGCTGCCCGAAACCCCCCTGTCCCGGGCCTGCCATGTGGCGGACAAGTTGCGCCTGGCGGTGCAGGCGCACACCTTGGCGACCACGCCGTTCAGCCCGGTCACCGTCAGCGTGGGGGTGGCCCAGGCCCACCGCGACCAGCCCAACGCCGAAACGGCCGTGCGCGAGGCCGATGACCAGCTCTACGCTGCCAAATCCGCCGGCCGCAACCGGGTGATGCCCTCGGTGTCCCCAGACGCCTGAATTTTGCTCCTGAAATGAGAGCTAGTACCGCTGTTATTTAAAGGGCTGGAGGTCAAAAAGACCTAAATTTTCAATCCAGCGCCAAGGCCAGCGCAATCGGCAGGAACACCACCGCGGCCACGTTGCCGATCAGCACCATGGAGGCCACTTTGTCCGGCTCCTGTGCGTAGCGCTCGGCAAACATGTAGTTCAGCACCGCCGGGGGCAGGGCGCCAAACACCAGCACCAGCGCTTGCTCCCGTGCGGGCAGGTCCAGCACCTGCAGCACCACCCAGGACAGCGCCAGACCGATCACCGGGCGCAGCGTGGCACCAAACAGCCCGAAACCGACGGCGGTGATTTTGGAATCCGCCAGGCGCACGCCCAGCGCAAACAGCATCAGCGGGATGGAGATGTCGCCCACCATCTTCACGGACATCAGCAGCGGCGGCCAGACCTCGATGCCCGCCAGGCCCACGGCCATGCCCGCCAGCGTGGCCAGGATGACGGGCGAGCGCCAGACCGTCATCAGCCGGGTTTGGTGGTCCAGCAGCCAGGCGCCGAACGAGAAATGCATCAGGTTCGACACCAGAAAAATCACCACGGCCGGTGCCAGTGCGGCATCGCCAAAAGCGAGCACCGCCAAGGGCAGGCCCAGGTTGCCGCAGTTGTTGAACATCATCGGTGGCACCAGGGTTTTGGGCTGCATGCCCAGGGCCTTGGCCGCCACCCAGCCCACCACACCGGCGCCCACCATCATGAAGACAGTGGCCCCGGCCAGCGGCAGGTACTCGGCGATGCGGAAGTCCTTGCTGACCATGGCGCCAAACACCAGCGCGGGCACGAACACGTCCATGTTCAGCTTGTTGGCGTGGCTCAGGTCCGGGCGGCTGCGCCGTCCCACCCAAAAGCCCAGGGCGGTGATGGCGAACATGGGGAACAGGATGGCAACGATGCGCAGCAGCATGGGGCAAAACGGTAGGAAGAGACGAACGGCGTGGGCCGACAAGGGCAAGCCCGATTGTCGGGCAGCCTCGGGTTCAGCGCGCCGTGTGCAGTCGGATCGGCAGGCCCTGGCCCCGCACCCGCCAGAACAGCCAGCCGGCGATGCTCAGGTTCAGCAGGTTCCAGGCGATGCCATTGAAAAACGCCGCCTGGTAGCTGCCGGTCACATCAAAGACCCAGCCCGACATCC
>CAYZPX010000176.1:0-5613 GCA_964480105.1 uncultured Burkholderiaceae bacterium | reverse complement strand
GGCCCCAGCCCCAGCGCGCCCGCGCCGGCCTGGGCCGCAGCTACCAGCGCAACACCATCTACACCAGCTTCAGCGTGTTCGAGAACTGCCGCCTGGCCGCCCAGGCGCGCACGCCCCGGCCCTGGCAGTGGTGGCAGGACGCGCAGCGCTGCGAGGCCAGCACCGAGGCCGCCCTCGCCGCGGCCCAGCGCGTGGGCCTGGGCGATTGCCTGGACCGCGAGGCCGGCCTGCTGTCCCACGGGCAGAAGCGCCAGCTGGAAATCGCCATGTGCCTGGCCACCGCGCCCGAGGTGCTGCTGCTGGACGAGCCCCTCGCCGGCATGGGGGCCGAGGAGACCGAGCGCATGCTGGCCCTGCTCGACGAGCTGAAGACGGGCCACGCCATCCTGCTGGTGGAGCACGACATGGACGCGGTGTTCCGCATCGCTGACGAGATCACCGTGATGGTCAACGGCAGCCGGATCGCCAATGGCAGCCCGGACGAGATCCGCCAAAGCAAGGACGTGCAGGATGCCTACCTGGGAGGCCATTGAGCCATGAAAGACACCGAAATCCTCCTGGACGCCAACGACATCCACGCTTGGTACGGCTCCAGCCATGTCCTGCATGGCATCGATGTGCAGATCCGCCGCGGCGAGACCCTGGGCCTGCTGGGCCGCAACGGCATGGGCAAGAGCACCCTGATCCGCTCGCTGCTGGGCCATGTCAAGCAGCGCAGCGGCCAGATCACCATCCTGGGCCAGGAAGCCTCCAAGGCCACGCCGCACGAGGTCTCCCGCATGGGCGTGGCCTATGTGCCCGAGGGGCGTGGCGTGTTCACCAACCTCAGCGTGCGCGAGAACCTGGTCATGGCCGCCCGCCACGGCGTGAACGGCAACCACGACTGGACCTACGAGCGCGTGCTGGACACCTTCCCGCGTCTCAAGGAGCGCCTGACCAATCTGGGCGGCCAGCTCTCCGGCGGTGAGCAGCAGATGCTGTCGATCGGCCGCGCGCTGATGACCCACCCCGAGCTGATCATTCTGGACGAAGCCACCGAGGGCCTCGCCCCGCTGATCGTGGCCGACATCTGGCGCGTGATTGGCGACATCCGCGCCAGCGGCATCGCCACGCTGATCGTGGACCGCGACTACCGCAAGGTGCTGGCCCACGCCGACCGCGCCCTGGTGCTGCAAAAGGGCGTGGCCGTGCTGCAGGGCGCCGCGCAGGACGTGGCGAACAGCGGGGAGCTTTCCGGCTATCTGGGCCTGTAAGCCGACTGCGTGTCAGGCGCCTTTTCTCGGGCGGTATTTGCTATTAAATAAATAGCAAATACCGCCCAACTTCATTGGGCTGGTGGCCAAAAACACCATCAATTTCAGCCGGCAGACTCACAGGGCGCGCAGCACGGCGCGCACGGGGCTGGCGTCGGCGGCCATGAGCTTCAGGGGCAGGGCGATCAGTTCGTAGTCGCCTTCGGGCACGGCGTCCAGCACCAGGTTTTCCAGCACGCGCAGGCCGCGTTGGCGGACCGCCTGGTGGCTGTCCAGGGCCTGGCTGTCGGCGGGGTCGATGCTGGCGCTGTCGATGCCGACCAGCCGCACGCCCCGATCCGCCAGGGCATGGACGGTGTCCGGGTGCAGGGCCGGCAGGGCGGGGTCCCAGCGGTCCACCGGCATCTGGGCGTAGCAGCGGACCAGCACGCGTGGCGGCAGGTCGGTCAGCGCATGGGCCAGGTGGTCCAGGGTGACCAGCGGGCCGCGGTGGATCGCATGGATCACCCGGCAAGGGCCCAGGTAGGGTGCCAGGTCCAGCGCGCCGGCGCTGGCGCCTTCGGGGTCGTAGTGCAGCGGTGCGTCGGCGTGCGTGCCCGCATGGGCCGAGAGCGCCAGGCTGGCCACGTTCACCGGGCAACCCGGGGCCAGCGTGGCGCTCCAGTGCTGGGCGTAGGGGGTGTCGCCCGGAAACACCGGGCAGCCCGGGGCCACGGGGGCGGAAATGTCCCACAGGGTTTTCATGGTCTGCGCGCCCCTGCTCAGGCGTTGTGCAAGGCGCCGTCCTGCACCCGGGCGGCGCCGCTGCGCAGCAGGTCCTGCACCAGGCTGTCCTGCCAGGCTTGGCGGTCCTGGGTGTCGAAATACCGGGCGTGGACGTCGGTCATGTAAGGGGTGGCGGCCAGCCAGCGGTGCAACTCGTCCAGGCCGATGCGTTGCCATTCCAGCAGCTTGTACTTGAGCAGCACCTTGGCGGCATACAGCGCGTGCTTGCGCGGGTCCCGCACAAAGCCGTCCAGCCGCCGGCGCGCGGTGGCCAGCGCGGCGGGCAGGTCGGTGAACACCGGGCCATGGCCGGGAATCACCGTGCGGGGCTGCAGGCGCTCGATCAGGTCCAGCGTGTCGGCCACCGCGCCGAAGGCGTCCTCGCCGTCCAGCTCGGGAAAGACCACGCCAAAGCCGTTCTCCCACAGCGCGTCGGCCGAGATCAGCACCTGGAACTCGGGTTCCCACAGCACGATGGAATGGGTGTCGTGGCCCGGGGCGGCGTGCACCTCCCAGTCCCGGTCGCCCAGGCGCCAGCGGCTGTTGGGCTCCAGCACGGTGTCAAACGTGAAGCGTGGGCAATGCTGGCCAGTGGGCGTGTAGCTCAGCGCCACCGGATCCCAGTCGCGCACCTGGGCGGCTTGCCCGGGCGGGATGGCGGTGCGCAGTGCTGGGTAATGCGCTTGCAGCGCGGCGTTGCCGCCGCAGTGGTCGCTGTGCAGGTGGGTGTTGAGCACCCAGTCCAGCGGCCGGCGTTGCAGCGTGGACTCCACCAGCGCCACGGTCTGCGCGGCATGGCTGCCGTAGCCGGTGTCTACCAGGGCGGTCTGCTCGCGGCCCGTGAAGAGGATGTTGTTGGCGGACAGCCAGCCGCGTTCGAAGAGTTGCAGATCGGGGGGCAGTGCAAAGGAAGACGCTCGCATGGGACAGACAGGACGCAGCCTGGTGGGGTGGGAGCACCCCAGGGGGTGCGGTTGGCCTCAGGTGCCGGACTTGGCCCGCAATTCTCTGCGCAGGATCTTGCCCACATTGGTCTTGGGCAGTTCGTCGCGGAATTCGATGTGCCTGGGCCGCTTGTAGCCCGTCAGGTTGTCGTGGCAGTAGCGCAGCACGTCTTGCTCGGTCAGCGCGGGGTCGCTGCGCAGCACGAAGACCTTGATCGCCTCGCCCTGCTTCTCGTCGGGCACGCCAATCGCCGCGCATTCCAGCACCCCGGGGCAGAGCGAGACCACCTGCTCGATCTCGTTGGGATAGACGTTGAAGCCGCTGACGATGATCATGTCCTTCTTGCGGTCCACGATGCGGAAGTAGCCCTTTTCGTCCACGGTGCCCAGGTCGCCGGTGCGCAGGAACCCATCGGCAGTGAACGCCTTGGCATTCTCTTCCGGCTTCTGGTAGTAGCCCGTCATCACATTGGGGCCGCGGATGCACAGTTCGCCCACCGAGCCCATGGGCAGATCCTCGCCGGCATCGTCCTTGATGGCCACGTCGATGCCGGGCAGCGGCAGGCCGATGGAGCCGGTGAACGTGGTGTTGGTCACCGGGTTGTTGGTGCCGATCGCGCAGGTCTCGCTCATGCCCCAGCCTTCGATCATCGTGCTCCCTGTCGCCTTTTGCCATTGGCGGGCCGTGCCTTCGGTCGCGGCCATGCCGCCCGCCTGCGAGATGCACAGCTGCGAGAAGTCCACGGTCTTGAAGCCCGGCTGTTGCAAGAGGGCGTTGAACAGGGTGTTCACCGCTGGCAGCAGGTGGAAAGGCCGTTTTTTCAGCACTTCGACGAATTTGGGAAAGTCGCGCGGGTTGGGAATCAAGGACAGGCTGGAGCCTTGGCGCAGCGCGAGCAGGCACAGCGTGAGCGCGAAGATGTGGTAGAGCGGCAGCGCGGCGATCTGGTGGATCTTGCTGGCCTCCCCCACCCGGGCCAGCGCGGGGGTGAACCAGGCTTCCGCCTGCAGCGTCGCCGCCACGATATTGCGGTGGGTGAGCATGGCGCCCTTGGACAGGCCGGTGGTGCCCCCGGTGTATTGCAGGAAAGCCACCGAGTCGGGCGTGGCGGAGCAGGGCGCGAGCGTGCGGCGCGCACCCAGTGCCAGGGCTTTCTTGAAGGACACCACCTGGCGGCCTTGGCTCAGCGGCAATTCATAGGCCGGCACCAGCTTGGCCAGATGCCGAACAGCGAAGGTGATCCAGCGCCCGTAGCAGGGGCCCAGCAAATCGCCCATGGCGGCCATCACCACATGCTGGATGCCGGTGTGCTCGACCACTTCGCACAGCGTGTGCGCGAAATTTTCCAGGATCACGATGGCCGTGGCGCCCGAGTCTTTGAGCTGGTGCTCCAGTTCGCGGGCGGTGTAGAGCGGGTTCACGTTCACGCAGGTGTAGCCCGCGCGCAGGACGGCGGCCATGGTGACGGCGAACTGGGGCACGTTGGGCAGCATGATGGCCACGCGCGCGCCGGGCTCCAGCCCCAGGCCCTGCAGGTAGGCGCCCAGGGCGGCGGAGTGCTGGTCCAGCTCGCGGTAGCTCATCCAGCGGTCCATGCAGACCGAGAACGGCTTGTCGCCGTGCTGGCGGAACGATTCCTCCAGCAGCTGTGCGACGGACCGGTAGGTCTCGGGCTGCACCGTGGAGGGCACGCCAGGGGGGTAGCTAGAGAGCCAGGGGTGATCCATGCGCGTGTCCTTGGGCAAGAGTTCCAAACGGCGCCATTCTCCCGTCACTGGGCCGGTGCGGCCCTTGGGGCTTGCCCCAGGAAAACCCCGGTTTGCGTCCCCCGGGCGACAGCCGGGGGCGCGGTGGGCTTACTTGGGCGTCTCCAGCACGCCCCGGCGCACCTGGTCGCGCTCCAGCGACTCGAACAAGGCCTTGAAGTTGCCCTCGCCAAAGCCCTCGTCGCCCTTGCGCTGGATGAATTCGAAGAACACCGGGCCCAGCATCGGTGTCGAGAAGATCTGCAGCAGCAGCCGGGGCTGGCCGCCTTCGATGCCAGGGTTCGTGCTGCCATCCAGCAGGATGCCGCGCGCCTGCAGCTCCGGCACGGGCTGGCCGTGGCCGGGAAGGCGGGTGGCGAGCAATTCGTAGTAAATGTCGTTGGGCGCGGTGGCCAGCGGCACACCGGCCAGACCAAGTTGGTCCACGGTGGCCAGCAGGTCGTCGCAAATCAAAGCGATGTGCTGGATGCCCTCGCCGTTGAACTGCATCAAAAACTCCTCGATCTGGCCGCCGCCCTGCTTGGCTTCCTCGTTGAGCGGGATGCGGATCTTGCCGTCGGGCGCGGTCATGGCCTTGGAGGTCAGGCCGGTGTATTCGCCCTGGATGTCGAAATAGCGGATTTCGCGGAAGTTGAACAGCTTTTCGTAGAAGTTGGCCCAAAAGCCCATGCGGCCCCGATAGACGTTGTGCGTCAGGTGGTCAATTTCCAGCAGTCCGTGGCCAGCGGGGCGACGGTCTGCGCCCTCGATCCATTCAAAGTCGATGTCGTAGATGGACTTGCCGTCCTCAAAACGGTCGATCAGGTACAGCGGCGCGCCGCCAATCCCTTTGATCGCGGGCAGGCGCAGCTCCATCGGGCCGGTGGGAATCTCGATGGGCTGGG
>CAYZPX010000175.1:0-5689 GCA_964480105.1 uncultured Burkholderiaceae bacterium | reverse complement strand
TCAACCAGGTCGAGTACGTGGTGCTCGACGAGGCCGACCGCATGCTGGACATCGGTTTCCTCCCCGACCTGCAGCGCATCCTGAGCTACCTGCCCAAGCAGCGCACCACCTTGCTGTTCAGCGCGACCTTCTCGCCCGAGATCAAGCGCCTGGCCAGCAGCTACCTGCAGGACCCGGTCCTGATCGAGGTGGCCCGCCCCAACGAGACGGCGGCCACCGTCTCGCAGCATTTCTACAGCGCCACCGACGACGACAAGCGCCACGCCCTGCAGCAGTTGATGAAAAACCACGGCGTCAAGCAAGCGTTTGTGTTCGTCAACAGCAAGCTCGGCTGTGCCCGCCTGGCGCGCAACCTGGAGCGCGAGGGCTTGCGCACCGCCGCCCTGCACGGCGACAAGAGCCAGGACGAGCGCCTCAAGGCCTTGGATGCGTTCAAGCAAGGCCAGGTCGATTTGTTGGTTTGCACCGATGTGGCCGCACGCGGTCTGGACATCAAGGACGTGCCGGCGGTTTTCAATTTTGATGTGCCCTTCAATGCCGAAGACTATGTGCACCGCATTGGCCGCACGGGCCGTGCCGGGGCGTCCGGCATTGCCGTGACCCTGGTCAATTCCAGCGATGCCCGCCTGGTGGGGGACATCGAAAAGCTCACCAAGCAAAAAATCGAACTCCAGGCGGTCGAGTACGACGAAGACCGCCCTCGCGGTCGCATCAACGATGGCCGCCGTGCCTGGCGCGATGCCGGCGAGACGGGCGATACCCGCGATGGGGCCCGCGAGCGCCGTGTTGCAGTCCGCGAACCCCGCGAGCGCGAGGGTCGCGAAGCCCGTGACTACCGGGGTTTCAGGCCTGCGTCTCCATCGCGCGATCCGTTTTTCGAAAAACCCTACGAGCCCAGTGCCACCGATACGCCACCTGCTTGGGAGGCTGCCGCCAAGCCCGCCGCCCGCAATGCGCTGTCGGCCAACATCAAGCCCAAGCGCAAGGTCGCTGCGCTGTTCAAGGCCCTGGCCTGAGATTTTGGGTCAAATCGGCCTTCAGGCCAATGAATGCCAGCGGTACTAGCTATTGATTCAGTAGCAAAATACCGCCTCCTTCTCACCGTCCAGGCGCTTGGGCCTGTTTGCAATCCACCTGTAGCCGCTCCCGGTCGGCCAGGGTAGCCCCAAAGCGCACCGCGGTCAGGCAGCCACCCCATATGCAGCCGGTGTCCAGGGCCAGCAGGTCAGAACGGTTGACCCAGCCCAGCGTGGACCAGTGGCCGAACGCCACCAGCGCTTCGGTTGTCTGGCGGCCAGGAACGTCAAACCAGGGCAGCAGTCCCGGTGGTGCGGCACTGGCACTTTCGCTGCTATCGAAATCCATCATGCCTTCCTGACTGCAAAAGCGCAGTCGAGTCAGCGCATTCACGATCACCCGCAGGCGGTCGTTGCCTTGCAGCCGATCATCCCACTGGGCGGGGTGGTTGCCGTACATCGCCCGCAGAAAGTCGGGTAGGTCAGGGCTGCGCAGCACGGCCGTAACTTCGTCGGCCAGGTCCAGGGTCTGCTCCACGGTCCAGGCGGGCAGCACGCCGGCATGGACCATGAGCAGGCGCTCTCCGTTCAGCGTCAGCGTGCGCGCCAGGGGTTGCTGGCGCAGCCAGCCGAGCAGTGCCTCGCGGTCGGGGGCTTGCAGAAGTGCGTCGAGCGTGTCGCGCCGGCCGGGCTCACGAGCGCCGTGGGCAACCGCCAGCAGGTGCAGGTCGTGGTTGCCCAGCAGGGCCTGCAAGGCCCCGTCATGGGCCACGCAGCGGCGCAGCACCGCCGCCGAGTTTGGCCCCCGGTTGACCAGGTCACCCAGCAGGTAGGCCGTGTCGCGGCTGGGGGAAAAATCGACCGTTTCCAGCAAACGGCCCAGGGCGGAATCGCAGCCCTGAATATCGCCAATACAGTACAGTGCCATGGTGTTTGTCAATCTGAATGCGTTATGGATTTTCTGCTGATCGCCTTTCTGACCTTGCTCAATGGGGTGTTTGCAATGTCGGAAATGGCCCTGGCCTCCAGCCGCAAATCGCGCCTGGTGGCCATGGCGGAAGGGGGCGACAAGGGGGCCAGGGCGGCCTTGGCCCTCATGGACCAGCCAACCCAGTTTCTGTCCTCGGTGCAGGTGGGCATTACTTCGATCGGCATGTTGAACGGTATTTTGGGCGAGGCTGCCTTCAGCCAGTCTCTAGGGCTGTGGCTGCAGTCGGTCGGGACACCCGAAAAGGCTGCCAGTATCACCGCCACTGCGCTGGTGGTGACCGTGATCACCTTTATCACCATCGTGTTTGGCGAGCTGGTGCCCAAGCGCATTGGCCAGCTCTACCCCGAAGCCGTGGCCCGCTTCATGGCGCTGCCCATGATGGGTGTGGCGCGCATTGCCAAGCCTTTTGTGCGCCTCCTGTCGCTGTCCACCCAGGCCGTGCTGCAGCTCCTGCGGGTCAAGACCGATACGGCCCGTGCGGTGACCGAGGAGGAAATCGCCGCCAGCCTCGAAGAGGGCCGCGAAGCCGGTGTGATTGAGCACCAGGAGCACCAGATGGTGCAAAACGTCTTCCGCCTCGACGACCGGCCCTTGACCTCGATGATGGTGCCTCGCACCGATGTGCATTGGCTGGACGCCAGCCTGGGCATCGAAGAGGCCTTGCGCCTGGCCGGTGGCGATGGGGGACACGCAGCCCATTCCTGGTACCCCGTGTGCCGGGGCTCGCTGGACGAGGTGGTGGGTGTGATCAGTGTGGCCCATTTGCTGGAGCTGGGGCCGAAGGCTGAGGGCACTGTCGCCCGGTATGCGCAACCGGCCGCCTTTCTCCCCGAAACCCTCAGTGGCATGGAATTGCTGGACCAATTCCGCGAGCGTTTGCTGCGCATGATTTTCGTGGTCGATGAATATGGGGTGGTGCAAGGCATCATGACGCCGCTGGATTTGCTGGAAGCGATTACCGGTGAATTGCAGCCCGGGGCTGAAGCCGATGCCTGGGCCACCCAGCGCGAGGATGGCAGCTGGTTACTCGATGGCCTCATGCCCATTACCGAGTTGAAATCCCGCTTGGGTATTCGGGATTTGCCCGAAGAGGAGCGTCGTCGCTATAACACTTTGGCCGGTTTGCTGATGGCGGAATCTGGGCATTTGCCGGCTGTCGCCGAGCGCATTGCCTGCGCCGGCTGGGTGTTTGAAGTGCTGGATCTGGACGGAAAACGCATCGACAAGGTATTGGCTCAGCCCGAGTCCACCTTGCCGTCCGAGGGGATTTCCGCAGAGTAATTCACCTGACAGCCATTCAGGAGGGCGTGTTGAATTTGATTTTCAGGGGCATGGTGATTTGGGTTTGGTAATTGCGCATAAAATCCATGCGTTATTCACTTTGGTTTCTCCCATGTCCAATTCCTATAAAGACCTGCTGCAACAACGCGCACTCCTGGATGCCCAGATTGCCGAGGCCCGCCAACGCGAACTGGCCAATGCCATCGCACAGGCCCGCGCCCTGATCACGGAATTTCAACTGACCCCTGAAGACCTGTTTTCTTCCACCAAACCGCGCAATGCCAATGCCGGTCAAAAGGTGGCGGCCAAATACCGCAACCCCACCACAGGGGAAACCTGGACTGGCCGTGGCAAGGCCCCCAAATGGATTGCCGACCAAGACCGCAGCCAGTTCCTGATTGCCTGAGCGTTTTGCATTTCTCCCAAAAAGCCCGCAATTGCGGGCTTTTTGTTCGGCGGGTCCGGGACCGTCCTGGGAGGTCAGGGGATTCACAGATTTTTACCCCTCGGAACATTTGGAATCTTTTGGCAGAAAACCCTGCCGGAATGTGGCCTGGGGGACTTTCGCCCGCCCCGGCTGGGTGAATCCGAAGACCGCACTGCGCGAATTTCCAAAGGGCAAGCGGCACAATTGGCGCATGACGCAACAGCAGATCTTGGTGGTGGGGGGCGGCATTGGCGGTCTGGCAGCGGCGCTGGCGGCGACGCGGGCCCGGTGCGAGGTGCGCCTCTTCGAGCGGACCCCTGTGTTCGGCGAAGTGGGGGCCGGCATCCAGCTCGGCCCCAATGGCGTGCGGTGCCTGCACGCCTGGGGACTGGCCCAGGCCCTGGAAGGGGTCGCCGCTTACCCAGGCCGTCTGCAGGTGCGCTGTGCCCTGACCGGAAAGGCCTTGGCTGCGCTGCCGCTGGGGGAGGCTGCCGTGGACCGCTATGGCGCTCCGTACGCCACCCTGCACCGGGCCGATCTGCACGCGCTCCTGCTGCAAGCCGTGCGGCGCGAAGGCCTGGCTTACCTGAACCTCCACCAGCCAATTGCTGGATTTCGGGATGCCGGCGAAGTGGTGACTGTACAGACCAGCGAAGGCAAGCAAATCGAGGGAGATGCCCTGGTCGGTGCCGACGGTCTGTGGAGCACGGTGCGCATGGGGCTGTTGGGGAGCATGCCGCCGCGCTTTACCGGCCACCTGGCCTACCGCGCCCTGGTTCCCCAGGCTGACTTGCCCGCTGCCCAGCGCAGCACGGACATCACAGTCTGGCTGGGCCCCCGACTGCATGTGGTGCAGTACCCCGTGCGGGGCGGTGATTTCCTGAACCTGGTGGCCTTGGTCGAAGGGGCGGCGCCTGCCAATTTGCAGGAATGGGACCAAACCGCCCATTGGACGCAGTTGCAGGCGGTGGTTGGCCGCATGGCTTCCCCCTTGCAAGACCAGTTGGGCGCCGTGACTGTGGCGGGAGCGCTATGGCGTTTGTGGCCTTTGAACGCCATGCCACCGCTGCGGCGGCCCGAAGACATGGCCCAGGGCCGTGTGGCCCTCCTTGGGGATGCCGCTCACCCCATGTTGCCCTACCTGGCCCAGGGGGCAACGATGGCCCTCGAAGACGCCATGGCCCTGGAGCAGGCCCTGCGCCTGGATGCGATTGAATTGCCGCTTCGCCTGCGCCGCTATGCCCTCAACCGCTGGCAGCGCAACGCCAAGGTCCAGGCCCGTGCCCAGCGCAATGCCTGGGTATTCCATGCGCGGGGCCCCTTGCGCTGGGCCAGGGACGGTGCTTTGGCGGCCCTGGGTGCGCGTTTGCTGGACCAGCCCTGGCTTTACCAGGCGCCCGAAGCCATCTAGCTGGCCGCGCGCTGCCGGTTTGCTGCGGGCTGTGCGCCAGTTTTTTCAGGGCCTCAGAACAGCAGGTCGGCGGGCAAGGCCGGCAGACCGTGCCTGGCCCTGGCGCGCTCGCAAGCCGTGTCTCCGGCCTCGAATTCGCGGCAGGGCGACGGACGCCATTCGTAAATGCCACAGGCCGCCTGCACGCCCACGGTGCCCGTCAGTGCGGCACAGCGGGTGGGCACATGGTCGGTGCCGCGCATGCGGCAGGTGCTGGCGGTGACCTCGACCGCCAGGCCGTCAGGCACAGTGCCGCCCTCTGAGAGCAGTTCCTCCGCCGCGAAGTCCACGCGAAAGCTGGCGCAGCAGGCACCACAGCTCAGGCATGGATGGGGGCGGGTGGTGGCGCTCACCGCATCACTCCATGCGGCCGCGCAGCAGGTACTCCATCAGCGCCTTTTGTACGTGCATGCGGTTTTCGGCCTCGTCCCAGACGACCGATTGCGGGCCGTCGATGACTTCCGCGGTGACTTCCTCGCCGCGGTGGGCGGGCAGGCAGTGCATGAACAGCGCATCGGGCTGGG
>CAYZPX010000174.1:0-5801 GCA_964480105.1 uncultured Burkholderiaceae bacterium | reverse complement strand
GCCTTGCCGTGCTGTGGGTGGAAAACCAGTCGGGTTGCAAGGGCGTGTGCGACCGCATCCCTACCGTGACCACCACCCATTCCAAGGACCCGGCCCTGTGCCCTGAGGACGAATGTCTGGACGGCATCATGCTGCGCGACCTGGACGCCCAGTTGGCTGCCCTGCCCGCAGAACGGCGCCAAAAAGGCACGGTGGTGGTGCTCCACCAGATGGGCAGCCATGGCCCCGCCTACTTCAAACGGGCTCCGGCACACCTGAAGCCCTTCCAGCCGGAATGCACCACCACCGCCTTGCAAGAGTGCTCCCAGGCCCAGGTGCTCAATGCCTATGACAACAGTATCGTCGCCACCGACCAGTTCCTGGATTCGGTGCTGAAATGGCTTCAAACCCAGTCAAATCAAGCGGAAGCTGCTATGGTTTATGCATCAGACCACGGTGAATCCCTGGGCGAAAACAACCTCTATCTGCACGGTCTGCCCTATTCAATTGCGCCCGACACGCAAAAGCACATTCCCTGGGTGACTTGGCTGTCTGCCGACATGCAGGCCCGCAGCGGACTGTCAATGGCCTGCCTGCAAAAAGACCTGAGCCAGCGCCGCATCACACACGACAGCTACTTTCACTCGGTGCTGGGACTGATGAACGTCCAAACCAGCGTGTACCGCCCCGAGCTGGACATTTACCAAGGCTGCAAGGCCCGCCAAAGCTGAAGTGGGACCAGCGCGCTCAGGGGGTGAGGCCTGCGGTGAGCAGCCCCATGCCCAACAATCCGGCTTGCCAACGCAAGGCCATCCCCCAAGTCGGCAAGGGCCGCTCCACTTTTTCATAGAGCAGCCAACCCGCCAGGATAGAGAGGCCAAACGACAGCCCCATGCCCAGCAAATTGGGCCAGGGCGCCTGCGGCCAGATCCCGGCCACCAGGGCGTTGACCGGCAGACTGATCGCAAAGTGGATCAGGAACACCGAATACGAACGCAGGCCCAGCCAGGCAAGGGCGCGCGCCCACAGCCCTGACGCCCCCGGCGCCGCACGGCAGCCCAGCGCGATGAGCACCACGGCGGCGCCCAAGGCGACTGCAATCCGGATGCGCAAGTCCAAGGCCAAGGCCCCCGCCACCAGCAAGGCCAAGGCCAGCACCCAAGCCTGGGCATGGAGGCGCCGCCCTTGGTTCCAGGCATGTACCGCCCAGGCTGCGACGATGCCCATGCTGTAGGAACCCCAGAAATACAGGGCCCAGACATCCCAATCGGGCTGGCGGTTAAAGCCCAGCAGAGACGCGGCCATCAGGGCACCCACCAGCCATGGCACCCACCGGGCCAAGCGTGGATGGCGCCCGGCACCGTGCAGCAGCAAAACGGCCAGGACGTAAAGCTGAAAATCAATCGCCACGTACCAAACGCCGGCGGACAGCGCCTCCTCGCCAACCACATCCTGCAACAAGAACAGATTGGCCAAGAGCTGGGCCAGGGTGGGTTCGCCGGGCACCGAAGGGTGGTCCAGCCAAGGGCGCACCAGGGCGGACAAGAGCACCGCCACCAGCAAGGCCACCGCCAATGGGACTGCCAGGCGTAGGTAGCGGCGCGTGACAAGACCGGTGATCGATGGCCCTGTCGCGTCCCCCGCAGGCACCGGACGCGGCGCCAGGCTGCGGGCCGCCAGATAGCCCCCCAGGACCAGAAACACCTGCACCGCCAGCCGGCCATATTCGTACAGCCATGCCATCAACGCTGGCGCCAGCGGCTGGGCAATGTCAGACATGGGCCCGTAAAACGCCAGGTGGTGCAGAACGATCAGGGCGCAGGCCACCCCCTTGATCACATCAATGTCCAGGGAGCGGGAAGCAGTGGGGGTCATACAAAGCAAAAGCCCCCAGCCCTTGCGGGCCAGAGGCTGTCGGTCAAAAAGCGCAGAGTGCGCGCGATGTTATTCGTAGAGGGGTAAGGCCGCGATGCGCTCGCGGGCAGCGCGGTATTCGCGGCGCAGGCGGGCAATCAATTCAGCGGTCGGTACCACCTGGTGGATGGCGCCGATGCCTTGGCCACAGCCCCAAATGTCCTTCCAGGCCTTTTTAGAGCCCTCCCCGCCGCTGAAGCTCATCTTGCTGGAGTCGGACTCTGGCAGATGGTCGGGGTCGAGGCCAGCGGCGCGAATCGATGGCGCCAGGTAGTTGCCATGCACGCCAGTGAACAGGTTGCTATAGACCACATCGTCCGAGGTGCAGTCCACGATGGCCTGCTTGTAGGCCTCGCTGGCGCGGGCTTCTTCAGTGGCGATGAAGGCCGAACCCATGTAGGCAAAGTCTGCGCCCATGGCCTGGGCCGCCAGGACGGCGTCGCCCGTGGCGATGGAGCCCGACAGCGCGACGGGGCCGTCAAACCACTCGCGGATTTCCTGGACCAGTGCGAAGGGGCTCTTGGTACCGGCGTGGCCACCCGCGCCGGCGGCCACGGCGATCAGGCCGTCGGCACCCTTGTCGATCGCCTTGTGGGCGAATTTGTTGTTGATGATGTCGTGCAGCACCACGCCACCCCAGCCATGCACGGCCTGGTTGACATCCTCGCGGGCGCCCAGGCTGGTGATGACCAGCGGCACCTTGTACTTGGCGCACAGCGCCATGTCGTGGTCCAGCCGATCATTGCTCTTGTGGACGATCTGGTTGATCGCAAACGGTGCGGCGGGCCGATCCGGGTTGGCGCGGTTGTAGGCTTCCAGGGTTTCGGTGATTTCCGCCAGCCATTCGTCCAGCAGGGAAGCCGGGCGGGCATTCAGGGCCGGCATCGAACCCACGACCCCGGCCTTGCACTGGGCAATCACCAGCTTGGGATTGCTGATGATGAACAAGGGCGACCCGATGAGGGGAAACGGCAGGTTGCGCAACACGGGGGGCAGTTTGGACATGGTGTCTCCGAAAGAATGGGAAGGCCCATTGTGAGGAAGGCCCCGTGAAGCGCTTGTCAAACCAGCGACAAACGCTTCACTTTTAATAGCATGTACCGCGCTTTCAGAAAGCCTCCAGGGCCATTTCGGTCACTCCCGCTGCGCCCTGGACGATGCTGTCGCGCACGCCGGGTGCACGGCTGAGCAGGTGGTCGGCATAGAAGCGCGCCGTCACCACCTTGGCCTGCATGAAGGGCACATCCTCGGCCCGGGTCAGGGCCGCGTCGGCCGCCAGCAGCGCGCGGCCCAGTTGCCAGCCGGCCATCAGGTTGCCCGCCAGCATCAGGTAGGGGACGGAGCCGGCAAACACCGCGTTCGGATCCGTCTTGGCCTGGGCGACGACAAAGTCCACCACGTCCAGGAAGGCCAGGCGGGCGGCCTTCAGGCGCTGGGCCACGGCGGAGGCATGGGGGTTGCCGCAGCGCAGTAGCTCAGCCTCGGTGGCTTCGATCTGCGCGGCAATCGCCTTGGCGGTGCGGCCGCCGTCACGGGCGGTCTTGCGGCCCACCAGGTCGTTGGCCTGGATGGCGGTGGTGCCTTCGTAAATGGTCAGGATCTTGGCGTCGCGGTAGTACTGGGCGGCGCCGGTTTCTTCGATGAAGCCCATACCACCGTGCACCTGCACGCCCAGGGACGTCACTTCCAGGCTCATCTCGGTGCTGTAGCCCTTAACCAGAGGGACCAGGAATTCGTAAAAGGCCGCGTTTTGCTGGCGGGTTTCGGCATCCGGATGGTGGTGGGCCGCGTCGTAGGCGGCGGCCGCCACGCTGGCCATGGCCCGGCAGCCCTCGGTGCTGGCGCGCATGGTCATGAGCATGCGCTTGACATCGGGGTGGTGGATGATGGGCGCGCTGGTGTTCATGCTGCCATCCACTGGGCGGCTCTGGACGCGGTCCTTGGCGTACTGCACCGCCTTCTGGTAAGCCCGGTCGGCCACGGCAATGCCCTGCACGCCCACGGCATAGCGGGCGGCGTTCATCATGATGAACATGTATTCCAGGCCGCGGTTTTCCTCGCCCACCAGGTAGCCGACGGCGCCGCCGTGGTCACCGTACTGCAGCACCGCCGTGGGGCTGGCCTTGATGCCCATCTTGTGCTCGATGCTGACGCAATGCACATCGTTGCGCGCGCCCAGCGAACCATCGGCATTGACCATGAACTTGGGCACGACAAACAGGCTGATGCCCTTCACGCCCTCGGGCGCGCCCTGCACGCGGGCGAGCACCAGATGGACGATGTTCTCGGCCATGTCGTGCTCACCGTAGGTGATGTAGATCTTGGTGCCGAAAATTTTGTAGGTGCCGTCGGGCTGGGGCTCGGCGCGGCTGCGCACCAGGGACAGGTCGGATCCGGCCTGGGGCTCGGTCAGGTTCATGGTGCCAGTCCACTGGCCGGCAATCATCTTGGGCAGGTAGGTGGCCTGCAGTTCGGGGCTGCCCGCGGTCAACAGGGCTTCGATGGCGCCGTCGGTGAGCAGCGGGCACAGCGCAAAGCTCATGTTGGCCGCGTTGAGAATTTCACTGCAGGCGGCACCGATGGTCTTGGGCAGGCCCTGGCCGCCAAATTCCACGGGGTGCTGCAGACCTTGCCAGCCGCCTTCCGCGTACTGGCGAAACGCTTGCTTGAAGCCGGGCGTGGTCTGCACCGCACCGTCCTTGAACCAGGAGGGGGTCTTGTCCCCTTCCCAGTTCAGCGGCGCGACCACACTTTCGTTGAGCTTGGCGCACTCTTCGAGCACGGCCTGGGCGGTCTCCAGGCCCGCCTCCTCAAAGCCAGGAATTTGGGCCACCTGTTCCAGACCCGCCAGGTGGGTCATGTTGAACAGCATGTCTTTCAAGGGGGCGGTGTAGCTCATGGTCTTGTCTCCGAAAATTGCAAAAAAAGGGCCTCAACCCTTTAGATACGGGCGGTACTAGCTATCATTTTGATACCAATACCGCCCTCACCCAGCCCAGGCTTACAGCGCCTTGACCAGCTCCGGCACGGCGGCGAACAGGTCCGCCTCCAGGCCATAGTCGGCCACGCTGAAGATCGGCGCTTCGCCATCCTTGTTGATCGCCACGATCACCTTGCTGTCTTTCATGCCAGCCAAGTGCTGGATCGCACCCGAGATGCCCGCGGCCACGTACAGCTGGGGCGCGACGATCTTGCCCGTCTGGCCCACTTGCCAGTCGTTGGGGGCGTAGCCCGCATCGACCGCAGCGCGGCTGGCGCCCAGCGCGGCACCCAGCTTGTCGGCCAGCGGGGTCATGACTTCGTTGAACTTTTCGCTGCTGCCCAGCGCGCGGCCACCGGAGACGATGACCTTGGCCGCGGTCAGTTCAGGGCGGTCGCTCTTGGCGATTTCGCTGCCGACATAGCTGGCCTTGCCGTTGGCCGAGGCTGCGGCTTGGCTCTCCACTGGGGCGCTGCCGCCTTGGCCTGCGGCATCAAAGCCCGTGGTGCGCACGGTGATGACTTTGGTCGCATCGCTGCTTTGCACCGTGGCAATGGCGTTGCCAGCGTAGATGGGGCGCTCGAAGGTGTCTTGGCTCACGACTTTGGTGATGTCGCTGATCTGGGCCACATCCAGCTTGGCCGCCACGCGGGGGGCGACGTTCTTGCCGCCGGCGGTGGCGGGGAACAGGATGTGGCTGTAGTTTTGCGCAATGGCCAGCACCTGCGCCGCGACGTTTTCGGCCAGGCCGTGGGCCAGGCTGTCGGCGTCGGCGTGGATGACTTTGGCCACACCAGCGATCTGGGCGGCTTGTTGGGCGGCCGCTTGCGCGTTGTGACCAGCGACCAGCACGTGCACGTCGCCACCGCAGGCGGCAGCGGCGGTGACGGTGTTGAGGGTGGCGCCTTTGATGCTGGCGTTGTCGTGT